>CAYWFP010000062.1:0-23794 GCA_964457365.1 uncultured Planctomycetaceae bacterium
GCGTGTTCATCCGTGATCTACCCAAGTGTTTCGGACCGAATCTGGCGTTGTAGTATTAGCATGAATCACCTTTTCTTCGCGAGGAAGAGACGGAAGCGTCGGCAGACAGCATCCGCGTCATCCCTCATGTAACAGCATTCCTCCTCCAACTCCATGCAGGGCATGAACAGGCGTTCAGCCCAGAGGCCGATCGCGTTATCGTATTCGCCCGAAATCTCGACCGCGTAGCCGTGGCAGGCGCAGCCGCGATACTGCACGATCACCTCGCGGCGGCGCATCAGGCCGTAGAAGGCGAGGTAGAAACAGGCGAATCCCAGCAACGCGCAGAGAAGCGCGCGCCGCGCGCGCGGGCACAGCAGCGGCAGCCACACGAGGTCGAACATGGATGCGAGTATAGGGAGGGGGATGACGAGTGGCAAGGCGGAGAGGGCGCAAAAAGAATTCGCGCGGCGATCCTCCCCCGGATCGCCGCGCCGTATTCCCCACGCCGGCCTGTCCGCTACCCCTGCGGTTTGGGCTATTCGAAGCGCGCCGGCATGCCCGTGGTCTCGAGCACCGAACGCCACAAGGTCCCGGCCGGGTCGACCTGTTTGCGGCTGCTCGTGGCCGCCGGCACCGGAATATGGACGAACTCGCCGCCCCAGCGGCCGACAATCATCTCGGTCTTTCCGGCCATCGCCGCGTGCACCGCCGAGTGCCCCAGGCGCGAGCAGTAGATGCTGTCCTGCGCGTTGGCCGGGACGCTGCGGATGATGTAGCTCGGGTCGATGTACTTGACGTCGCACTCCATGTCGTGCGTCTTCATGAACTCGACGATCTCCTTCTTGAGGAAGACGCCGATATCCTTCAACTTGACGTTGCCGGAAGCGTCGCGATCGTCCATCGGGCTGGCCATCAGATCCTGCCCGGCTCCCTCGGCGACGACGATCACGGCATGATGCCGCGTCTGCAGGCGCTCCTTCAGGTGCGAGAGAAAGACCTGGAGTTTGAACGGCACCTCGGGGATGAGCACGTAGTTGACGTCGCTCATGGCCATGGCCGCGTAGCAGGCGATAAAGCCCGAGTGCCGCCCCATGAGCTTGATCAACCCGACGCCGTTGGGCGTTCCGGCGGCCTCGACATGCGCGCAGCGGACGGGCTGGTGCGCCGCGGAGAAGGCCGTCTGGAAGCCGAAACTCTCGTCGACGAACTGCAGGTCGTTGTCGATGGTCTTGGGCACGCCCACCACCGCGACCTTGAGGTTGCGCTTCTCCAATTCACGGCTGATCGCGAGCCCGCCGCGCTGGGTGCCGTCGCCGCCGATGGCGAAGAGCATATTGATGCCCATGCGTTCGAGGCAGTCGGCGATATCCGAAGGCTCCTGCGGGCCGCGGGAGGAGCCGAGTACGGTGCCCCCGAGATCCTGCAGTCCGTCGACGCTCTTGGGATTGAGATCCATGGTCTCGTGGCCGTACTTGGCGATAAAGCCCTGGTAGCCGTAGCGGAAGCCGTGGATGGCGCGGACGCCGTAGTTGTACCACAGTTCGAGGGTGATGGCGCGGATGACGTCGTTGAGGCCCGGGCAGAGCCCGCCGCAGGTGACCACGCCCGCGCGACACTTGGAGGCGTCGAAGTAGATCTTCTCGCGCGGGCCGGCCATCTCCAGCGAGGCGCAGTTCTCGAAGGTCTCGCCGCTGCTGCGCAGCAGGCGCAACTCGTCGTGATAGAGAATGCGATCCTCGTCGCGCGTGAAGATGATGCAACTGGAATTGCGCCTCAGGGACGAATCGATCTTGCACTCGCCGAGGGTTTTGATCTCGAGGTCTTCGGGTTTGATCTCGTGCATGCCACCTCCCCGCTTCACGTGTCTGCCGGGCATTGTAGCGCCCGAACGGAAACCGCGCGATGAGAAAGCGATTAGGAATGGATTATCCGAGAAAAGTTGCGCGGCGGAGAACGCATCGACGGCACCGGCTTTCTTTGTCTCGATTATAATGTAGACCACTTCCGGGAAAGGTGCCTGCATGAACGTCTTGCTGATTTTGATTCTCATGCTCGAATGGGCGGAGTCTGCCGGTATTCCGGGGGAATACCCGCCAAGGTCTGGCAACGCGCGGCGAAGAAGCGGGTTTACCTGCAGGCGCACTTGAAGAACTGCCCGTTCACGGTCAGGAAGAACCGGTTGAAGGTGCGATAGACACGATCTGAGCTTTTCGCTTCTTGGCTATGCCGAAATACCGTAATCATGCCCTCTACCCCAGCCGCTTCATCACCTCCTGGATATCCCGCCAGGTCTTCTGTTCGAAGTCGTTGCCACGGCCCTGCGCTTCGCGCTGGCGCAGCAGAAACAAGGTGTGATAGATCGGCATCAGCGGAATGCCGCGGTACTCGAACCAGTTGCCCCGCAGCTTCTCGGCCGGGAGGGTCTGCCCGGTGAGATAATTCGCCGCGATGCGCCCCACCGCGACGACGACCCTGGGCCGAATGACCGCCAGTTGTTCGTGCAGATACGGCGTACAGGCTTCCTGCTCGTCGGAAAGCGGATCGCGGTTGCCGGGCGGGCGGCACTTGATGATGTTGCAGATGTAGACGGAACTCCGGGGACGCTTCATCCCGCCCTCGATCATGCGGCTGAGGTAACGCCCCGCGCGGCCCGCGAACGGCTGGCCCTGCCGGTCCTCGTCGCGCCCGGGGCCCTCGCCGACGAAGACGAGGTCGGTGTCCAGATCGCCCTCGCCGAAGACCACTTGCGTCCGCTTCTCGCAGAGCCGGCAGCGCGTGCACGAAAGCGCCTCCTCGACCACCGGCGCGATAGCGGCGAGCTTTTCCGGCGAGCCGGTCTGGTTCGGCTCGACCTGACGGGACGAGCGGCCGCACGAAGCGGTCCGTGGTTCGCGGGGCGAGGCGGTCACCGGCACGGGCGGCGGTTCTTCAACATGAGCCGGTTGAGCCGGCGCGGCGGCTTCCCGTCCCGGTGCCCACGGGTGATCCTCCACCGCACGCGGCGGCAGGATCTCGCCCGCGGGCAGCGTATGCCAGGCGATATGCTCCACACCCAGCGACTGCTCCATCTCCAGCCGCGCCTGAAGCGAAGCGGCGAGAGTCGCGAGGCGCGGGTCGACCTGGTTCGGCGGATCGGGCTTGGGCATGGCGGATATCCTGTAGAAGCGGACTCCTCCATGGTAACCGGGGGACGCAGGATGGCAAGGGGGGGGAGACGCTTGAGCGAGCAGGAGGATACCGCCTGGCATTACCGGGAGTCCGGCACGAACCGGGGGAAACGAAAAGCGGCCCATTCCGGGGGAGGTAGAACGGGCCGCAGGGGTGGGGCCTCTTGAAAACAGGCCCGCGGGGTTTGGGAGTAAGGATGTCTCTTCACGAAATACATATCCGCCGGACGGGGCCTTCCTTCGGCATATTTGCGAAAACGAAAAAAATCCTCCCGCGCGGGGAGGATATGCAATGCCTTGAGCAACAACATGTTGCGAACATACTGCCGGCTGGCGGGCGAAAAACCCGGAATTTCAGAACGGCGCCTCGTCCTCTCCAGCAGGTTCGGCATCGTCGGTTTTCTTCTTGGGGGATTTCTTCGCCGTCTTCCTGGCGGTCTTCTTCCTGGCGGTCTTCTTTCTGGCGGTCTTCTTCTTTGGCTTCTCCTCGCCGTTCTCTTCGCCCTCTTTGGGCAAGGGCTTGGTGCTGCGGCACTTGGGAAAAGCGCTGCAAGCCAGGAACGGACCGCGCCGGGACATGCGCACGACCATCTCCGCGGCGCATTTCTCGCAGGTGACGCCCTCGACCTTCGGCAGTTCGATGACATTGCCGTCCTTGTCGAGATACTCGATATACTTGCATTCCGGGCAGGTCAGCGAGAGCCCGGAGCGGCCGGACTTGACGTTCATGCGGATATTGCACGTCGGGCAGTCCTTGTGGATCTCGGGCAGCTTCGCCGCCTTGCCGTCCTTGCCGATGGGCACGGTCTGCTTGCAGTCAGGATACTGGGTGCAGGCGTAGAACTCGCCGAAGCGCGAGCGTTTCTTGATCGTGGCCTCGCCGCAGCGCGGGCACTGCGGGGCTTCCTCCTCCTCGCCGTCCTCGTCGTCTTTCTCCTCGCCGGGCATCGGCAGCAGCCCCTTGCAGTCGGGGTAATTGACGCAGCCGAGGAAGGCGCCGCTCTTGGAGTAACGGATGATCATGTCGGCGCCGCACTGCGGGCATTTCTCGCCCCCCGGGGCGGGACGTCCCTTCAGCGGCTGGGCGTGCTCGCTGGCCTCCTCGAGTTCTCTGGCGAAGGGCTGGTAGAAATTGTCGATCAGCTTGACCCAGTCGACTTCGCCCTCCTCCACGTCGTCGAGATCCTGCTCCATCTTGGCGGTGAAGTGGATATCCATGATCTTGTCGAAGTTGCGCATGAGGATATCGGTCACCGCGCGACCGAGCTCGGTGGCGTGGAAACGGCGCCTGTGCTGGACGACGTATCCGCGGTCCTGGATCGTCTTGATGATCGGCGCATACGTGGAAGGGCGGCCGATCCCCTCGCGTTCCAGCGCGCGCACGAGGCTGGCCTCGCTGTAACGCGGCGGCGGCTGGGTGAAATGCTGGCTCAACCGCAGGTCGTGCTTCTGCAGAACGTCGTCGACAGCCAGCGGCGGAAGGAACTGATCCTTGTCCTCGCTCTTGGTCTCCTCGGCTTCGTCCTTCTCGTCCTTGGCCTCGACCTTCTTCTGGCTCTTGCGGCGGAATTCCAGCCCCAGGACGGTATGCCCCGGAAACAGCACCCGCCGCCCCCTGGCATCGAGGCGCCCCGCGGCCGCGCGAATGTGGACGGTGGTGTTGTGGTAGCGCGCAGGCGTCATCTGGCTGGCGACGAAGCGACGCCAGATCAGGTCGTACAGCTTGAACTGCTCCTCGCTCAAGAACGGTTTGATGCGGTCGGGGGTATAACCGACCGTGGAGGGGCGGATCGCCTCGTGCGCGTCCTGCGCGCCCTTCTTGCTGCTGTAGACATGTGCCTTCTCCGGCAGGTATTCCGGATCGTAATGCTCGCCGATATAGCCGCGCGCGTCACCGAGTCCCTCGGGGGAGATGCGCGTAGAGTCGGTTCGCATGTAGGTGATCAGGCCGGTATGCGAGCCTTCGACCTCGATGCCCTCGTAGAGTTGCTGGGCCACGCGCATGGTGCGGGCGGTATTGAAACCCAGGAACGTGCTCGCCGCCTGCTGCAGGGTGGAGGTGATGAACGGCGGCTTGGGCCGGCTCGTGCTCTCCTTCTCCTCCACCTTCTCGACGACATACTCGGCCTTCTCGAGCGCGGCGGCCACCTCCTTGGCCACGGCCTCGCTGTTGGTGAAGCCGTCGGTCTTCTTCAGATCCTCCCGCATCGCCTTGGCGGTCTCGTCGTCGATATCGGCGAGGGTGAGGCTCTGGCCCTCCCACTCGACCAGCAGGGCGTCGAAGCGCTCGCCCTCGCGAGAGAGTTCGGCGACGATCTTCCAGTACTCGCGCGGATCGAACGCCTCGATCTCCTTCTCGCGTTCGACCACCAGCCGTACCGCCACCGACTGGACGCGCCCGGCGGAGAGGCCCTTGGTGACCTTCTTCCAGAGAAACGGCGAGAGGGAGAAGCCGACGATCCGGTCCAGGACGCGCCGGCCCTGCTGGGCGTTGACGAGGTTCATGTCGAGCTTGCCCGGATGGTCGATCGCCTCTTGCACGGCATTCTTGGTGATCGCGTTGAACGTCACCCGGCGGACTTTCTCGTCCGGAAGATCCAGCGCCTCCTTCAGATGCCAGGCGATGGCCTCGCCCTCGCGGTCCGGATCGGGCGCGAGGAATACCTCGTCGGCCTTGTCGGCCGCTTTCTTCAGATCCGCCAGCGTCTTCTCGCGTCCCTTGATCGGTACGTAGGTCGGCTGGTACCCGTTCTCGAAATCGATGCCGAAGGCTTCGCGCCCGCGCCCCTTGGAAGGGATATCGCGCACATGCCCCATCGAGGCTTTGACCGAGAAGCCGCGACCGAGGAACTTCTTGAGCGACTTGATCTTGCCGGGACTCTCGACGATGACCAATTTCTTTCCGGAAGAGCTCCTGGTCGTCTTCGTCGTCGTTTTCGTGGCAGTCTTCTTCGTTTCGCGAGCCATGACCTGGTTCCGTTTCCTTATATGAAATCCGCAAGAGCGGGAACACTACAGACGCCAGCGTGGATGTCAAGCGCTTTTTCTTCGCGTTCCCTGGCAATCGCCATTGTCGCCTCTGCGACCGATTCCCGTGCGCGAAGGACGGAGATTTTCCTGCTATGACGCTGTAATTCCTTGCCGGATAAAGAATAATAAATTGCCGACGCGGAGACGTTCCGAAGGAAAACCCTTGCCAATTCGACAATAGCGATTAAAGTTAAATGAAAAGCCGAACCTTGCGGGATTACGCAACGTAATATTACAGCCTATGACGAATCGTTTTGCTTTGAGTAGCATGATCCTGGCGGCGCTTCTGAGCGCATCCTGCCTTGTCCCGACTCATGCCGTCGGGTCGGAATACGCTGCCGACGAAAGACTTAACCCGATTGCACGCGATTTCTCCGAAACCGACCCGACCCGCGAGGACTGGCATGGCGTCGACGAAGTGGAGACGCGTCTGGCACCTGTCGATGCCGAGCACGGCGATTCCCTGATCGTACCGGTGGAATTTCCCGCAAACAGTACGGTCTGGCGCGGCAGCTACGAAGATCCGATCACGCTGTGCGGCTTCGACCGACGCAGCGACCAACCGGCGACCATTGTCGAGGCGATCCGCTTCGACGTCTATATCCCCGAAGACCTTCCCGCCCACACGCGCGTCCAGGCACGATTGCTTCTGAAACACAAGGACGGCTACGCCTTCTCCGCGCTCGGAAGGCGCTATCAGAAAGCGCGTTACGGCCAGGAGGCCGAGTGGGTGAGTGCCCAGGCGCTGCATCCGGGCTGGAACACCGTCCACGTCGATCTTGCCGAGGGCAGCACGGAGTTGACACCGCTGGGGCACGAGATGACCTGGAGCCGCTATTTCCTCTCTCATGTCAGCATGTTGGGCATAGCGATCCAGGGCGACAAACCGTATGCAGGCGAAATCGCCATCGACAACATGATCGCGTATCCGGCGGTGGACCGTCCGCAAGTGCAGGCCGTGCCGGACATGGTCGGTCGACCCAGTCCGTTCGCTCAACCGCTGTCAATCGTGAACTTCCAGACCGCCGTGGAGAAGGTGACGCAGTACGAGACGGCCACATTCACCTTCAACGTCAACCGCCCTTTCTACAATCCCTTCCGACAAAACGAAATCGCCATCGACGCGGAGTTCGCCGCCCCGGGCGGCGAGCGCATTCGTGTGCCGGCGTTCTACTACCAGGAATTCCAGCGTCGCCTCGGCTCGGACGCCGAAGGGGAGAATTACCAGGATACTTACGAGCCGGTGGGGCCGGGTGTCTTCAAGGTGCGCTTCACCCCCCGACAGGCCGGGCGCTACGTCTATCGCCTCAGCGCGACGTACCGCTCACCGGTTACCGGACGCGAGGAGACGCATGTCTCGCAGGAGCGCGTGTTGGCGGTGACCCCGGGCGAGGCGCGGGGGTTCGTACGCGTCTCGCAGAAGGACCCGCGCTGCTTCGAGTTCGAGAACGGCGAATTCTTCTTTCCGCTCGGGCATTCCTTCCGTTCGCCGCAGGATCCGCGCCATTACCAGGCGATCCTGCACACCAAACAAAGCCCGGGACGCAAAGGCTGGTACCCCGACGAACCAGCCCCAAAGGACCGCGGGCTGCGCGTCTACGAGGAGACGCTGCCGCGCATGAAAGAAGTGGGATGCAACGCCTTCGAGGTATGGATGGCCTCGTGGTGGCTGGGGCTGGAGTGGACGGCGCGCTGGAAACATTACCACGGCCTGGGACGGTACAACCAGGTCAACGCCTACAAACTCGACATGCTGATCGACCTGGCCGAAGCGCACGGGCAATACATCCACCTGGTCATCGACAACCACGGCAAGGCCGCCGAGGGCAAGCAGGCCGACGCGGAGTTCCAGTTCTCACCGTATTTCACCGGCAACGGCGGCTTTCTGCGCCACGCGCGGGACCTCTTCACCGACGAGGACGCCAAGGCGTATTACCGCGACAAACTACGCTACATCGCCGCGCGCTGGGGCTACGCCACCCATGTCTACGGCATGGAGATGTGGAGCGAGCTCAATCTCACCGGTGCTCAAAACAGCCACTTCTGGCGCAGCGGCCACGTGCATCGTTGGCACCAGGAGATGACCGCGTATCTGCGCAGCCAGGACCACGGCCGTCACCCGTTGACCACGCACTACTCCGGCGACTACAAGGTCGTCGACATGAAGATGGTCGCGCTCGACTGCATCGATTACATCTGCTGCGACGCCTACCACGACCCCAGGCGGCCGCTGCTGGACGTACTGACCAAGACCAACGAAAGGTTTTACCCGTTGAAAAAGCCCTTCATGGTCACCGAGTACGGCGGCAACTGGAACGCCTCGAGCCCGGACGTGCTGGCGGGGGACCTCTACGGCGGGCTGTGGATCAGTTGGACAAGCAACGCCGGCGCCGCGCCGTTCTTCTGGTGGTTCGAGTGGCTCTCGCTGGAGAAGCTGTACCATGTCTATACCCCGCTGGCGAAGTTCATCGCCGGCGAAGACAAGCGGCGCGGACCACACGAACCGAAATTGACCGTCGAGTGGCGGACCGCTTTTCACGCGAAGAACATCTCGACAAAGAAGCTGCGCACGGCGGTCCTCGGCGACGGAGAGATGTTCTACGTCTATGTCCACGACATCGAGCAGATTTCGCGCATGCCCTTCACCCGCGGCAACTCGCGCTCGCTCAAAGGACGCCGCATCTACGAGGACGTCGAGCTGATCCTGCCCGACATCCGCCGCGGGCGCTATGCCGTCGAGATCTGGAACTGCTGGACCGGCGAAATCGTGGAGACGCTCGAAGACGTCTACACCGACACGCACGGGCACTTGGAACTGTTATTGCCGCGATTCGTCCTCCACTGCGCGCTCAAGATCCGGCGGGCCGGCGCCGACGACCGCGAGCCGGACCTGTTCGACTCCTACGGCGATATCTCCCCGACCGAAACCGCCCCGACAACGCCGAAGGCGACCACGCCCGTCCCGCTCGATACCGAGGCGCTCGATGCGGCGTGGGAAGAGGAAGCCGAGAAACGGGCGAGACAACGCGAAGAAGCCGAGCGGAAGACGCAACCGCCGACCGAAGAAATGAACGCCATCGAGGAAAAGCTCGTTCAACAGGAAAAGCAGAAGCGGCAGGAACTCCGGGAACGGGGCGCGCGCCTGCTGCAACGCGAAGCCGAGGAACTCGAAGCCGCGCCGAAGGCCGAAACGGCCAAAAGCGAGAAAGCCGATGCCCAACCCACAGAGAATCGTTGACCTCGCCAGCGCCTTCTACGACTCGGCGACGCTCTTCGGAGCCCTGGACGCGGGACTTTTCGCCAAGTTGGCCGAGATCCGGCAAGCCGACGCGAAGACGCTGGCGGCATCGCTGGGGCAGGATCCGCGCGGGATGCGCCTGCTGTGTAACGCCTGCGTAGCGCTGGGCCTGCTGGAGAAGAACGGCGAAGAATACCGCAACGGCGAGGAGGCCGCGCTCTTTCTCGTGCCCGGTTCCCCCGCGGACCTTACCGGCGCGATTCGTTACAACCGCGACGTCTACGGCGCCTGGGGCAAGGCGCGCGATTTCGTCCGCACCGGCCGGCCGGTCGAAAACCCGGCGATTCATCTCGGCGAGGAACCCGAGCGCACGCGCACCTTCGTTCTGGCCATGCACGGGCGCGCCCTCGGCATCGGCCGCGCGGTCCTGCCGCACCTGAACTATACCGGCTGCCGGCGTCTCCTCGACGTCGGCGGCGGCCCGGGAACCTACGCGGTGCTGATCGCGCAGGCGTATCCGCAGATCCGCTGCACGGTGCTCGACCTGCCCCCGGTAGCGAAGATCGCGGAGGAGTTGATCGCCGCGCAGGGAATAGCCGAGCGGGTACAGACGCTGCCCGGGAGCTATCACGAGACCTCCTTCCCGTCAGACCTCGACGCGGTGAATTTCTTCGGCATGCTGCACCAGGAATCGCCGCCGGCGATCGTCAAGCTGCTCGAGAAAGCCTATGCCGCGCTCGCGCCCGGCGGCACGGTATACGTCATGGACGTGATGACCGACGCCACCCACGCGGCGCCGAAGTTCTCCGCGCTCTTCGCGCTGAACATGGCCCTGACCACCGAGAACGGCTGGGTCTTCTCCGAGGCGGAACTGCGCGACTGGCTCGCCGCGGCCGGTTTCACCGACTGCGAACTCACCCCCCTGCCGCCGCCGATGCCACACTGGCTGATGCGCGCACGCAAGCCGGTCGCTTGAAAACAACCTTCCTTTCCCTTCTGCGCGTGCTATACTCTATATTGTCTCGGCAGTCTACCGAACAGGGAGAGGGAGAATGGAAGAGGAAGTCAAGCAGTGGATCAATCGGCAGCGACGGATCTCGCGCGGCTATATCCGCGAGGCCGTCTACGCGGTCATCGGGCTGATCATCGCCTACGTCTTCTTCGTCGTGGTGCACGACAAAGGGCAGATCGAATACTACTTCGCCTGCGCCGCCGGCGGGGTGATGGCCCTGGTCTGCCTGCGCGGATTGACCGAGGCCAAGGAACACCAGAAGCTGGAAGGGGCGCTGCAGGAGTTGGAGAACATCGTCAAGGATCACCGCCGCTGAGTCGCTGCCGCGGCAGGCTCTGGCGCTAAGGACCCGTTAAGCAATAAGATCGAAATTCTGAAATTATTGCTTAACGGGCCCTAAGCCCCGTCCCCGATCTGGCGGATGCGGGCGATGCATTGCGGGCGGTCGGAGCGGAAGACGAAGATCCGCGCGATCACGTTGTGAAAGAACGCGCAGTCCTTCGGATTCGCATGCGTCGGAGACGCCGCGCAGGTAGCGCGCCCGTTCTCGAGACAACAGCTTCGCGCCTTGCACCACGTGAAGCCGACGTTCTCGGTGCAGCCGGGGCAATGCTCGCGCAGGTATGCGCCGCAGGCGCCGCAATAGAGTTCGCGCGTGGCGATCAGGGCCTCGTCAGCGACGATCTCCTTCATGCCCTCCCTTCCGGCCCGGTCATGCGCCGTGCGTCCAGGACCGTCGCGAGCGTGGCCTCGTCGAGTCCGCTCTTCTCGCGGGCGATCTCGCGCACGGTGCGGTCGGTGAGGCAGGCCTCCTTGGCGATCTCGCCGGCGCGATCATAGCCGATATGCGGCACCAGCGCGGTGCAGAGCGCGAGGCTGTGCTCAATATAGGCCTCGCACTGGCCGACGTGGCAGGCCAGCTCGTCCAGGGCGTTGGCCTGGAAGACGCGGATCGCGTTGGCCTGCAGCCGCATGGTTTCGAGCAGATGCCACGCCATCAGCGGCGCGGCCGCGCAGAGTTCGAAGTTCGAGAGGGTCGCCGCCGCGTGACTGATCGCCGCGTCCGCCCCGACGGTGAAGGCGCCGACCTGCATCACCGCCTCGCAGATGACCGGGTTGACCTTGCCGGGCATGATCGAACTGCCGGGCTGGGTCGCCGGCAGCTGGAGTTCCCCAAGCCCGCAGCGCGGTCCGGAGGCGAGGAAACGGATATCGTTCATGATCTTGTCCAGGCTGAGCGCCAGGGCTTTCAAATCCCCCGCCACCGCCACCACCGCCTCGCGTACGGCCTGGGCCTCGAAATGGTTCTCGGCCTCGACGAAGTCGATCTTCAAATCCTCCGCCAGCGCCGCGGCGACACGCGCGCCGAAGGTCGCGCCGGTGTTGAGGCCAGTGCCGACAGCGGTGCCACCGAGCGGAAGCTCGCTAAGCAGTTCGAGCCCGTGCGCGAGCTTCCGCCGATGCCCGGCCGCCTGCGCGGCGTAGCCGGAGAAGACTTGGCCCATGCGAATGGGCGTGGCGTCCATCAGGTGCGTGCGCCCGATTTTGAGAAAGGTATCGAAAAGCCCGGCTTTGCTCTCGAGCCCCTGTTGAAGCATCTCCAGCGCCGGCAGCAAGTCGTTCTTCAACCTCTCGGCCGCGGCGACGTGGAGCGCGGCGGGGATGACGTCGTTGCTGGACTGGCCGAGGTTGACGTGATCGTTGGGGTGGATAGGATCCTTGCTCCCGACCACCCCGCCGGCGAGCTGAATGGCGCGGTTGGCGATCACTTCGTTGGCGTTCATGTTGGTCGAGGTGCCGCTGCCGGTCTGGAAGACGTCCACGACGAACTGGTCGCCATGGAGCCCGTCGGCCACCTCCCCGGCGGCGCTCTCGATCCAGGCGGTGCGCTCGGCGTCGAGGAGGCCCAACTCGCAGTTGACCCGGGCGCAGGCGCGCTTGATCCGGCCCAGGGCGCGCACGAACGACTCGGGAAGCCGCCAGCCGCTGACGGGGAAATTCAACAACGCCCGCCGCGACTGCGCGCCGTAAAGCGCATCTTCGGGCACCTCCACCTCGCCCATGGCGTCGTATTCCGTGCGCGTACGCATCCGTCCCCTCCCCTCGCGCCGTCAGGAAATCACGCTATGAAAAAGCCACCGTCCGGTTGCCCTCGATCAGCACCCGATGCTCCAGGTGCAGGCGGACGGCGGTGCTGAGCACCTGTCGCTCGATATCGCGTCCCTTGCGGATCAGGTCCGCCACGCCGTCCTCGTGGGTGACATGCGTGACGTCCTGGACGATGATCGGGCCCTGGTCCAGTTCGGGCGTGACATAGTGCGCGGTGGCGCCGATGATCTTGACGCCGCGCTCCTTGGCCTGGTGGTACGGCTTGCCGCCGACGAAGGCCGGCAGGAACGAGTGGTGGATATTGATGACCCGGTCTCGCCACGCCTCGCAGAAGCGGGGCGAGAGGATCTGCATGTAACGCGCGAGCACCACCAGATCGATCTCCAATTCCTCCAGCAACGCCAGTTGCCGCTCCTCGGCGGCGGCCTTGGCCTGTTTGTCGACGGGGATAAGGGTGAAGGGAATATCGAAATGCTCGGTCACGTTGCGCAAGGTCTCGTGGTTGCTGATGACGTGGACGATTTCGCCGGAAAGCTCACCCATCTGCTGACGCAGGAGCAGATCGTACAGGCAATGCGGAGTCTGGCTGACGAAGACGGCGACGCGCTGGGGACGGGAGTTGTAGAAGAGCCGGTAGCGCATATCATCGAAACCGCGCGCGAGAATATCGAGCGCGCTGCGAATGGCGTCCTTGTCCAGGGAAAAGCCCTTGAGCGACCAGACCAGACGCATGAAGAATGTCTGCGTCTCCTCGTCGGAATGCTGGTGCGCGTCGACGATATTGCCTTTGTAGCGGAAGACGAAATCGGAGAGCGCCGCGACGATGCCGGTGCGGTCGGTCGCGCGCACGAGCAGGGTGGCCTGGGTCATCGTGTCCTTCCGGTATCGAAGCCGCCTCGCCGGGCGGCGATACCCTAACGGTACCGATTCGGCGGGGTTAGCGCAACAGTCCACCGCGGCGCAGATAGGTGAGGACCAGGCTTTCGAAGGGCGTATCGGTGCGGCATAGCAGGTGGCGCATGCCCCGGCGACGCGCGCCATCGGCGAGCGCGGCAAGGGTCTTCTCCACGCCCCGGCGGTACGCCTCCAGATCCGCGGCGGTAAGGCCGAGGGAAACCTCCTCGCCGGTCTCGGCGTCGGTGAGGCGAACGTTGCCGCTCAACGGCGGGTCGATCTCCGCGGGCGTCAGCACCTGCAGCAGCGCGATGTCCTGCCGCCAGTCCAACAGGGGCGCCAGCGCCGCGAGCACCTCATCGGCCCAGAAGTCCGAAACGATCAGGAGCGCACCGGGCGGTTTCGGCGAATTGCGGTAGCGTGCGGACTCTTCGCTCCAGTCCAGCGCGCCTGTCGTAGGCAAACGCTCCAGGAACGCGATCAACTCGCGACTGTTGCGCACGCCTTTCCGCGGCGGCGTGGCCAGATCGCTCCCGGCGCAGAAGAGGCGGACCGTGTCCCCGGAAGCCAGCGCCACGTGCGCCAGCGCCGCGGCGAGGCGGCAGGCGAAGACGGCTTTCTCCGCGGAGAAGGTCGTGCTCGGCGAGAGATCGAGGAGAATGTTGACGTATTTCTCGCGCTCGGCGCCGAAGACCTTGACGAACGGCTCCCCGGTGCGCGCGTAAACGTGCCAGTCCAGATCCCGCAGATCGTCACCGGCGACGTAGCCGCGGTGCTCCAAAAACTCCACCCGCCCGCCGCGCACGCCACCGGCACGCGCGGCGACATTGCCCGCCGCCACCTCCCGGCGCGCCTGCACGGCCAGCGATTCGAGTCGCTTGAGAAACTCGCCGCCGAGAGCGAGCGAGCGCTGTGTCTGTGCGGTCATTGTCATACCCGGGCCAGGACCAGCGAAGCGTTGGTGCCGCCGAGGCCGTAGGAGTTGGTCATGGCCACGGGGACGTCCTGTTGAACGCTCGTTCCGAAGACCAGGTTCAACAACAGTTCCGGATCGGGCGTCTCCGTCCCGATCGTCGGCGGCACGATCCCGCGCTGGACGGTCAGGGCGCAGATGGCCGTCTCCAGCGCGCCGGCAGCACCCATGGCGTGGCCGAAGAGGCTCTTGTTGGCGATGAAGCTCATCGTCTCGACATGGTCGCCGAAGACACCGCGGACGGCGGCGGTCTCGATCATGTCGTTGTACCGCGTGCCGGTGCCGTGAAGATTCAGATGCGCGATCTCCTCGGGGGCCGCGCCCGCATCGTGCAGCGCCATCTCCATAGCGCGGATAATGCCCGCACCGGTCTTGTCGGGGGCGGTCATGTGAAACGCGTCGTTGTTCACGCCCCGCCCGAGCACGCGGACGTAGCCGTCGTATCCGCGCTCGTCGGCGCCGTCGGCCGGTTCGAGAACGAAGACGCCCGCGCCTTCGCTGAAGATCGTTCCGCCGCGTTCCGCGTCCCACGGCCGCACGGTGTCCTGCGTGATCGCCCGCAGCGCCGAGAGCCCCGCGACGGCGGTCTCGCTCAATTCGTCGTAGCCGCCGGCGAGAACCAGATCGGCACGGCCCTCGCGCAACCACTCGAGCCCGGTGGCCACCGCGGCGTTGCCGGAGGCGCAGGAGAGGCTCAGTATCGCCTCGGGGCCGGAGGAAGGATAACGCTCCCGCAGTCGCCGGATGACGTAATTGCCGGAGTAGCGCGAGAGGTCGGTCTCTTCGCCCGCCAGAAATCCCTCGGCTGCGGCCATGCCGGAGAAGTTCGTGCCAAGAACGATACCCACGCGCCGGTTCTCGAAATCGACACCCGCGTCGGCCGCCGCTTCTTCGGCCGCGGCCAGCACGTAAGCGCAGGCGCGCTGTTCCTCGCCGATATCGAAATCCGGCACCTCGCCGCCGAGAGTATTGCGATAGGTCGAGGCGTCGAAACGGCTTATCGGCCGCAGAGCGCAGACGCCGGCGAGAGCTTGCTCCCAGAGCCGCTCGCGCCCGACGCCGTAAGGCGAGACGATACCGATACCGGTGATGCGCGCGTTCATCCCTCTCCTTCCGCCACCACCTGCGCCACGGCGTAGCGCTCGCTATGCGAGAGGCTCAGGTGCAGCGCGAGAACGCCCTTGCTCTCGGCAAGCGCGGCCGTCTTGCCGTGGAGTTGTACCGTCGGCGGGCCGTCATCGTCGCGGACTACTTCGATACCGGCGAAGGAAGCGCCGCCGGACCACCCCGTTCCCAGGGCTTTCATCACCGCTTCCTTGGCCGCGAAGCGCGCGGCGAAGGACTCGTCGGCATTCTTCCGGCGCCGGCAATACTCCCGTTCGGCCGGGGTGAAACATTTCTCCAGGAACGCCTCGCCCTGCCTTTCTCGCAGCCGGCGAATGCGCCCGATCTCGACGATATCGACGCCGATGCCGACAATCATGGCCGCTCTCCGATAGTCAGAACGCCAACGCCAGCGCCCGCGCCCGGGCAACGGCCTCGTCCATCCTGGCCCTGGCTACTTCACCCCCGCCGGCGAGGGTGGGCGCGACGACGATCTCGACGATATCGTGGATGCCGATGAAGTTCAGCAACCGCTTCAGGTACGGTTGCTGATGGTCGAGCTCCGGCATGGGGCCGTAGTCGCCGCCGCTGGCGTAAACCGTCAAAGCCTTCTTGCCCACCACCAGTCCCTCGTACCCGTCGGGCGTGGCGTTGAAGGTATAGGACGGCTGAATGACAATGTCGAGATAATGCTTGAGCGCGTACGGCAGGCCGAAGTTCCACATCGGCACGCCGAAGACGTACTTGTCGTGTTCCAGAAATTCGGTGATCAGCGCTTCGACGCGTTCCCATGCGCGCCTAGTCTCCACGGTCGGTTCTTCACCGTGAATGATGGCGTATTTGCCCATGGCGGCGACGGCATCGAATGCCGGCAGGCCGGACTCGAAGAGCCGTTTCTCGGTCACGATATCGTCGGGATGCTGCTGGCGGTATTTCTCCAGAAACGCGTCGATCACCGTCGTCGTCACCGACCGCGTACCACGCGGACTGGCCTTGAGACAGAGCAGCTTGGCCATGCAGATCCCTCCCTTCAAGCCTCGTCCAGAAAGCGACGCACATGCTCTTCCTTGATCGCCTCGACGATCCCGTACTTCTCGGCGATCGCGGCGAGATCGAGCTTGTTTTCCTTGGCCAGCCGGCGCGCCGCGGGGGTGGCGCGGACATTCTTCGCGGCAACGCCCGGCGCATCCTTCACTTCCGGCTCCTGCCCTTCCACAGGCAGCATGATCGTATCCGCGGCGAGATGTTGGGCCATGCGTTGTTCGTTGTCCAGCGCAGCCTTGCGGATCTGATGGTCGCTGGCGTCGAGCAGGCAGAGGATCGATCCGACAGGCATGACGCTCTTGGTCGGCGCGAGGATGGCGGAGACCTTGCCGCCGTTTTCGATCTCGAGGGCGAACTCGGCCTTCTCGGTCAGGAGTTCCACCACTCCGTCCCCGGCGGCGACGGTCTGCCCTTCCTCGACCAACCAGCGCCCGACGGTGGCTTCGTTGACGTTTTCGGCCAGACTCGGAACCCGGACTTCGTGCATCGTCGCTCCTGCCGCGAATCTACTTCTTCCAGCATAGCCGGGGGCGCAGTCCGTGGCAAATACGAAAACGACCGCCCGGAGACGGCCGTTTCTGAAAAGCAGTCACGAAGGGATAAGGACCGTTCAAGCGGGAGCCGGAGCCGGAATCTCGCGGATGCGGCGCGGCGCTTTCTGAACCTTGCCCGCGGACAGGCAACTCGTGCAGACGGTCATGCGCCGCGCGCCACCGCCGACGCTGGCGCGGACGCGCTGCAGGTTGGGCTTGAACTTGCGCTTGGTTTTGCCCGAAATCTTCGCGCCAGAGCCGCCGCGTTTCTTCGGAGCGCCGCGCCGGGCGTATTTGATGCCGAACGCGGTCTTCTTGCCGCAGACCTCGCAGACGTTAGCCATGATCCTTCCTCCACAAAACGCCGGACCCGCAGCGTTGGCCGCGGGCCGCCGGTATCGAAAGCCGCTCGAATAGAAAAAATACTATACCATGTCGGTTCGACCTGTCAAGCCCGGAATTTGCCGGATTCGGTCAGACGTTGAAGCGGAAATTCATTACGTCGCCATCTTGCACAACGTAGTCCTTGCCCTCGACGCGCATCACCCCCGCGGCCTTGGCCCCGGCCTCGCCACCGTGTTCGACATAGGCCGCGAAGGGAATCACCTCCGCGCGGACGAACCCCTTCGCGAAATCCGTGTGAATCACGCCGGCCGCCTGCGGCGCCTTCCAGCCGTTGCGGATGGTCCAGGCGCGCACTTCCTTGGGCCCGGCGGTGAAGTAGCTGATCAGCCCGAGGGCGGCGTAACCCGTACGGATCACTTTCTCGAGACCGCTCTCCCGAACACCGTAGGCCTCGAGATACTCGCGGCGCTCCTCGTCCTCGAGCGCGCCGAGTTCCTCCTCCATCTTGGCACAGATGCGGATCGCCTCGCAACCGCGCGCCCCGGCGTACCGTTCGATCGCCTCGACGTGCGCGTTCCCTTCGCGCATCCCCGCTTCGTCGACGTTGGCGCAGTAGATCACTTTCTTATCCGTCAACAGCGGCAGATCCTGCAACAGCTGCCGCACGGGATCCTTCTCGTGCTCCGGAAACGACGCGACGGGCAGGCCCGACTGCAGATGCGCCTGCAACCCCTGCGCGGCGTCGAATACGGGGCGCAATGCCTTCTCCTGTTTGCAGCGCCGCTCGAGAGCGTCGATGCGCTTGGCAAGCGTCTGGTCGTCGGCGAGAATCAATTCCAGTTCGATCACCTCCGCATCACGCACCGGATCGACCGCACCGTCGACATGGACCACGTCCGGATCCTCGAAACAGCGGACGACGTGCAGGAGCGCGGCGCACTCGCGGATGTTGCCCAGGAACTGGTTGCCAAGGCCTTCACCCCGACTAGCGCCCTTGACCAGGCCGGCGATATCGAGAAACTCCACGGTGGCGTTGACGGTCCGCCTGGGCTCGACAATGGCCGCCAGCGCGTCGATGCGCGTATCCGGCACCGGGACGACGGCCTTGTTCGGCTCGATGGTGCAGAAGGGATAGTTCGCCGCCTCGGCGTTCTGCGCCCGCGTCAAGGCGTTGTGAATGGTGGACTTGCCCACGTTGGGCAGCCCCACGATCCCGATGCTTAGTGCCATACCGTTCACTCCGCCAAATGCGAAAGCCTACGAGTATAGGAGCGTCCGCGGACGTGTCAACGCCGGGACGACGCGGCGGTCGCGGATTGGCCTTCGCGAAAGCTACTTCCGGCTGGGGAAATGCTTGGTCATAACGCAGATATTGCCGCGCTCGTTGTAGACGATCTCGTCCATGATGTTCTTCATCAGAAAGAGGCCGAAGCCGCCCGGGCGCTTGCCTTCCTCCTTGCGTTTCATCAGATGCGAGACCGGGTCTTTGGACGGATCCCGGATCTTCTCGGGGTTGAACCCTTCGCCCTCGTCCTCGAACTTGAGCACGATGCGATCGTCGAAGATGGCGTATGAGATGTTGAACATCTTGCTCCGGTCGAAACGGTTGCCCCACTCGATGGCGTTGCGGCCGAGTTCTTCGATGGCCAGACGCAGATCCTCGCACATCTCCTTGGGCAGGCGGCTCTCGAAGAGCAGGTCGCTGAAGCGCTGCATGCGCGCGAGATACTCCATCTCCGAGGGCGCGGTCAACTCGACCCAGTCGGTGGCCGGATACAGCGCCTGCAGGTCCCCCCCGCGCTCCTCCAGATCCTGTTGCCGCCGGATCGAGCGGTTGACCGCGTCGATGATCTGCTCGGTCTGGCAGGGCTTTTCCAGGAAATCGATCGCCCCCTTGGCCAGGCAACGGATCAAGCGGTCGTCCGTGCGGTTGCCGCTGAGGATCAGCACCGGAATCTGCGGCGCGACGGCTTTGACCCACTCCAGGAACTGCTCGCCGTCGATCTCGGGCATGGCCAGATCCAGGAGAATCACATCGATCCTGAACTGTTCATTCTCGACGATCTCCTGCGCACGCTTGGCCCCATCGGCGAGCAGGACCTCGAATTCATTATCCACCGTCAGCGTCGCCTGCAACATACTGCGCATGGGCGCTTCGTCATCGATTACCAGAATCCGGGGTGGGGCAGCATCTTGCTCTGGCATCCGGCACAAATCCTCGGAAGGAAGGCTGCAGATAACGAACTTGAATTTCTTGTAGCAGAATTCCCACCCTTGTCAAGCATTGGCAAACGGTTTGATCCGCTTGATGTAAAAATCCATTGCAGGAAGAGAGATTCCCGCCTAAACTGAGTAAATTCGTCCGAATCGTGGCACCGAAAACGATTGAAAACCGGTTTTCAGCAAAAGGGAGCGGGATGGATCTTTTCGACGCTATTCGCAAACGCCACAGTTACCGCGGGCCGTTCAAGCAAGAGCCTGTCTCGCGCGAGACCTTGCGACAGATCGTCGAGGCCGGCCTGCAGGCGCCTTCTGGAAAGAACGAACAGACCACGACCTTCGTGATCGTCGATGACGAGGCGCTTCTGCGCCAAATCCGCGAGCTTCATTCCATGGAGGCGGTGCAGCAGGCGACGGCGGTGATCGTCTGTCTCATCGACAATGCGGCCGAGGGCGTCTATCACGGCATGTCCTTTCAGGTCGAGGACTGCGCTGCGGCAGTGGAGAACATGCTGCTGGCGACCACCGCGCTCGGCTGCGCCACGGTCTGGATCGACGGCGCATTGCGCTTGGAGGGACGATCCGAGAGGATTGCGGAACTGATCGGCGCACCCAAAGGGAAACAGGCGCGCATTCTACTTCCGATCGGCTTTCCCGCCGAAGAACGCACCTCACCGGCAAAGAAATCATTCGAGGAACGCGCGTGGTTTAACCGTTACGACGACAACCAGTAGCGAGTTCCGCACCGGGAGAGGATAGCATGCGCCGCTACGATCCTATACCTAACCGTTTCCTGTTCTGCGGGTTGTTGTGCCTGCTGGCAATCGTCTGCACGGAGCCGGCAGAAGCCGAAGAGGTGCCGGGCCTCGACGACGAGACCTTCGTCGAGAACGGTCCGGAACTCGAATCGCAGCCGTCCCTGGCGGAGTCGCGGCCGACACCGAACCGCAAGGCCGTCGCCGCGGAAGTGGGCCAGGGGATCGTCACCCTCGACGACGTGCTCGCACTCTGGGGGCCGGCGTGGTACGAGGTGATAAACCACGTCCAGTCGGGGCGGCTGGACGTGTCGGAAGCCGACGCCAAGTTGCAGGAAGAGTGGCAGAAAGCGCTGGAGACGGTGATCCGCAACGAACTGCTGCACCAGGAAGCCGAGCGCGATTTCGAGAACCGCTTCCAGAAAATGGTCGACCAGTTTCTCGCCTCCCGGGAAGAAGCCGAGGGCTTCACCCGCCGGCATGCAGAAGAGAAGTTGCGGCGGCATTTCCAGCGCCAGATCCAGGAGCAGGTTGCCGCGCACATCGATCGACAGATCGAGGCCGCCGGCGGTATGCGCAATCTGCGGCGCGTGCTGCAGGAGCGGCAGATGACCTTCGACGAATTCCGCGACCAGGTTCGCCGCAAGGGAATCACCGCCCAGTATCTTCAAACGCGTGTTTTTCCGCTGGGGCCGATCCAGCCTCGCCCGGCCGATATCCGCGCGTTCTACAAGGAGCACCCGGAGGTATTCGCCGAACCCGGCGCGACAACTTTTCGCCATATCCTTTTCGACAACAGCAAGCGCGGCGGCGAGAACGCGGCCTACCTGGCCGCCGAGAACGTCTACAACGCCATCGACGAGGGACGCATCGGCTTCGAGGAGGCGGCGAAAAAATTTTCGGACGACCCGATCAGCGCCGCACGCGGCGGACTCGAAACCGGCATCGGTGACGACAGCCCGCGCGAGACGTGGCTTGCCGACGTGCGCGCGGCCGCGCGCGAGGAGAAGCCGGGCGAATTCGGCCCCATCGTCTTGAGCGACCGCGGCTGCCACCTGATCGTGCTGCTGAAAGCCGAACCGGACCGCGTGATGCCGTTTCGAAAAGCGCAGCGCATCATCGTCGAGAAGATGCAGGCCGACCGTTGGGAACGCGAATCGCAGAAGGTCTACGATGAGATCAAGGAGCGCGCGCGGGTGGTCGTCCGCATGCAGCGCTTCCCCGAATCACTGAGCTACGCCAACACCGTCGGCCGCCGCCCGAAGAGCGCCCCGCCGGTCAAACGCGTCGGTATCGGCGCGGATCCCGCGCGGCGCATGCCGAAGAGTCGAGACGAGGAGTAATCCCGAACGCTCGGCTACGCCATAGAATCACCGCCGCCGTCCGCCCGGCGGAAATAGCGCTCGCTGTCGCGCTTGACCTTCTCCGCCTTCTGGACCTTGATCTCCTTGAGCAGGAAGTAATTCAGTATGGTGCGGATAGCGATGATCGCCGCGAGCTGGCCGATATCGTTCCAGTTCGGGGCGATGGTGGTCTTGAGAATGCTCGCGCCGATGAGAAAGCCCAACCCCAGCGAGAAGCAGTGCCCCAACTCCATCCGGCTCTCCTCGATGGCGTCGCTGGCCTTGGCGCCCATGAGCGCGTCCTTCATGAAGATCCACAGCGCCTTCAGCACTCCGATCAGGATCACCACGATCGCCAGCAGAAGACACAGATCGACCACGAAATTGTTCAGCGAAAGGATAAAGTGGTGCCCCCATTGCGCGGCCAGATCCAGCCAGCCGGCTCCCTCTTCGGCTCCGTTCATACCCCCCCCTTCTCTGTTTTCGTCTGCTCCATCCAATCGCCAAATGCCGGCACGACCTTGTCAGCGGCGAGTTCGTGCAGCATCGGCCCGCGTCGATTCCAGTCGGCCGGCCGCGCCGCAACATGGACGTGCCCCCCTCCCACGGGCGCGCAGCGGAGCGGGTCGCTCGCGCCGAACCAACTGAACGTCGGCTTGCCCAGAAGCCACGCCAGATGCAGCGCAGCGCTGTCGGGCCCGGCATAGCGCCGGCAGAGCGACAGGAGCGCCACCATCTCGCGCACGTCCGTCGACGGCGCCAGCAGCGCGCGCGTCCCGGCCATGGCCCGCATGGCCTCGAGCCGGTCCCGCTCGGCCGGCCCCCAGAGCAGCACGCAACGGCAACCCGCCGCGACCGCCGCGTCCAGCAGGCACGGCATGTGCGAAAGCGGCCAGACCTTGCTCGGCCAGCCCGCACCGACGCCGATCAGCAGAACGTTCCCGCCCAAGCCGTTCTCGTCCCACCACGCCCGCATGCGATCGTACGCGCCTTTCTCGATCGGCAGGTCGACCGGGTGCATCGGTGGCGGCTCGATATCCAACGCCGCCAGGAGCGCGAGCATGCGCGAACTGACGTGATGAAGTTCCGGTTCGGGCGAGATGAGTTCGTTGTTCAATACCGGCGCGAGTTCGCGCGCGTCCAGCGGCGCTCGGCGGAAGCCGATGCGGCGCTGGATACCCGCCAGCCACGGGATCGCCGCGCTCTTGGTCAGGCCCTGCGCGTCGATGGCGGCAGTATAGCCGTACGAGCGGATGCTTCGCGCCAGTCGCCATAAACCGCGCAAACCGCGTTCGGCTTTGGGCCAGACATGCACCTCATCCAGTTGCGGCAAGGCTTCCAGCAGCGGCGCACACGGTTCGCTCACCACCCAGCCGAGCTCCGCCTCGGGCATGGCCTCGGCCAGCGCCGCCAGCAACGGCAACGTCAGCGCGGTGTCGCCCAGCGCGCTCAGGCGTACGATCAGAATGCGTTCGCTCACCTCGTCCCCCTATTCCCGAAGTGTATTCATCGCGTCGACAGGCTCAACGAAAAACGGAACGCCAACCGCTTGGGATGCCGTATGTAATATCCTTTTGACAGCGCTTTCGATAGTGTTATACTTGAGCCTTGCCCCGCGTGGCAGCGTTATTAACCTGACAGAATAGGATGCCGGCGCCGCAATCGCTCGTTCGGGGCGACGCGGTCAGCGAAAAAGGAACCGCCCATGACCGATATGAAAGAAAAAGCACAGGAATTCCGGGACATTTACGCCAAACTGCGTCGGGAAATCGGCCGGGTCATCGTCGGTCACGATAAGGTGGTCGAGGGCGTGCTGACGTGCACGTTCGTCGGTGGCAACTGCCTCCTGGAAGGCGTGCCGGGGCTCGGGAAGACCATGCTCGTGCGTACGCTCGCGGACGTGCTGGATCTGGAGTTCTCGCGCATCCAGTTCACGCCCGACCTGATGCCCGCGGATATCATCGGCACCAACATCATCCGCGAGGACGAGCGCGGCAACCGCTCGCTGGTCTTCCAGCCGGGGCCGCTCTTCGCCCAGATCATCC
>CAYWFP010000063.1:0-23755 GCA_964457365.1 uncultured Planctomycetaceae bacterium
GGTGTTCTCGCTCATGCCGTGCTCCCCGCCTTCTCGGCGCTGGCCGCGCGCGCGCGGTCCTTCTGGATGGTGCGAATGCGGGCGATATCGCGCCGCAATTCCTTGAGCTGGTGCGGACGGACCTCCTCACCGAGCGCCACCTGGCACCGCAGCTCCAGGAGTTCGCGCCGGGCCTTGTCCAGCTCCTCCTGCAGCGCGCCGTCGGTCATGCCGCGAATCTCCTCGGCCTTCATGTCGAGTACCTCCTGGACGCCATGCGCGTCTTCACCGGCAGCTTGTAGGCCTGGCGTCGGAACGCCTGCCGGGCGATATCCTCGCCGACGCCGCTGATCTCGAAGAGAATGGTGCCGGGCTTGACCTCGGCGAACCAGTAGGACACCTCGCCCTTGCCCTTGCCCATGCGCGTCTCCGCGGGCTGGGCCGTGGCGCTCTTGTGCGGGAAGATGCGGATGTACACCTTGCCCTGCTTGCCGATGAGGCGGTTGGCGGCGACACGCGCGGCCTCGATCTGGCTGGAGGTGACGCGTCCGGCCTCGAGCGACTGCAGGCCAAATTCGCCGAAGGCCACGTAGTTGCCGGCGGTGGCGTTGCCGCGGATGCGGCGGCGTTGGAACTTGCGGTGTTTCACCCGCTTGGGCATCTTGACAGGAGGCATGATCAGGTCTCCTCGTTCTGCAGTTCGTCGACGTCGCCCTTGTAGATCCAGACCTTGACGCCGATATGGCCCATCGTCGTGCGCGCTTCGGCGAAGCCGTAGTCGATGACCGCGCGCAGTTTCTGCAACGGCAGGTTGCCGACGGTGTAGCCGTCGGAGCGGGCGATCTCCGCCCCGCCCAGGCGCCCCGCCACACGGATCTTGATGCCGTACACCCCGCCCTGAATCGAGGCCTCGACGGCCTTCTTCATGGCGCGGCGGTAGTTGACGCGCTTGCCGATCTGCTCGGCGATGGCCTGGGCCACGAGTTGGCCGTTGACCTCCGGGCGGGTGACCTCGCGGATCTTGATCGAGATCTTGCGCCCGCCGAGGATCTTCTGCAGGTCCGCGCGCAGGCGGTCCACCTCGGCGCCGCGGCGGCCGATGACCACACCCGGGCGGGCGGCGTGGATAACCACCTCCACCTCGTCGTCGGTGCGCTCGATCTCGGTCTTGGCGATGCCGGCGAACGAGAGGTTCTTCTTGATGTAGTCGCGCACCCGCACGTCCTCGACGAGCCAGTCGCCGAAGTCCTGCTTGGAGGCGAACCAGCGGCTTTCCCAGTCGCGCGTGATGCCGGTGCGGAACCCGATCGGATGAACCTTCTGACCCACGGAACCTCTCCTTACTCTTCGTTCGCTTCGACGTCCAACTCGACGCAGAGATGGCTGCGCCGCCGCAGCCGCCCGTTGGCCATGCCCCGCGAGCGCGGCCGCCAGCGCTTCAGGCGCACGCCCTCGTCGACCCACGCGCGCGTGACGTAAAGGCTGTCGACGTCGTCGACGCCGCGATCCTCGGCGTTGGCCTGGGCGCTGCGCACCACCTTGTACAGCAGCTTCGCCGCGCGCTGCGGCGCGAAGTGCAGCAGGCTCAAGGCCTCGCTGACGTTCTTGCCGCGGATCATGTCCGCGATCAACCGGGCCTTGCGCGGCGGCACGGGCGCGTGCTTGTGAACGGATACGTACGGCATCGCTCTGCTCCTACTTCGCGTGCGAGGTGAAGGCGCGCGTGATGGCGAATTCCCCGAGCTTGTGCCCCACCATCGACTCGCTGACCAGGACGTTCTGGAACGTGCGGCCGTTGTGCACGGCGAAGGTGTGGCCGACGAATTCGGGCACGATGGTGCAAGCGCGCGCCCACGTCTTGATCGGATCGCGACTGTTGGTCTCTTTCTGTTTCATGACCTTGAGGAGCACCTTCTCGTCAACGTAAGGGCCCTTCTTGACCGAGCGTCCCATCTGTTCTCCTCGCTACTTCTTCTTCTTCCTGCGGCTGATGATCATGTTATCCGTCCGGGCGCGCGGATTGCGCGTCTTGCCGCCGCGCGCGTAGACGCCGGTGGGACTGCAGAAATGCTTGCCGCCCGCGCGCCGCCCCTCGCCGCCGCCGAGGGGGTGGTCCACCGGGTTCATCGTGCTGCCGCGGACGTGCGGCCGGCGCCCCATATGGCGCTTGCGGCCGGCCTTGCCGATCTTGACCATGGCGTGGTCGGCGTTGCCGATGGTGCCGATGGTGGCCCGGCAGCGACGGTCGACGCGGCGCATTTCGCCCGAGGGCATGAGCAGGATCGCATGCGTCCCGTCCTTGGCCATCAGCGTGCAGGCCATGCCGGCCGCGCGCGCGAATTTGCCGCCCTGCCCCGGGTTGAGCTCGACGTTATGCACCTGCACGCCCAGAGGCATGCGCTCGAGCGACTTGCAGTTGCCCGCCTCGGGCTCGGCATCGTCGCCGCTCATGACATGCGCGCCCACGCGCAGCTTCTGCGGCGCGAGGATGTAGCGCTTGGTGCCGTCGGCGTAGTGCAGCAGCGCGATGTTGGCCGAGCGGATCGGGTCGTACTCGATGGCGGCGACCTTGGCGGTGATGCCGTCCTTGTCGTTGCGCTTCCAGTCGATCATCCGGTAGAGGCGCTTGTGCCCGCCGCCGCGGCAGCGCGCGGTCACCACGCCGCGGTGGTTGCGCCCGCCCTTCTTGTTGAGCACTTTCAGCAGCTTCTTCTCCGGGGCCTTCTTCGTCACCTCGGCGAAGTCGAGGCTGGTCATGTGGCGCTGCGAAGGCGTGACCGGTTTGTATTTGCGCATTCCCATGGCGTCTCTCCCGCGTTACTTCAGAATCTCGATCGCCTGCCCGTCCTGCAGGCGGACCATGGCTTTTTTCCAGCTCTTGGAGCGGCCGATATAGCGCCCGAAACGGCGCTGCTTGCCCATCACGTTGAGCGTGCGCACCGACTTGACCTTGACGTTCCACAACATCTCGACCGCCTGTTTGATCTCCGACTTGGTGGCCTCGTCGACTACCTTGAAGACGTAAGTGTCGTGCTCCTCGACATACTCGTGGCTCTTCTCGGAGGTGTGCGGCCGCCGGATAACCTGATACGGATCGATCATTTCGCCTTCTCCTCGGCCAGCGCCTGCAGCGCCTCTTTGGTCATCAGCACCTTCTCGGGCTTGAGCACGCCGTAGGGGTGCAACTCCGCCAGCGGCAGCATCGCGGCGCTGGGGATGTTGCGGACGCTCTTCCAGATGTTGGTGTCGGGGGCTTTGGTGACAACGAGGCAGGATTTCTGGATCTTCAGGTTCTTCAGCGTTTCCACGATATCCTTGGTGCGCGGCTGGCTCTGGGTCAGTTCGTTTACGATGACGATCTCGCCGTCGCGGAGCTTGCCCAGCAGCGCGCTTCTCAGGGCCTGGCGGCGGGCTTTCTTCGGCATCTGCTGGCCGTAATCCCGCGGCCTGGGGCCATGGGTTGCCGCACCGCCGCGGCTGCCGGTGCGATGCTTGAAGCCCATGCGCGCGCGCCCGGTGCCTTTCTGGCGGTAAGCCTTGCTGCGCGTGCCGACCAGGGCGCGGCGGTTCTTGGCCGCATGCGTGCCCTGGCGCTGGTTGGCCTCGTACATGACGATCGCCTGATGCATCAACGTATAGTTGACGCACTTTCCGAGGCAGCTCTCGTCGAACTGAATCGTCTCGATCACCTTGCCCTGATGATCATGAACCGGCAAATCCATCATCTCGCCAACTCCACGCTGCCGTCTGCACGCCCCTGCGGAGCGATTCGACAACGAAAATAAATCCCCTGGGAAGCGCCGTCTTGGTTTGAATCGCAATTGCCGCCGCGCGATTCACCTGGACGACCGTCCCGCGTCCCGTAACCAGGCCTAATTCAAGCAGTTACCGCCATCTTCGGCGGATTTGAAGAAAGAAGGATTCTAATGAATTCTGCCAGACAGTCAACGGGTTTTCTCCGAAAATCGGGGAATTTTCAAAAAATTAATATCCTCCCGGGGGAGCGCTTCGTCCAACCGTTACATGCCGGCTCAAAAATGGACAAATCGCCGCACGATACGAATTCTTTGACAATCGACAGCAAATCTGCTATAGAGACGCCCCTTATCCGGCGAAGAAGCGATTCATGCGCGCAGTCGTACAACGCGTCTCGGAAGCCAGCGTCACCGTCGAGGGTGAAACGGTGTCGCAGATCGGCATGGGCCTGCTGATCCTCGTCGGCGTCGAGATGGAAGACACCGAGGCGCAGGCGGAAAAGCTGGCGGCGAAGATATGCAAATTGCGCATCTTTCGCGACGACGAGGAAAAGATGAACCTCTCGGTCAAGGATATCGGCGGCGGCATTATCGCGGTCAGCCAGTTCACCCTCTGCGCCGATACCCGCAAAGGCAACCGCCCTTCCTTTATCTACGCCGCCCCGCCCGAGAAGGCCAACCCACTGTACGAGCTCTTCTGCAAGGCGATCGAAACACAAGGCATCAACTGCGGCCGGGGCGTCTTCGGCGCACATATGGACGTACGGCTCTGCAACCACGGTCCGGTCACTATCCTTCTCGATGTGTGATGCCACCGCCAAAAGTCGACCGCATGAAGCCGAACCTACCATATCTTGCGTCGCCAGGCTCCTTGGCGCACAAGATGTGAGCCGACACGGGACTTTTGACGGAGGCGTCATGTGTGAGTTCCCCCTTTCCGGCGCTGCAACCCTAACTGCTTATTAATGTTGAATTTCCATTAGATCCCGGAAACGGGTTGACGAAAAAAATCGCTTTTCTATAATCCTTCCGGACTGTTAGATGATCATGGGCCATTGCGGCCCGCGCTAACATTTTCGGGAAGCCCTATTTGAGGCGGTTCGAGGGGTAGGCTGAAGGAGAACAGGACATGGCAATCAAAATCGGTATCAATGGGTTTGGCCGCATCGGCCGTCTCGTCTTTCGCATCATGAAGGAAGCCGAGCACAAGGCCAACTTCGACATCGTCGGGATTCACGACCTCGCCGACGCGTCGGATCTGGCGCACCTGCTGAAGTACGACACCGCGCACGGCCGCTACCCCGGCAACATCGAGGTCAAGGGCGACAAGGTGGTCGTCGACGGCGACGAGATCAACTTCTTCGGCGGCAAGTGCGGCCCGGCGGAGATCGACTGGGGCGGCGACGTCGACGTCGCGGTCGAAGCCACCGGCATCTTCCGCAAGCGCGACACCTACGGCGCGCACATCGGGCGCAACGGCTGCAAGAAGGTACTGCTGACGGTGCCGAGCAAGGACGAGATCGACGCGACCATCGTCCTCGGCGTCAACGACGGCGACCTGAAAGCCTCGCACGAGTGCATCTCCAACGCCTCCTGCACGACCAACTGCCTGGCGCCGGTGGCGAAGGTGCTCAACGACAGCTTCGGCATCGAGGACGGCCTGATGACCACCGTCCACGCCTACACCAACGACCAGTGCGTCGCGGACATGATCCACAGCGACATGCGCCGGGCCCGCGCGGCGGCGATGAACATCATCCCGACCACCACCGGCGCGGCCGTGGCCGTCGGGCGCGTGATCCCGAACCTCAACGGCAAGCTCAACGGCGGGGCGCTACGCGTGCCGGTCATCACCGGCTCCCTGGTGGACCTGACCGCGCGCCTGAAGAAGAGCGTCGGCGTCGAGGACGTCAACGCGGCGATGAAGGCCGCGGCGGACGGCCCGATGAAGGGCATCCTGGCCTACTGCGAGGATCCGATCGTCAGCAGCGACATCATCCACGACGCGCACAGCTCGATCTTCGACGCGCAGAGCACCATGGTCATGAACGGCAACATGGTGAAGGTGCTGAGCTGGTACGACAACGAGTGGGGCTACAGCAACCGCGTGGTCGAACTGATCGCCAAGGCCATGTCGGTCTGAACCCGCGAAACGCTCGCGACCTATCGAACGCGCCCCGCCGAAAACGGCGGGGCGTTTTTTTATACTTTGCCCGCGTCTTCGCCGCGAGCTCAATGGTACAAGTAATAGAAGATAAGGCCGAGCAGAGGTAGCCCCAGCTGGATGAGCAGGACCAGGATCCAGAGCAGACTGTCGCGCCGCCCGGTCAAGCGCAGACTGACTCGGTCGAGGCCGTGAAGAAAAAACGTCACCGCCGTGCCCAGCGCCATCGCGCCGAGGTGGACGACGACGATGAGGACGAGCGCCTCCGCGAGCGTCAGGCCCGCCAGCCCGAACACCACACCCCAGAACAGCAGGAGCGCGCCGTTGATGACGGCGAGATAGGCGACCATCTGTGCCGCCAGGCCGCGCCTGCCCTCGGAGGCTTCGTGAAATCGTCGCCAGGCGCAACGCGTCCAGTGCATGCCATAGGGTATCGCACAAGGCGGACGACGAGTCAAGTCGCAACCAGCCCGCAACGCGTATTCCGTATTGGCTCTCAACAGCAGTAGCGGTATAATCGCGGCATGGACTCGATCACCCAGGGCCTCTTGGGCGCGGCCATCGCCGAGGCGCAGCTACACGAAGAGGAGCCGGAGTTCGATCACGAACGTCACTCGAACGCGTCGGCGTGATTGCCCGGCCGGCACGGCCTGTCAGGCCCGTCACGCGCTCCCCTGCCTCGTCCCGCGCTCCTGCAGCACCCGCTCGACCGCCAGCCGCACGCAGTTGCCGTCGAGGCACCAGTCGGGCGCAACAAGGCGGTCTTTGGGCGCGGTGCCGTGCACGCGCTGCACCACCACCCGCCAGGGCAGCTGCTCCAGCAAGGTCGCGAGCGCATCGGCGTACGCCTCCAGCGTCATCAACTCCACCGGTTCGTTGGCGTGAACTTCCGCGAGGCGCGAACCTTTCACCACGTGCAGGTTATGGTACTTGATCGAGTCGATGCCGGCGGCGACCATCACCGCCTGCGTATGCAGGAAGTCGTCCAGACTCTCGCCCGGAAGACCGACGATCATGTGGCCGGTCAGATGCAGCCCGCGCCCGCGGCTGCGGTCCATGGCCTCGACGTAGTCGGCGACGGTGTGGCCGCGGTCGATGCGCGCCAGCGTCTCGTCGCACGCCGACTGCAGGCCGTATTCGAGCTGGACATAAGCGCGCCGCGCCAGTTCTTCCAGGAGGTCCAACGTCGCCTCGTCGATGCAGTCGGGGCGGGTGCCTATTGCCAGCCCGACGACACCTTCGACGGCAAGCGCTTCCTCGTACAACGCCCGCAAGCACTCGACCGGCGCGTAGGTATTGGTATAGGCCTGGAAGTAGGCGATAAATATCTCCGCGCCGCGCGCGGCCCGCATGCCGATACGCACCTGCTCGGCCACCGGCAGGCGCGGCCCCTGGCGGTTGGGATTGAACGAGGCGTTGTCGCAATAGACGCAACCGCCGCTGCCGCGGGTGCCGTCGCGGTTGGGACAGGTGAAGCCCGCGTCGATGGCGACCTTGCGCACGGGCGCGCCGAAGCGGCGGCGCAGGTAGGCGCCGTAGCCGTGCCAGAGTCGGCTCACGAGTCGAGCTGCAGGCTGATCAGGGTGATGTCGTCGCCGAGAACCTGGCCGCCGGTGTACTCGATCAGCCGCCCGGCGACCCAGTCGGCCAGCGACGTCTCCTCCTCGCCGGTCCATTCCGCGCGGATGGACTCGACGATCCCCACCAGCGGCGGACGGCGGCTGGCGGCGGCAGGAACCTTGTTGATGCCGTCGGTGTAGACGAGGACGCCGGTCTCGGGGTCGAGATCGATCTCCTCGACCACCAGGTCCAGATCGGCCAGCACACCCAGCGGCGTGCCGCAGGAGACGATCGGTTCGTCGACGTAGCGGGGCATCACCTTGAGGATAGCGGTGCTTCCCGCGCGCACCGCGCGCAGGCGTTTCTTCACCGGGTCGTACTCCAGCAGCGACATACTGACGAGCTGGCCGCGGTGGCCGTGGTCGAGCACCACCCGGTTCAGTTCCTGCACGGCCGCCACCGGATCGGCATACCCGACGGCGGTGCGCCGGATGGCGCTGATCAGATGCGCGAGGTTCAGCGACGCCCGCGCGCCGCGCCCGGAGGTTTCGCCCGCGAAGAGGACCACCCGCCCGTCGGGCAGGCTCAGGCAATCGTGGAAGTCGCCGCCGACATCGAGGCAGCGCATCGTCCGCAGGCTCAGCCGCCCCCCCGGGACGACCGGAACCTGCTGCGGCAGGATCTCGGCCTTCAAGGCGTGGGCAAACTGGATCTCGCGCTCGCCGCGCTCCATCTCCATCATGTCCCGGACGGGCCCGCTCATGAAGACCGCCAGGGCCAGTTGCGAGGCCAGGGCGTTGATGAGCGCCATGTCGTCCTCGTCCAGCGCGTCACGCTCCTGCCGCGGCGCCAGGCAGAGAATGCCCAGGGCGATGTCGCGGAACGCCAGCGGCAGGCAACAGGCGCGGTTACCGTAGATGTCGCCGCTCAGGCCCTTGCCGGAGAAGAGCTGCGGACCACTGGCGGCGAGGCTGTCCAGCGACTCGGCTCCGAGCGGCACCGGCCGCAGCAGCGCCGGATCTAGCCCGACCGAAGCCTTGACCTCGAGCTGCTCGCCGGCATTGTCCAGGAGCATGACGCAGACCATCTCCAGCGAGAGCGCCCGCGCGCATTCGCGCACCGCCTCGGTCAGCACGGTGTCGAGCGGGTCGCCGCGGCTGATACGAAGCGCCACCTCGCCGATAACCATGCCGGCGGAGGCCTGGGTACCGAGGCGCTCGTTTTCGCGGGAAAGCTCGTCCTTGGTGGCATGCGCGGCAGCGCGGATGGCACTGGTGACGGTACGGGCCATAAAGCTCCTGACATGGCTGCGTGTAAGAAAACGTTACCGGCACTATAGATGGCGTTTCGGCGATTGTCAAGCTGGCGCAGAGGACATTTGTCACGTCCATACCGAATTATACATTCGAATCGGCTTGGCGCCAAGGAGTTATGCTGGAATCGTCATTGTCTCTTGCATTGCTGCGATCGTGCGCGTAGGGTCTTGGCATGAGTGACAAACCGTTGATTCTCGTCAGCAACGACGACGGCATCGACGCGCCGGGGCTGCATCACCTGGTCGAGAGCCTCCGGCCGTTAGCCAAGTGCCTGGTCGTCGCGCCCCGCCGCAACCGCAGCGCCATCGGCCACGCCATCAGCATCCATGAGCCGGTGCGCATCGAGAAGACGTATCGCGAGCACGGCAGCGTCCAGTTCGTCGCAGTCCACGGCACGCCGGCCGACGCGGTCAAATTCGCCTTGAAGAGCTACTGCCCGACGCCGCCGCTGTTGACCGTCAGCGGGATCAACCCAGGTCCCAATATCGGCCTCAACGTGCTCTACTCCGGCACCGTCGGCGCAGCGCTGGAGTCGGCCGCGCAGGGTATCAGCGCGCTGGCCGTCTCGGTCGACAACGCGATCTCGCCCTTCTGGGAGACGGCGATGGCGATGATCGGGAGAATCGCACCCGTGGCGATCGAGATGGAGATCCGGCGGCAGACCGCCGCGGACGAAACGCCGCCGTTCTGCCTCAATATCAATGTCCCCGACCGCTCGCCCGACGACGTCCGCGGCATCCGCCTGACCCGGCAGGGCAAGAGCGGCTTCGACGAGTTCTTCCATCTCCACCCGGACGATCCGGAAGACCATTACCGCCTCAGCGGCGAGATGCAGTACCGCGACAGCCATATCGGCTACGACGCCACGGCGCTGCGCGAAGGCTTCGTCTCGGTCACGCCGCTGGGGACGGATCTGACCGACCACCGCCTGCTCGCTGGGATGAGCGATACGCCGCCGCCTGGGTGGAGCGCGGAGCCGTTGTCATGAAAATCCTCGCCGATGAGAACATCCTGCTCGTGCGCGAAGCGTTCGCGCCGCTGGGACAGGTCGAGACGCGGCCGGCGGCGGACCTGACGCGGGAGGCTGTCTCCGACTGCGAGATCCTGCTGGTGCGCTCGGTGACGAAGGTCGACCGCACGTTGCTGGAAGAGAGCGCCGTCCGCTTCGTCGGCACCGCCACCATCGGCACCGACCACGTGGATGAAACCTATCTCGCCGCACGCGGCATCCCCTTCGCCAGCGCGCCGGGCTCGAACGCGACCAGCGTGGCCGAGTACGTCGCCGCGGCGCTGCTGGAACTGGCGGTGCGGCTGGATCTCGACCTGCGCGAGAAGACGCTGGGCATCGTCGGCGTCGGCAACGTCGGCTCTCGCGTGGCCAAGAGAGCCGAGGCGCTGGGAATGCGGGTGCTCCTGAACGACCCGCCGCGCGCGCGCGCCGAGGGCGAGGCGGACTTCGCCGACCTGTCGTCGCTGCTTGAAGAAAGCGACTTCGTCACGCTGCACGTACCGCTGACGCGCGACGGTCCGGACGCGACGCTGAAGCTGGCGAACGCGAATTTCCTCCGGGCGATGAAACCGGGGGCGATATTGATCAACACCTCGCGCGGCAAGGTGCTCGACGAGGTGGCGCTCAGGGAGGCGCTGGACAACGGGCATCCGACCGCGGCCGCGCTGGACGTCTTCGAGAACGAACCGACGATCGGCCCGGCAACGGTGCAGCGCTGCGCCGTCGCCACCCCGCATATCGCCGGCTACTCTACCGACGGCAAGGTCGGCGGTACGACGATGCTCCTGCAGGCGGCCGGCAAGATTTTCGACGCGGACGTCGCTTTCGACCCCGCGCCCTACATGCCCGCACCGCGCACGCCCGTCATCCGGATCGGCCGTGTCGATGCGAAAGGCAGGTCGGAGGCCGAAGCGCTGCGCGAGATCGTGCACGCGGCCTACCCGATCATGGCCGACGACGCGGAACTGCGGGCGGCAACCGCCCTGCCCCCCGGCGAGATCGGCAACGCTTTCACCAGACTTCGCAAGCATTATCCGACGCGGCGGGAGTTCCGCTACGTGCAAATAGAGGTGGATGACGATCACGTGCGGGAGATGGCGAAGGGGCTTGGATTCGCCGTCTCATAGCGCATGGCTATTCCACCAGCCACCAGCGGCCGAAGAGCGCTTGGTACAATTGGTCGGAGAAGACGATCAGAAAGACGCAGACGCTGGCGACCAGCCATAGCGCCAGGCCTTTGAGCGCGAGCAGCAAACGCGGACGGCACGTCTTGGAGAACAGCGCGCCCAGCGCCATCAGGCACGGCGTGGCGAAGTAGGCCATGCCCGTCAGGATCGCGACGAGCAAATACCCGTCGCTCTCGATAGAGGAAACCTCGTAACGATCCATCAGCTTGATCGCGGCCACGCCGGCGAGCCAGAGCCCGAGGGCGACGAAGCCCGCCCACGTCAGGTGCATGCCGGTAAAGGCGCGGTGGGATTCGTCTTCACGCATCGTCTTCGCTCCTGCGCCGGCGCCGTCTCGCTTTCGGCGGCTCCATGCCGCTCAGCCTCGCGATCGCCTGCATCAGCCTTGTCATCACCATTTCGACCAGTTCGGCGCGCGCGTCCTCGTCGGCGCGGCGATACGCCACCGATTCCCCGGTCACGGAGAGCGGCTCGCCGATCTCTATCTCGGCGACACGCTTCAAGACCGGCCGCCTGGCGCCCAGCGGCAGCACCTCGCGCGTACGGCGGATGCCGATCGGAACCAGCGGCGCCCCGCTCTCCAGGGCCAGTAATCCCGCCCCCGGACGCGCACGGCGCAGGCGCTTGCCGTCGTTGAGATGCGCCTCGGGGAAGATCGCCACCGGCTCGCGCATATGCAGATACCCCAGCGCCAGCCGCATCATCGCCAGGCGGCTCTGCAAGTCGCCCCGCGCGAAAGGAATGCAGCGGCCGCTGCGGAGGAGATACCCCATGAACCAGTGGCCGAACGGTTCTTCGTAGGCGATGGTATGGACCGGCTGCTTGAGCGCCCAACTGGCGTAGACGGTTAGAATCACCCCGTCCATCAGGCTCGAATGGTTGGCCGCCAGGATCATCGGCCGATGCCGCGGAAGACGCCCGGTCCCATAGATGCCGCGCACGAACGGCGTCATCGCCACCTTGACGGCGGAGTTGGTGAAATAGATGCACTTGGGAACGAATCCCATTCGCTCGCCCTATTCCTCGTTCGTGGCGGAGAGGGTACGCATCAGGACCACCGGCTCCTCGCGGCCGGGTTCGATCTCGGGCATCGGAAACTGCAGCGACTTCAGCAATTCCAGGCCGTAAGGACACCGCGGATACGCCACCGCCGCCACCTCCCGCGCGCCTGCCTCGCGGGCCATGCCGAGTGCCGTCTCGACCAGCAGGCGCCCGATGCCCATGTGCCGCCAGCCCTGCGCTACGCAGACCCAGTTCAGCTCCCAGCGGCCGGGCGCGTCCGCCTGCGGCCTGATGCCGGCGGTGCCCAGCAGCGCCCCTTTGCGCTCCTCCACCAGGAACGTGCCGGCGGCATTATCGTAACTCGCGGGCAACCCTGTCAATTCCGCCTTATCGGTCAAGGAGAGCGAGCGCCCGCAGGTTTCCAATACCGCGGCGATCAGATTCTGCGCGAGTCGCGCCTCCTCCGGCCGGATCGGTCGGAGATTCATGGCGTTTTCCGGCATGCACTGTCCTTCGGGAACGTCTACTCGATTCCGCCGAAACGGTCGTTGATATGCCCGACCAGAGCGGCCACCGCCTCGTCGGCGTCGGCGCCCTCGGCCTCGATGCGGACCACCGCGCCCCTGGTCGCGCCGAGGGTCATCAACTCCATCACGCTCTTGCCGTCGACGCGCGCGCCGTTGACCTCGACGTGGATGTCGGCGGCAAACTGTTTGGCGAGTTGGGAGAATGTCGTGCTCGGCCGCACGTGGAAACCGTACTTGTTGACGATCGTCGCTTCCCCGCTGGCCACCCCGCTCCCCCTCGACGCCACGACGGCTACGAATCCGGCCGCCGGTTATGTTGTACCGCCCGGGCGGGGAAGATGCAAGAGCCTTGCGCCAGAGACGGGGCCTGCGCGGCTACTTGGCCTTGATCCAGTTGTAGATATTCTCGTAATCCTTGGCCGGATTGGTCCAGGAATAGTCCCAGCGTATGACGTTGCGCGCGAGGATGTTGAAGACGTCCGGCGCGTCGAACCAGCAGCGGATGGCCCGTCCCAGGGCCGAGTCGACGTCCGCAGGGGTGGCGTCGTTGAAGACGTAGCCGTTGGTCTCTTCCAACTCGCTGCCGGAATAATCGACGTCGAAGACCGTATCGTTGAGCCCGCCGGTGGCGCGGACGACAGGCACGGTCCCGTAGCGCAGGGCGATCATCTGGGTCAGACCGCAGGGCTCGAAGAGCGACGGGATCAGGAACAGATCGCTGCCGGCGTAGATGAGGTGCGCGAGGTCCTCGTGATAGCCGATCCAGAGATGGACGTGCGGATTGTCCGCGAGTTGATTCTTGATCTGCCAGAAGGAACCATTTACCGCGCCGTCGGGCGATTCGCCGAGGAGGACGAACTGCGCGTTCATCGCCAGGGCGGCGTGGATGCCGTGCTTGATCAGTTCCAGTCCCTTCTGATGCGTCAGGCGCGTCACCACCGACACGATCGGGCGCCAGGCGTCTTCGAGGTGCAGCCATTCGCGCAGCGCCGCCTTGTTGCGATACTTCTCCTCGAACGTCTCGCAGGTAAAATTGGCCGCCAACTTGCGGTCGGTGGCCGGATTCCAGGCGCTGTAGTCGACACCGTTGATCACCCCGCCGAGTTTGTCGGCATGCGCGTTGAAGACCGCGTCCAAACCGCGGCCACCACCGGGGGTGCGCAGCTCGCCGGCGAAGGTGGGGCTGACGGTGGTGACGAAATTCGAGAAGACCACGCCGCCGCGCATCATGTTGATGGTGTTGTGGCCGTCCTTGAGCTTGTCCTCTGAGAAGTAGCGGCCGCAGTCGAGTCCGACCATTCCCAGCAACCGGTCGCCGTACCAGCACTTGCCCTGACATTCGTTGTTGTGAATGGTATAGACCACCCGGCTTTCGCCCCAGCCGAGGAGGCCGTAGATATCGTAGTATATCACCGGCACCAGCCCCGTCGCCCAGTCGTGGCAGTGGATGATATCCGGTCGTTTTTCCGACTTGAACATGAACTCCAGCGCCGCGCGGGAGAAATAGACGAAGCGGAAGAGGTCGTCGTCGTAGCCGTAGACGCTCTCGCGCTGGGTGTAATCGTTACCCGTGACGAAGAAGGTTTTGATGCCGCTGACACGCCCCTCGAAGACCTTCTCGCAGCGCCACTCGTCGTAATACGGCACCCAGAGCTGCTCGTACACCTCGTGCAGGTCCTCGATGCAGTCGTAGCGCATGCAGGAATACATCGGGCAGATGACGTCGACGGAATGGCCGAGTTGCAAGAGTTGCCGCGACAGACCGACGATGACGTCGGCGAGCCCGCCCACCTTGGCGGCGGGAGAAATCTCGGGAGTGATCATCACGATATACATGCACACCTCCGGACTGTACGTATCGTATGCGCCCGGGCGATCCATGGCAAGAAGGGAACCGGCTTTCCGAGCGCCGTTGCGGTCCCGAACCGGACGGGCCAAAGAAGAGGGGCAGCCGCTGGGGGACGGCTGCCCATGGGAGAGAATCAGAGAGAGGTAGGACTCGCTCTGATGGAACGGATCAGGCCGAGACGTCCAGCAGCCCCGCGGCCCAGTCGGGCACGTTGTGCTGGGGCTGGCCGCCGGGGCCGTACGACTGGACGCTGGTGTAATTCATCTCCAGGTTGAATTCCCAGTCGCTGTAGGCCATGACGAAAGCGTCGGAATTCGGGTCGATCTCGCGCCCGTTCTCAACGAAGTCGTCGAGGCCGTCGAAAACCAGTTCGTGGGTCTTGTCGATATCCTGCTGCGTTTCCTCCGGGACGCTGCCCAGAATGCCCATGGCCTCGTCGAAGCCTTTCTGGATCGCCTTGCCGATGAAGTCGGCGAAGCCGCCGCGGGCCTCCTCGGTGTCGCCGCCGTCCTCGAAGAAACTGCTCATCTTGAAGAAATTGAGGCTGAAGTCCAGAATGCGCCGGGCGGTGTTTTCCGGGGAGAAGAAGGTGCGCATCATCTCCATCGGATCCTTCGACGCGACTTTCTGCGCATCCTGGGGATTCTCCGTACCGGTGAGCGCCTGCATGAAGGCGGCGCTGCCTTCGATGGAGAAGGACATCGACTGCGCGGACTGACCCGTCGCGCCGGAGACCGCTTGCACGACCTGATAATTGAGCTCGAACTGGTAGCTCGCGGCGGTCATCGCTCCGCCGACGGGGGTGTCGCTGCCGGCGAGATTCTGCATGCCCATCTTGCCGAACAGGTCGTCCAATCCCTGCCCCACGCCGCCGAATGAACTGAGCGTGTCGTCGACAAGCTTCTGCAGCGGGGATTTCTCACGTTCGGGCTGATCGACCGGCAGGATGCTCTCTTCGGGTTTGCCTTCCCTGGACTGCTCCGGAGGCGCAACGATGGGCTTGGGCAAGCCGTAGACCTTCATTGCATTGAAGTTCCCCACGTTGCCGATCATCATTTTCTCCTCATGGCCCCTCGATAGGTATTGCATTCCGTCCCTGGTATCGGTATTAGCGGACGTCGCATCGACGTCTTCAGACTTTTTCGAAAAAACTTTTAATCATGGAACCCGTCTAATCTTCAATACGTTACACGATCCGGCCCGCGCTTTCGGTACCCCTGGACCCGGCGAGAGCGAAACCGCTTGACGGCGCGAAGCGAACGGCTAAAACTATCGTTACTCTTTGGGAAATTTGCAGTTGCATATTCTGCACGGCACGATGACGGAACCGAGATGGCGCAATTGCCGATCGCCGCGAATCATATCGACCGGTTGAAGGATATTCGCGTTCTCGTCGCCGGCGACGCCATGCTGGATCATTACGTCGTCGGCGAAGTGGAACGCATCTCTCCGGAAGCGCCGGTGCCGGTGCTGCGGGTACGCGAGGAGACGTTCCGCCTCGGCGGCGCGGCCAACGTCGCGGCCAACGTCGTCGCGCTGGGCGGCAAAGCGAACCTGCTCTGCCTCGTCGGCGGCACCAAGGACGGCGCGCCGGACGAGGATGCCAAACGCATCTCCGATCTCTGCGACAAGGCCGGCATCGACGGCGCGGGGATGCCGCTGCTGCCGCGCACCACGCGCAAAGCCCGCATGATCGCCGCCAAGCAGCAGATGCTCCGCGTCGACTGGGATCCGCCGTATACGAAGGGCGATACGGGACACGCGCTTGACGAACAGGGATCTCCCCTGCTGGGGCAAGAGACGCGCGCCTTCCGGCTCGACAGAACGAAACAATTGGTAGACGACTGCCAGATCATCCTGGTCAGCGATTACGCCAAAGGCATGATCGACAAGGACTTCATGGATATCCTGCGCGCCAGCGGCAAACCCGTGGTCATCGATCCGCGACCGTTGCATACCGAGCATTACCGCGGCGTCACCCTGATCACCCCCAACCGTAAGGAAGCCGCCCAGATGGCCGGACTCGATCCTGCGCGCGACCGGCCGCCGGAGGAACTGGGACGCCGTCTGGCCGCACGCCTGAAATGCGCCGTGCTCGTCACACTCGGGCCGGAGGGGATGTGCCTGGTCCAGCGCGACGGCGAGGCCGAGCGCATTCCCACCCGCGCGCGCGAAGTCTTCGACGTCACCGGCGCCGGCGACACCGTCGCGGCCACCGCGGCGCTGGCGCTGGGCGCGGGGCTGAACCTGACGCTGGCGGCGCATCTGGCCAACGCGGCCGCCGGGCTGGTCGTCGCGCACTTCGGCACCGCCTCGGTCACGCCGAAAGAACTGCGCGAATCGCTGCGCCGGGCGTGAAGGAGTTGCCCCGGCGGGCGACAGTAACTTGCGGGACACGGGCGTATCATGGTATCCTGAGCCGTATTGCGCGCGTTCAAACTTCCCGCGTCCAGTCCGAAAGGATCGCCATGCCTCGACGTCAAGCCAACCTGTTTCCGTTCGTGTGCCTGCTGGTCTTCGCGACCAGTACGCCAGCGCTCGCCTCGGAAGGATATTCCCGCCAGGAACTGGAGATCCTCCGCCAGGCGCAGGTGGTCTCGCGCGCCTTCGAGATCGTGGCCAAGCACCTCAGGCCGAGCATCGTCAACATCCTCGTCGAGAAATCCCGCCTGGTAGCCACCGACCCGAACACCCCGATCACAACCACGCCGAAACACGACAAACGCACGCCGCTCGGACAGGGATCGGGCGTCATTGTCGATCCGCGCGGCTATATCCTCACCAACCATCACGTCGTCGCCAACGCCGACACGATCTACGTCAAGTTCTCCGACGGCCGCACTATCAAGGCCGAGTACATCGGCGCCAGCCGCGAATCCGACATCGCCGTCGTCCGCGTACGGGCCGAGAACCTCGCCGTCGCGCCGATGGGCGACTCCGACGAGTGCGAGCCCGGCAGCATGGTCATGGCCATCGGCAATCCCTTCGGCCTCGAGCACTCCATCACCACCGGCGTCATCTCCGCCAAGGGGCGCAGCAAGATCAGCAATCAGATCGAACTGCAGGACTTCATCCAGACCGACGCGGCGATCAACCCGGGCAACTCCGGGGGGCCCCTGGTCAACCTCAAGGGCGAGGTGATCGGCATCAACACCCTCCACTCGGAGTACGAGGGCATCAACCTCAGCATCCCCGTCAACCTCGCGCGCAACGTCATGAACGGGATCATCGCCCACAAGACAGCCGTCACGAGCTACCTCGGCGTCAAGCTCTACCCGGTCACGCCCTCGATCGCCGAGACCTTCGGCCTGCTCAAACCGCGCGGAGCGCTGATCACCGAGGTTCTCGCAGACACGCCGGCCGCGCGCTCCAACCTCAAGCGCGGCGACGTCATCGTCCGCTTCGGCAAGCGGGTGATCGCCGACGACAGCCAGTTGCGTACCCTCGTGGCCACCACCAACCCCGGCGAGAAGATCGAACTCGAACTCTACCGCAAGGGACGCAAACGCACCGTCGACGTCAAGGTCGAGGCCATCCCCGAGGAGGTGGTCATGGCCCGCCGCAGCCGACGGCTGATGGAGGACATGGGCATTCTCAAAGTAGTCGAGCTGACCGACGAGATCCGCAAGCATTTGGGTTACGAGAAGAACGCCACCGGTCTTCTGGTCGTCAGCGTCAAACGCGACAGCATCGTGCACAAGATGGGGCTGCACGAATCGAGCCTGATCCTGCAAGTCAACGGCAAGAAGGTGGAGACGCAACTCGACCTGGCCAACATCCTCGACAAGAGCGACATGGAGAAAGGCCTGGAGATCTTCTGGCGACTGGGCGTATACCGCTACCGCAAGCGTATCGTCAGCCGCTGAGAGGAACCGGCATGCCCGAGGCTACGCGCTTCGATCCGCGGACCATCGCCGCCATCGGCAAGCTGCCGCTGATCGCGCGTACCGTCGTCGAGGGCTTCCTCACCGGGCGCCACTCCTCGCCGTACCACGGCTTCTCCGTCGAGTTCGCCGAGCACCGCAAATACGCGCCGGGCGACTCGCTGCGGGACCTGGACTGGACGGCCTACGCGCGCACCGGACGCTACTACATCAAACGTTACCGCGAGGAGACCAACCTGCGCTGCCGCATCATCCTCGACGCATCGGGGAGCATGGGCTTCGGCAGCGACGGGGTCACCAAAATCGACTACGGCTGTTGCCTCGCCGCGGCGCTGGCCTACCTGGCCATACGCCAGCGCGACGCGGTCGGCCTGACCCTCTGCGCGGGGGACAGCGCGAGCGACCTGCCGCCCTCGGCCAGGCACGCGCACCTGCAGGAGCTTTTCCAGCGACTGGAATCCGCCCGTGCCGGCGGACGGCCGCCGATCTGGCAGAGCATGGAGCAGACCGCGCGGCTCCTGCGCCGGCGGGGGCTGGTTGTGGCCATCAGCGACCTACTGGACGAGGAGACCGAACTGGTCAAGGCGCTCAAGCACCTGCGCCATCGCCGCCACGAGGTGATCCTCTTCCACCTTCTGGACGCGGCCGAGGAGGAGCTGCCGTACCGGCATATCGGCGAGTTCGTGGACCTGGAGACGGGCGCGAAGCTGATGGTCGATCCGCAGGCGGTGCGGGACGTCTACATCGAGGAGATCCGCGCCTTCCGTCAGCGCTTCAAGCGAATCGCTGGCGACTGCGGCATCGATTACGTCGCGGTCAACACGGCCGAGCCGTTCGAGCGACTGCTGCACCGCTATCTGCTCAGGCGCGGCCGGAGCTGACCTCGAGACGTCGAGCGTTTCCTTGACGCGGAGAGAAAGCGCCGAAAGACATATCGCTACTTCTCGTCCTCGAGTTCCTCGATATCGTCTATGTCCTCGATGTCTTCAATGTCGTCGATATCCTCGATATCTTCAACGTCCTCCACCTCGTCGGCTTCGTCGACATCCGGGGCATCGTCCTCTTCCACGTCGATATCGGCCACGGCGATCGCGTCGCGGCTCTGCTCGCCCAGGTCCTCGATGCCGATCCCGTCGAGACCTTTGCCGTCGGCCTCGGTATCGCTCTCGACATCGATGTCCTCCAGCGGAACCGACTCCACCACGGCCTCGTCGACGGTGTCGGCCTTGATGTCGACGCTGGCGTCGCCCACCTCGGCGACGGGCTCGAACATGTCCCCGGAAGCGCGCGGAACGGCGACACTGCCGTTCTCCTTCTCGGGAATGACGGCGTTGCTGCAGACCACGCAGCGGAGGTTGCGCCGCTGACGATACGGAGCGGGCACGCGGTACCGCGCATCGCAGAAGGTGCAGGTCGCTGCGAGTTCGCGCTGCACGCCGAAGTCTTCGACCTGCTCGGGCAGCCAGACGCGGATGGCCAGCGGCACGTCGTTTTCGTTCTCGTCGAGAAGAGTCAACTCCGACGCGTCGTGGTATTCCGGCTCGGGACCGACGACGAACGCCTCCATCTGCCAGGCCTCGATCTCCGCCGGCTCCTGCGTATCCAGAATCTCCGCCACCGGCACGTCGCCGGACGCATCCACTCCCGCGGCGGCGGCGTGCTCCGATTCCGGCAGCGCCTCGTCCTCTTCATCCGCCAGGTCGCCTTGCGCGAGCGCGACCTCGGCTTCGCGCCACGACTTGACTTCCGCGGCCGCCGGCGCCACTTCGGCGGCGGGCTCTTCCTCGACCGCCCCGGCTGTCGATTCCGCCGCAACCGGTTCCGCCATCTCCGGGTTCTCGCCCGCGACCAGGGCCGCATCGCTCGATTCGAGTTCATCGATCGCGACGGGTTCTTCGACATCCGCCGTCTCGTCGTCGGCAACCGCCGGCTTGAACGCGAAGAGTCCGGCTGCCGATTCCGCTTCCGCCGCTGCCGCCGGCTCCTCTTGCACCTCTTCGACGTAGAGATCCTCCTCGAACGGTTCGACAGACTCTTCGACGGCTTCCGCAGTCGATTCGCCTGCCCTCGGTTCCTCGTCCTCGGCCATCGGCTCGTCGACCCACTCGTCCTCGGTGGGCGGCGCGAGAGCATCCTCGATATCGTCCGCCTCTGCCTCGTCTACGACGCTCTCTTCGGCCACCGCGTCCTCGACCGCCGACGATTCCCCGCTTTCTTCGGGACCGGCCTTGACCTCCAGCAGCACGTCCAACTCGCCCGTCTCGTGAACCGCGTACGCCTCCTGCGACGGCGTGGGCATCGGTTCCTCGGCGGCGGGCGTCTCCGCGACGTCCTCCTGCAGGTCCTCGATCACGCCGCTATCGGTCATCGGCTCCGCGGGCGACGGCGCGGCCACGTCGGCGGTCTCCTCCGCACTCGCGACCGGACCGGGAGCGACCTCCACCTCCTCGACTTCATCTTCCCCGGCGGCAGGCGCGGCGGGCACCTCCGCAACCGATTCGATTTCTTCGACCGCCGCAGCGCCCGGAGCGCCCGTGACGCCGACGTCTTCGTCGACGGGTTCGGCGACCACCTCGGCGGCCACATCGATCAGGCCGCTGTCGCCCGTTTCGTCCATCTCGACCGTTCCGACGAATTCATCGTCGACGGTGACATCCTCCGTGACCGGCGGTTCCTCCAGATCCTCCAACCCGAGCTTGGTTTCGTCGTCCTGCACCGCCTCGTCCGCGGCCGCCAGCGATTCGCCCCGGGCCTCCTCGCGAATCTGCCGCAGCATGGCCCGTCGGCGAGCCGCCGGATCGTTGGCGACGGCCTCCTCGTCGCCCTCTTCCGGCAGCGCCTCGTGTTTCATTTCCTTGAGCTGGCGCCGGCGTTTCTCGGCTCTCTCCGCCGACTGCTCCAGCGCGTCCCGGCGCTCCTTTTCCAGCACCGCTCGCGGCTTCGGCGCGACCGGCGGTTTGCCCTTCTTGAGCGCCACTTCCTTGAGACGCTTGAGCGCCTTCTCTTCGCGCAGCGCCACCGAGTCGGACTTGAGAGTTTCCCCTTCCCCGACGACGACGCGCGCCTTGCACTGCTTACAGCGAAACCGAACGCCCCGGTAACGCGGCGGCAGCTTGTACTTCGCTCCGCACTTTCTGCAGACGGCAATCAAGAAGTCACCCCTTTCGCCAGTATCTCGTCCAGGTTTGCGGACAGAACCTAAAACGGCGCGCCGCCCGCCCGCCGCAGCGAGAGGCAGTCGGTAATCGCGTTGCCCCGCTGCCGCAGGAGCATCAGCACGTGCGCGGCGATCTCCCCGGGCTGAATCAACTCCGCCGGATCCAGATCCGGCCGCGCCGCGCGGATCATCTCCGTGGCCACCGCGCCCGGGCATACCGCCTGCACGACAATGCCGACGGCGCGTCCCTCCAGCGCCATGACCTTGGTCAGCCCCATCAGGCCGTGCTTGCTGGCGGCATACGCGGCCTGGTTGGCATAGCCCTTCAAGCCGACCACGGAGGCGATATTGACGATGCGACCACCGCGACCTTGCATGCGCAGCATCGCCTCCCGCGCGCAGAGGAACGCGCCGCGCAGATTGACCTGCTGCACACGGTCCCATTCCGCGGCGGTGGTCTCCGTCAGCGGTTTGAAGACGCCGAGACCGGCGTTGTTGATCAGGATATCCAGATCGCCGAACTCGTCGACGGCAGCGTACAGCGCCAAAATCGATTGCTCGTCGGCCAGATCGCAGCACACTGCAGACGCTTCGCCGCCGTTCTGGCCGATGCGCGCGGCCGTGGCCTCCAGTTCGCTCCCGGTCCGGCTGGTCAGCACCACGCGCGCACCGGCTCCGGCCAGCGCCAGGGCGACGGCCTCGCCGATGCCGCGACCGGCTCCGGTCACCAGCGCCAGCTTGTCCGCGAAATCCTTCTCCGGCACGCCGGATCCCTCGAACTCAGGCGTCGAACGGCGTGTCCATCATGCAGCAAGCGGCCTGGCGCGAACCGCCCGGGCAGTCGTAACCGGTCACCGGACAGGCCGTGGCCGCCTCGGGACCGCGAACGGGACGGGTGCGCAGACAATGGGCATAGGGGCAGAACTGCGCCTCTTCCTCGTAGCGCTCGTTGTATTCGACGTTGAAGGACAAGCCCTGGGAGGCGAGAAAGCCCTTGGTATCCGCCACCGCCTCCGGGTCGTTCCCGGCCAGCGCCCGGCAGGCATCGAGCAGATCCTCGGTCTCGCCGGCTTCGTCCCCGAGACACGCCAGCACCTCCAGGTCCTCGACCGCCGGTTCGAACTGCCCGCACCGGGCGAAGAGCCAGCCGCGCAGGCCGTGCGCCTCGGGCTGCAACGCGTCGAGATCGAGCGCGCGGGCGGCGTTGCGCAGCGCTCCGTCGTAATCCTCCAGGTTGCGCAGCGCCTCGCCGACGCGCGCATGCCCCAGCGCGTCGCGGGAATTGAGCCGGATGACGGTCTTGAAATCCTCCAGCGCCTTGCGATCGTGACCGAGATACATCAGCGCCAGGCCGCGATTGCCGTAGGCGCCTTCCCATTCCGGAAACAGCGCGATCAACTCGGTAAACGCGTCGCGCGCCTCGCCGTGGCGCTGCTGATCGAGCAGGTCGCGCGCGTTCTCGAATTGTTTCTCACCGCAGGTATAGTCGCTCATGGAGACGGATTTCCTCGGATGCCGAATATGCATGGCATTTTCTTGATGCCGCGCTTGGTTGTCAAGTCCCGAATTGCCTTGACCGCTAAGTACAGCCCGCCGCAAGTAGGTGAGCATTTTGCCGGCGCGCCGGCGGCTGTGGATGCGAGGCGCGGCGCCAAGGCAACCCGAGTGGTTGGCGCGAAGCCGCAACGAAGCAAAACGGACCGTCGGCGCGCCGAGCGAAATCCCGATCTTATTGCTTAACGGGTCCTTACTCGCGCTGGGCTGTACCTGGCCTTTGCGATCATCGTTGTCCTTGACACACGCTCGGAGTTGAAATATGATGAACGATTCGAATACGGCCCGATCAATTATACGGCCCCCGCGGCCAGGAGAAGGAGAAGGAATGGGCAAAAATTTCGCGATTGTCGGCGTCACCGGCGCGGTGGGCCAGGAGATGCTGGCGTGCCTGGAGAAGCGCGATCTTCCGATCGACGAGCTGCGCGTCATGGCCTCGGCCCGGTCCGCCGGCAAGGCCGTCACCTTCAAGGGCAGACAACTGACCATCGTCGAGGCCGTGGAAGACGCCTTCGACGGTATCGATATCGCGCTGATGGCGGTCGAGGCCGACCAGTCCAAGCAATTCAGCCCGGCGGCGATGAAGGCCGGCGCGGTGGTGATCGACAATTCCTCGGCGTACCGCATGGACCCGGAGTGCCCGCTGGTAGTGCCGGAGGTCAACCCCGACGCCACGCGCGCGCGGCCCAAGGGCATCATCGCCAACCCCAACTGCTCGACCATCATCATGAACGTGCCGGTCTGGCCGCTGCACCGGGTCAACCCGGTCAAACGTATCGTCGTCTCGACCTACCAGGCCGCCAGCGGCGCGG
>CAYWFP010000064.1:0-23459 GCA_964457365.1 uncultured Planctomycetaceae bacterium
GACGAGCAGGAAGACGAGCAGGAAGACGAGCAGGAAGACGAGCAGGAAGACGAGCCGCTGGCGGAGGAGCCGCCGGTCGAACCGGAGGAGGCGGAGGTCGAACTCGAAGAGCCGGAAATGCTGCTGGCCGAGGAGGCGGTGAAGCAGGAGGACGAGGAGATTGCTCCCTTGCAGCCGACCGCCGAGGAGTTGCCGGAGGAGGACGACGAGCTCCTGGAGATCAAGCACGTCCAGGACGAAGAGACCGCCGACATGACCCCGGAGAACGAGGCGATCGAGATCGAACAGCCGCGCCCGGCCAGGGCCGGCGAGGATACGGAGATGATCGTCCTCGACAGCGGCGTCTACGAGGAATCGCCCACCGGCGCGATCATGGAGGTCGACGAAGAGACCGCCGCCGCCGCGGAGGCGGACGAGGAGATCGACCTCGATACGACGCCGGCGCTCGAACAACCCGCACCGGTCATCGCGGAGGATCGGCTCGAGGTCGAGCGGGAGGAGGAACGGGTCGGGGAGGAGGCCAAGTCGGAGCTGCTGCAGGCGCTGGACGAGCTCGAGGAGATGGAGAAGCAGGCCGAGGAGGATCGCGAAGTCGACGAGATGCAGGAAGTCGAACCCGCGCCGCCGGGTGCGGAGACACAGGAACTCGCGCCGCTGGCGCTGGAGGACGAGCCCGCCGCGAAACTGGCGCCGCCGGAGGCCCCGCCCGCGGAGGAGGAGGCCGCCGAAGAGCCGCCCGCGGAGGAGGAGGCCGCCGAAGAGCCGCCCGCGGAGGAGGAAGCCGCCGAAGAGCCGCCCGCCCCTTCGCAACCGGCGCCGCAGCCCGCGTTGCGCGAAGAGACGAAGAAGATGGTCTTCGACGAGGAAACCAAGCTCGGCTCGCTGGACGAGCCGACGACCTCGATGATCCGCTACGTCTGCCCGCGCTGCCAGACTTCGGGGCTGGCGGATATGGGCAAGGTCGGCGCCATCGTCAGTTGCCGCAACTGCGGCAAGGCGATGAAGCTGAAGATGAAGAAGTAAACCTCACGGTGCCGGCGCGTCGGGTGGACCGCCGGTTTCCTTCGCCGGCAACTCCACCCGCGGCAGCTTCGCCTCATACGCCAGCGCCGGATCGACGCGCCACCACGAGTCGAAGAAACCGGCCAGCAGCGCGGTGTTGGTGCCGTCGTACCCGTCGGCGAGCGGGCCGAAGACGATGTAGTCGGGCACCAGGTCCCACTTGTGGTTGAACGGCAGTTCCTGCCCGTAGTACAGCCCGTCGACGACGACGACGTAGCGCCCGCCTCCGGGATGCGGGTAGATGCCGACGAAGCCCAGGCCCTTGCCGCGCGCCTGCTTCTCGCCGACACCGTAACCGTCGCCGTAGAAGCGGAACGGCAGCCTCTGCGCGATGCGGGCGAGATACCGGTTGGTCTTCGGCGAGCCGAAGAGAACGTAGTTCTTCGCCGGCACTTCCGCCTCCAGCGCCTGCACATCGGTCAACAGCGGCGGCGTGCCGCGGGCGAACTCCTCCCACTCGCGCAGGAAGCGCTCGGCGTTGCGGCGGTTGCGGTGCCTGGCCGGCAGATCCCCCGCGGTGCCGACCACCAGCGCGAAAGGCTGGTTGAACGCCTCCTTGACCGGGCCGCAGAGGGCGGACGTCTTCGCGGGCGTGACGGCGGGGAGCTTCTTCAACGTCATCGTCGTCTTGTCGTCGCCGAAGTGGGCGAACGTCCACCGATCCTCCGGCAGCGGCTTGCCGTCGGCGTCGACAATGACCCACGGCGCGGCTTCTTCCTCGGGGACGACAAACGGCGGGGAGAATTCGGCCGCCGCGACGTTCTCGCAACGCTCGATCACCAGCTTCTTCTCTGCCGGGACGGCACGCACCGTGACGTGCGCGGGTTCTCCCCATGTCTCCAGAAGCCGGATATTCACCCACTGTTTCCTGCCGTACTTGGGCATATAGGCGATATGCTCGACCGTCTCGGGCGCCTCGTCGACCTTGTGCGACAGCATCCAGCGATAGCTCTCGGCCTTGTCCAACTGCTCGGCGAAGTACCAGTGGCCGTGGCCGGTGCGGGCGTTGATCAGGCGCATGCGGCCGCGGGGCTCTTGCAGCAGTTCGTAGATGCGCCTGGTGTGGCCGGGCTTGACCAGCGTGTCGTCGCGCGGGTGGGCGGCGATGATCGGGATGTCGCGCAGCGTCGCGGCCAGGTCGTACGGGTTGTCGGTCTCGATCAGCACGCGCTTGTAGAAGGGGTAGGTCTGCCGGCTGAGGCCCGCGCCGGCGATGGCCTCTTCGTGCCAGAAGTAGTAGTCGGTCCGCCCCGACCAGACCTGCGCGGCGGCGAAGCGGTCGGGGTAATGCGCGAGCAGCGTCCAGACACCGCTGCCGCCCATGCTGTAGCCGGCGAGATAGACGCGCGCGGGATCGACGGGGTAGCGCGCCCGCGTCTCCTCGATGGCGCGCAGGACGTCGACCTCGCCGACGGAGAGGAAGTCGGTGTTGCTGCGCCCGAACGGCAGGAGCAGGATGCAGCCGAGCCGCTCGAACGCCGCGGCCATCTCTTCGGTGATGTTCACCCAGTCGAGCTTGTCGTAGCTCGGGACGTAGCCGTGCAGCAGCACGACCAGCGGCACGGTCTTGCCGCCGGCGGTGAGTTCGTCCAGGCGTTGGGGCACGAAGAAGCGGTAGGGCTGGATCGACTCGTCGATTTCGCTGACGTAGGCGCCTTCGAGAATCCCGCGCGCGTTCCGCAGCGGGTCGTTCCCCTTGAGGCGCGCGTCGACGACACGGGCGGCGCGCTCGAGAAAGTACGAGGCTGCCTCGCCGTAGAGCCGCGTCCGGCGTTCGCGGTCGCGGCGCAGCAGCGCCAGTTGCTCGAAGCTCAGCCACGCCAACGGGCACCGCGCGCGCGGCATCGTCGCGGCCTTGGCGCGCAGGCGATCCTCGCGCTGCAGCAGGTTGCCTTCGTGGTAGAGGGTCGTGGCACACGCGGCCAGCACATCCTCGCCGGCCCGGATCCGCCCCTCGACGCGCAACCGCGTCCAGGTCGGCGGCTGCTTCAGCGGAGCCGTCAGCGAGAGCGTCTTCTGCCGCGTCGCGCCCACATCGACCGCGCGGCTGGCTTGATCGAACCAGACCTCCCCCGCCTCGTCCTCGCCGCGAATATGCAGCGTGACCGGTCCGGCCCGGTACAGCGGCGAGTCGGGCATGAACTCGGCGACGAACCGGACCTTTTCCGTGCCGTCGACGAAGCGCGGGCTGGCACCGAGGCGGACGGTCTCGTCACCCGCCCGCAGCGGAACCGCCACGAGCCCCAGCAACAGAACGAGCAGATAGCGTTTCATGCAGCCCCTTTCCTTATCCGGTCCGGCAGTCTATCCGCAAGCCCCCGGCAGTTCAAATCTCGTCGAGCCAGTGCGGCGGCTGCCAGTCGTCCTCCGGTTTCGCTTCCGGCTTGTCGTTCTGCCCGGGCGGCGACTTCGACTTCCTCGCCGGCTTGGAGGGCGATTCGTTCTCGCGTCTGGGCGGCGTCTTCGGTTCCGGCGCCGGCGGCGCTGTTCCGAGAACCCCCATTGCGGTCAGCGGCTGTTCCAGATCGATGTGCGGCCCGTTCGGTTTTTCGTTTTTCCCGGCGTGTTCGGCCTCGTCCGACGGCGCGCTCTTCTTTTTCTTCTTGCGCCGACGCCGGCGTTTCCGGGGCGCGTCTTCGGGTGTCTCCTTCCCGGCTTCCTCGTCGGCGTTCTCCCGTTTCCCGGTCTCCGCGGCGTTGCCGGATTCCGCCTCCTTCGTCTCCGGCTCGGTCGATTCGTCCGCCGCCTGCTTCTCGCCCTTCCCGGAAGACGAACGCCGTCGCCGGCCGCCGCGCCGTCGGCGCTTGCGCCCGGGTTTGTCCTCGTCGTCCCCGGCGGTCTCCTCCGGCGTTTCCTCCGCGCGCTCGGCCTGGAAACGGGCGTACGCCTCGAGCCACTCCTGCAGTTTCGCCCGGTCGCCGTCGGTGGCGCGGATATGCATCTCGTAGAGCGAGAGCGCCTCGGGGAAGATCTCCTGCGCCATGAACCGGCTGCGCGAGAATCGCCGCTTCTTCGTCGGCTCGAACCGCTCCTGCGCGAGGATGATCCGGCGCAGGCGGTCGGCCACGCGGCGCGGGACGCGGAAACGCTCGCCCGCGGGCGCGAGGCGCTCGGCGACATCCTCCTGCATGGCGCGGCGATGCTTGCCGTCGGCGTCGATTTCGCGGAGCGATTCGAGGATCGGGTGGGCGAGGACGGCGCCGAGTTGCAGGGGCGGGGTGATCTCCTCGACGGGCAGTCCGCCCTGGTCGAGCGCACGCAGGTGGCCCCACAACGGCGCGTCCTCGCCGCGGCGCGCGAGGTAGTCCTCGAGTTCCGGAAAGAGGATGGTCAGCAGTCCCGTCCGGTGGAGCAGCCGGAACGACGCCTCGGCCGAGTCGAAGCCGTAGAGCTTGTAGATCTCCTCGAGCATGCGCGGCGGCGCGGCCTTGCGGATCTCCTCGCGGTGGCGCAGAAGCGCCGCGTAGGTTGCCTCCTCGATGTCGAAGTCCAGGCGCGCGGCGAAGCGCACCGCGCGCATCATGCGCACCGGGTCCTCGCGGAAGCGGACGTCCGGGTCGCCGATGGAACGGATGAACTTCTGTTCCAGGTCGCGCAGGCCGCCGACGTGGTCGATGATGCTGAAGGTGTCGATGTCGTAGAAGAGGGCGTTGACGGTGAAGTCGCGCCGGCGCGCGTCCTCCGCGGGAGAGCCGAAGGTGTTGTTGTCGCGCTGCAGCAGCGACGCCTCCGGATTCTCCGAGTCGGGCGTTTCCTCGGGGACGGCGCGGAAGGTGCTGGTCTCGATCACCGTGTCGCCGTAGTTGATATGGGCCAGGCGGAAGCGGCGGCCGATGAGGAAGCAGTTGCGGAAGAGTTCCTTGATGCGCCGCGGCTTGGCGTCGGTGCCGACGTCGAAGTCCTTGGGCTGGCGTTTCAGCAGCAGATCGCGGACGCTGCCGCCGACGAGGTAGGCGATGTGGCCGCTGCGGGCGAGGCGATAGAGCACCTTCAGGGTGTGGGGGCAGATGTCGCGGCGGCTGATGCAGTGTTCGGTCCGGGGCCGCACGATCGGCGCGGGGTAGACGCTTTCGTTTTCCTCGTTCAAGTCGCTTCCCGTCTCTGGAGCCCGGCGTCGTCGCCGCGGAGGGCGGTCTCGGACGATCGGGCTGTCCGTCTCCAGCAGGCGCGGAAGCGCGCGGAGACGACGGCGGATGATTTACGCGTCCTCGACGCGCTCGATTCTCGCTCCCAGCGCGCGCAGGCGCGCGTCGATACTCTCGTAGCCGCGGTCGATCTGAACGATGTTGCCGATGCGGCTGGTGCCCTTGGCGCAGAGGCTGGCGATCAACAGCGCCATCCCGGCGCGGATATCGGGGCTGATCATGCGCGCGCCGTGGAGCTGGCTGGGGCCGATCACCACCACGCGGTGCGGATCGCACAGTACGATGCGCGCGCCCATCTCGATCAACTGGTCGACGAAGAACATGCGGCTCTCGAACATCTTCTCGAAGATCAGGATGCTGCCCTCGGCCTGGGTGGCCGCCACGGTGGCGACGCTGGTCAGGTCGGCCGGGAACCCGGGCCACGGGGCGCTGTCGATCTTCGGGATGGCGCCCCGGAAGTCCGGCTGCACCGTCAATCGCTGCGTGGCCGGCACGCGGATGTCGCGCCCGGCGATCTCGACGTCGATGCCGATGCGGTTGAGGTGGTGCAGCGACATCGTCAGGTATTCCGGCGAGGCGTTCTCGACGAGGATCTCGCTGCCGGTCACCGCCGCGAGCAGGATCAGGCTGACCACCTCGAGGTAATCCGCGCCCAGCTCGATCCGCCCGCCGCCGAGGCGCCGGGCGCCGTGGACGATGAGGCGGTTGGTGCCGATGCCCTCGATGTCCGCACCGAGGCGATTGAGCAGGTGGCAGAGCTCCTGCACGTGCGGCTCGCACGCGGCGTTGTCGATCACCGTCTTGCCTTGCGCCAGCGCCGCGGCCATGACCGTGTTCTCCGTGGCCGTCACCGAGGCCTCGTCGAGGAGGATGTCCGCCCCGCGCAGGGCCGCCGGCGCGGTGATGTGCACGCCCGCGCCGACGCCGACGATCGCGCCGAGCGACTGCAGCGCCAGCAGGTGCGTGTCGATCCGACGCCGGCCGATGCGGTCGCCGCCTGGAACGGGCAGGTCGACCTGGCCGAAACGGTGCAGCAGGGGCGCCGCGAGCAGGATGCTGCCGCGGAGCTTGCGGCAGTGCTCCTCGCCGAGCGAGAGGTTGCCGATGCGGCCCGGGTCGATAGTGACGGTGTGTTCGTCTTCCCAGTCGAGCGTGGCGCCCATGGACTCGATCAAGGTCAACATGGTGTTGACATCACCGATCCGGGGAAGGTTGCCGATGGTCAGTGGCCGGCTGCACAGCAGCGCGCAGGCGAGGATCGGCAGGGCGGCGTTCTTGTTGCCGGCGGCACGGATGGAGCCGGCGAGGGGGTGACCGCCTTCGATGACGAATTGCGCCATGATTGTTCCTGCAGAACTTTATTCCATACAGGAGCTTATGGGTATGCCGCCCCGATGTCAAGCATGCGACGGATTGCGTCGGGTGGGATTGTATGGCACCGGCTTTGCATCTGTTGCCGTACGCGCTTCGAAGCGGCGGCGCATGTCCTTGATGAGGAGGTTGTAACGGATTGTTTTAAAACGGATTGCGAAAATGTATCCGGCAGGGAGACGACGGTTTCGGGTGACGGAATCGAGACGGGCTGACGGCACCGGCAGGAGCGGCGGACCATTCGTATCAATTCTAACTGGATAAAGGAGTTATAACTTGACTCCCTGGTTCTTTCTGCTGTAGTAGATTGCTGAAGATCTGCCGGCGAAGCGGAGCGGAGACAGGTGAACACGAAACGGAATAGACACCATGTGAAGACCGGCGACCTGGCCGAGCCGGCTCGGACGGAGCAGTGGGGCGAAGCGCTGCTCGAGGCCGGGCAGCGGCTGGAGAGCGTGAGTGAGGAGGTGCTGGCCGCGGCCGCGTCGATGCGCTCGGTGCAGAGCGCGTCGGAGAGCGCCCAGCGGCGTTGCCGGGAGATGGAGCTGCTGTTGGGGCGGTTGAAACAGATGCTCGCCGGGGCCAGGGGCGGGAACAAGCGTATGGCGGCGCTGAAGCAGTTGATCGCGGAGATGGAGTCCTCGCTCGCGCAGGCTGCGGCAGACACCAGTACCGTCCGCGACGCGCTCGCCGACGCGCAGAACAAACGCGAGAAATTCGCGCGCGACGCCGAGCGCCTGCGGCAGACGCTGCGGGAGATGCCCGCCGGCGCCGACGCGCCCGGGCCGGAATTCGCCCTGGCGCGCGCGGGCGGGGCGAGCACGGCGCTGGCGCACCTGGGATTCGCTTTCGAACTGCTACAGCCCTGGGACGAGGTGCCCGTCCCCGAAGCGGAGTTCGCGGAGTATTAGACAGCAGAGAAAGGATCATTCGGCATGGCGGAAGAATTCGTCCCCCAACGCGTGATGATCGAACCCGGCTACGTCTTCGTGCCGGCCGAACCGGTAAATCTCTGCGCGGTGGTCGCCTCGGGCGTGGCAGTGACGCTGTTCGACACGCACCGGGGCATCGGCGGCATGACCAATTACCTCTACCCGCGGCGGCGCGACGACGTGCCGGCGACCCCGCTCTTCGCGCTGCCGGCCATCGCCGGGCTTTTGCAGATGCTGCGCAAGGGCGGCTCGCACCCGCGGCACATCGAGGCGTCGATCTTCGGCGGGGCGGCGAACACGAATTCGCCGCACTACGTCCAGGGCTTGAGCGAGGACAACCTCAAGGTCGGCGGCGAGATCCTGCAGCTCTTCAAGATCGAGGTTACCAACCGCGACGTCGGCGGGCACCGCGGCCGCAAGGTCGTCTTCGACGCCGGCACCGGCGAAACCATGATCGCCTGCGTGGACAACCTGCGCTCGAGCGACTGGTATCCGCCGCTGGAGATGGCGTCGTAACTCGTTCGTCTCAGGCAAAGAACGGAGCCGGACAGGCCCGACACCCGTCCGGCTCGCGCTTCCTTCCCCAATTCCGTTTCCGTGGAAACGGATAGCGTCGGCCAATCGTGATACTCGTCGCGGTCGCGTTGGTTTGCGTGTGTAATACAACCGTGATGCCAGATGCGAGAATGCGCCGGAATTCGCCCGTGGGAATCCGCAAGTGGTTTGTCTGAAATCGGTTGTGTAAAATGAAATCGTGCGGGCCCGGTCGCGTGCCGCGCCGTCTCACAGGTCGGTGCGCCATCGTGCGGTGGCGGTGGCCTCATGACGAGGCCGGAAACGCGACTGAACGATGCGGAGAACGAGGCGCGCGGCCTGTTACAGAAAGCTGTTGCTCATCATGTAGCGATACCACTCTTTCTGCAGTTCGTCCTGGTCCTCCGCGCCGTAGATACGGAGCAGCTCGGGCTTCAGTTGCGGCTCGGTCATGGTGCGATAGGCTTCGAGATACCGGGCGAAGCCTTTCTTCGCCTTGGTGTTGGCGGTCAGGAAGCGTGCGAAGGCGTACATGTAGCCGCAGGTCTCAGGTTTCAGCGAGGCGATGCGGGCGGAGAAGAGTTCCTCCAGCGAGCCGCGGGTCTTTTCGTCCTTCATGATGCGCTGGATCGCGTCGCCCCAGTTGATGCCGCGCTTGAACGTCCGGGAGATGAAGACCTCGGCCTGGCCGGGGTTGAAGCCCTCGTATTCCTGATAGTCGATGTAGCGCGTGGCGGTGAAGCCGTTCAACTCGAACTCGACGGCATAGCCGAAGCCGGCCGTCAGCCACAGCGGCAGCGGCGTGCGCGTGCCGACGAACCGGTCGCGGCGGACGTCTCCGGCGTAGGCCAGGAGGGCGACGTCGGCGAAGACGTGGGTGAAGAAGGCTTCGCGCTCGCGGCGGTCGGGCAGTTCGCTGATATTGACCACGCAATTGATGTCGGCCATGCCGTTGGTGCCGCCAGTGAAGGTGAAGGTCGGCACGCGCCAGATGAGCGAGGTGATCTCGTTGTACTGCGGCGTGCCCACGAGCTGGCGGCGGTACCAGGTGGCGAGCTTGCCGTAGTCGGCCGGTTCGTTGACGATGTAGAAGGCGATGGCGCGGGCGGGTTCGTCCAGCCGTTCCTCGAATTTCGGCAGCACCGTCTCCATGTGTTTCCAGACTTTGGCCAGGGTCTCCAGGACCGAGTTGCTGGAGACGTTCCGGGGGTAGCAGACGATGAGGTTGCCCGCGTACTTGACGCGGAAGTGGATGTCCTTGAGTTTGGTTTTGCGGACCTGCTCGCGGTTCCGCTTCGGTAGCACCGGGGGCTGCTTCGCCTCCTGCGCGTCGTCCTGTTCCGCGACGTTTTTCTCCTCGTCGTCGATCGGTTCGGGCGCGGGCGCGGGGGGGGCGTCTGCGCGGGCCAGCGCATCGGGCGGCAGCGCCTGCCCTGCGGAGAGGGATTTGAGGATCTTGATGGCCGAGAGCAACTGTGTCTGCTGCCGCTGCAGATCCTCCACGCGACCGAGAGCCTGGTCGCGCCGCGACCGCTCCTCCTCGAGCGTTTCGCGCAGGCTCTTCAGCGATTCGGCGACGGCGTCGTACTCCTGTTGCCGCCGCTGGGCGACCGTGCGCCGGGCCTCGGCCTCGACGATGGCCTCGTTCAATTCCTCGACGCGCGCCTCGATGTCGTTGAGAACCTGGTTGGCGTCGCGCTCGCGGGAGGGCAGGTTGGCGATCAGGTTGTGGATGATCTGTTCGTTCTTCGCGATCTCATCCTGCTGGCGCTCGTTCTCGGCTTTCATGTACGAGAAGAGCGTGGCCAAGAGCGCGATGCCCGCGAGCATGACGACGATCAGCAGTTGCACCATGAACAGCCCGATGCGCTCGAGCCACGACCGGCGCGGCGAACGTTTGCGCACGGAGGGACGCTTCGCCTGACGCGAGGTATCGCCAGACGGCACTGGCGGAGGCGGAACGAGCGGCTCGGCGGCCGTGTCGTTCACGTCGCCGGTTTCGAGCGTTTCGAGTTCGGATTCGCGTCGGCCGTGTTTCTGCAGGATCTCGGCCATGGTGCCGACGGGATTGAGCGCGGCGAACTGGTCGCGTTCTTTGAGGAAGGCCTCCACCTCGGGGTGGATGTCGGCGGTGTAGGCGGTACGGTCCTGCCTCAGCAGCGTCGCGTGGATCTGGCCGAGCAGGCGCGCCGCGTCCTCGTCCAGCGAATCCACCGTGGCCAGGGAGACGACCACCGTCTCCGCCTGCGCCTCGAGCAAGGTTTTCATGGCGGCGCTCAGGTCCTGTTCGGCCCCCTTGGCAATGGGGCTGTGGAGTCGCATCACTCCCAGCGTTCCGGCCTTGCTCAGCTCGATGTCCATGCGACGTTTCCTTTCTTTCGCTGCGGGAGAGCCCCGCCGATCACATCGCGGTGATGTTGCAGGTGTAGGCCGTTCCCACCGGCGCCCAGGCCTCGATGGATTTCGGCGCCGGGGCGCCGTCGACCTTGACCTGGCCGAAGATCCGGACGCCGAGGCTGCAGTGCCCGTGCCCGCCCGAACCGGTGGCCTGGATCACGAGTCTGTTGTTGCCGGGATTGAGCATGCCGACGACGACTTTATGCCCCACGAGAATGTGGTTGTTGGCGAGGACCTGGCCATTGAGCGTAACGGTGATGGTGTCCCCGTCCTCGCCGTGACCGGGGCCGTGGGAGTCGTAGAGATCGATATAGACGAAACCCGACCGGTAGTCGTCGCGGTCGATGTAGTGGTCGCGCTTGTCGGGGTAGTGGCGGACCAGCAGCGTGCGCAGCTTCAGGTTGTCGTATTCGTCGAAGAGCTCATCCGTCCAGTGCTTCTGGTAGTCCTCGGATTCGGCTTGCGTTTTCTCCTCTTTTGCCGTCGTCTTCTCGGGCGCGCGTGTGGGCGGGAGGCGGCGCGGCGCGGGCCGGGCGACCGCCGCCGGGGCGGCGCCGGTCACTTGCTTGACGATGTCCAGCGAGTCGAGGTACTGTTGCTGCACCTCGGTCAGCGCCAGCAGGCCGTCGATCTTGGCGTACTCCTTCGGTCTTTCGATTACCTCGGCGATGTCGGCCAGTTCGTGCCGCAGATCGCGCAGCGTCACGGATTTCAGTTCCGCGGTCTCCTGCGAGGGAAGCGTCCGGGCCAGGCGGTCGGTCGTGTCCAGCAGGCGTCGGCGGAGCGCGGCGATGCGTTGCCGCTCCCTCTTGCGGAATGTCAGGCCCTTGCGGCGCATGGCGCGTTGCAGCTTCTCCATGAAGACGAGGTGATGGTCGCCGCCGAGGGTGAGCAGGTGATCGGTCCGGTTCAGGTACATCTGCGTGCCCAGCCAGACCAGCGTCGCGGCCAGCCCCCCGACGAAGAAGGCGAGGATGATCGCCACGCCGCGATGAATCGAGCGGCGGCGCAACTGGACCGGACTCAGCGGCGGTTTCGCCGGCCTGGCCGGTTTGGCGTTCATGGGCGCAGGCACCGACGGCGACGGAGCCGCATCCGCGCGGGTACGCGGCGGCACGGCCGTGCCCGGGGCGGGCGGCTGCTCCTGCGGCGCAGGCTCCGGACGCTCGACCGGCTGCAGCGCGACAAGGTCGACGGAGTTCAGCTTCTCCTTCTTGAGCAACCCCTTGCTGGTCTTCATCAGGTTGACCGGCGCGTCGGCGGTCTGCTTGAATTCGCGCCGCATCGACTTGGGGATATCGGCGAGGTGGAAGCTCATGCCCTTGTCGGTGACGCGGTCTTCGATCTGTTGCAGTAACGCGGCGAAATTCTCCGGCAGTGCCGCGAGCGTGTTGCAGGAGAAGATCAACTCGCGGGCGTCGGTCCGGGCCGCCCGGTCCACCGCCTGCCACAAGAGAACGTGCGAGGCGGCGTCGAGCTTGCCGAGCGGGGTGAGGATGATCACCGGACCGGCATGAGCGATATCGACGCGGATCAAGCCCATTGCGGTCATGCCGAAAGCCCTTGTAGAAAACCAGGAGATAGCGAGGTTATGGCATAACTAACTTACTGCAATACAAAGGGATGGTCAATCCGGTAACCCGAGGATCTGCCGCTTTCCTCGGGAAGCCGAGCGGGAGCCCTGCCTCGAATATCGCGAAGATAATCTTGTATACGCGCGGAAACAGGGTAGGATGGTGGGCTCATTCGGCACCCCGAAAGGAACCGCGCGTGCTGGTCATTCTTCCGCTCTACATTCTGCGCGAAGCCGGGAAGGCGCTCGGGACCACGATGCTGGTCTTCACCTTCCTGATGCTGTTGATCTCCAGCGGCACGGTGATGCTCGACGGCGTCGGCATCGTCACGGTGATCAAGGTGCTGCCGTATCTCTTTCCGCTGATCAGCTCCACGGTGGTGCCGGTGGCGATCATCGCGGGGATGCTCATCTGCTACGGGCGGCTGGCCGGTTCGAACCAGATCATTGCCGCGCAGGTGGGCGGGGTGCATCCGCTCTGGTTGGCCGCGCCGACGATTGCCGCGGCGCTGCTGGCCTCGTTCATCACGGTCTTTCTCAACGCCAGCCCGCTGACCGAGTCGGTGAAGTCGATCAAGCGGATCATCTTCTCCGACCGGGCGGCGATCATGAAGCGGCAGATCAAACGGCGAAGCCTGATCATTCCGCTGCAGTCCGAACAGGTGATCTCGGTGACGCGTTTCCCACGGCAGTGGGACGAGCGCGGACGGCTGGCGATGGACGCGGTGGTCTACGAAACGGCGAACCTGGACGACGAGTCGCCCGACGACGACGACCTGTGGGACAAGCGCTATCCCTGGCCGCGGCATCGCTTCCTCGCCCGGCATCACGACATCGATCTGAAGATCGACGAGGAGAAGGAACTCTACATCGAGGGCAGTTGCCAGGACAGCGCGCTGGTCAACCTGGCCAATCCCGGCCGCCCGCTTTACTCCAGCCGGCAAGACTACCGCTGGCCGCTGCCGCAGGAGGGGAACGAGCCGCGTATCGACCCGGACAAGCTGATCTACTGGGGATTGGACCGCCTCATTCTCGAGCGCGCGAAAATGCGCCAAATAATCGAGAATACGGCGGCGAAGGTGGAGGCCGCGCGGCTGGAAAACGCCGCCGCGGCGAGCTTCTTCGAGAATCAATTGGCCGATTTCGAGAAAAGCCTGATCAAGCGGACCGCGGAGCTGCATCGCAAGCTCGCGCTCTCCTTCGCCTGCTTGTGTTTCGCCGTGCTGGGCATTCCCCTGGGCGTTGCCAGCCGTCGCAGTGCGCTCGCCAGCGGCATGATCGGCCTGAGCATCGCCACGGGCTATTACCTCGTGGTCAACACCCTTCACGGCACGGTCCGCGACGGCCACCTCGACTGGTGGGTGCTCTGGGTGCCGAACCTGGTGCTGCTGCTGATGGGCGCGGCGCTCTGGCGGCGGCTGCGTTACTCGGAGTAGGGCGGTTCAGGGCGCCGTTTCCGCCGTTGCGGGTTGCCATGGCCCGAGCGCGTCGGCCTGATTCACGGCGAAGCCCTTCTTCTCCAGCAGCGCCGGGATTCCGTTCGGGCCGACGAAGTGCGCCGCGCCGACGACGACGAAGAGCGGACGCGCCGCGGCGAGGCGCTCGATCTTCACCGCCATGCCCCGGTTGCGCTTCTCGAGCATCTTCTTGCGGAACTCGTCCATCACTTCGCCCACGGGCAGCGCTTCGAGGGCCAGCGTCTCCAGTGCCGCGGTATCGCCGGCCTGCAGCGCGCGGATCATCGCCTGCATCTCCCGGTCGAAGGTGTCGGCGTCGGCGAGCGTCTTCGCCAGCAACGCCTCCTGCAGCTTCGACGAGAAGCCGGCGAGCATGTCGATCTGGAAGCGCGCGGATTCGAGCTGGACGATGCGCTTGCCGGCGGACTTGGCCTTGAGCAGAAAGAAGTGATCGATGCCGAAGTAGGCGCTGTAGCCGTGCCGCGCCGCCTCGAGGTTGGTCAGGTGCATCATCAGGTACCACGGCCGCAGGCCGGTCAGATCCTCCACCCGCAGCTCGCGCGCGGCGCAGTACTTCTCCAGCAGCGCGAACGTCGCCGGCGCGACGTCGTCCCGCAGCGTCATGCCGGCCGGATAATACTGCTTGTGCTGTACCGCCGCCGCCTCCGTCATCGCCGACAAGTCGGTGATATCGATCTCCACGGCCAGCACCGACGCGCGGTCGAACGCCTCCATGATCGCCCGGTCAAGCGGGTACATCTCCGCCTTGCCCAGGTGGATCGAGCCCAGCAGGTAGACCGTCCGGTCGTCCTTGCGCGCTTCCCAGAAGAAAAGCTTTCGCGGCGTCTTCGCCTCCGGCGTTTCCCCGGCGCGCGCGTGCGGAGCGTACAGAAGCGCCAGCGCGGTCAGCAACACGAAGACGTGGCGGCAGGTCGAGCGCATGGGCAATCCTCCGGTGATCGTGAAACGGGCGGTCTCAGACGCCGGTCAACTGCATCAGTTCGCCCGGGCGGATCTTGTCGACCTGCGCGAGGATCATCCGCCGTTCCTCCAGGTTGGAGATATAGCGGCGGATCATCTCGTTGAGTTCGTTGCGGGTGCAGTCGGGGACGTCCTCGTCGATCTCCTCCAGCCGCTGCAGCTTGTGCGTGACGTTCTGCACTTTGTACAGGAATGCCTGGATGAGGACGAACTCCTGCTCGAGGCGGGTCTTCTCGTCGGGGATCTTCTCGATGCGCTCGCGGTGGTAGGTCCGCTGCCGGGCGTTGTTGATGCCTTCGGCCAGTTCCACCGGATCGTTGTACAGCGTAACCCCGCCGGAAAGGTTCTCCTCCCCGGGGTAGTTCGGATCGTTCCGGTACATCTCCGGCTCGGGCTCGACAGCGGCGGCCTCGGCCTCGAGCTCGCTCAGCCGCTGCTGGATCTCATCGCCATGCTCGGTCAGGCGGTTCTCGTGTTCGTAGATGCGCGAGTGCTTGGCCCACTGCGTCGAGTGCAGCAGGTGGTGCCACCAGCGCAGGTGTGACTGGGTGCTTTCGAGCAACTCGACGGGGATCTTGCCCCGCATGATCTCTTTTTTCTTCTCGTCCACGTTGTGCGAACTGCGGATCAGCGCCACCGACGCGGCCCAGATGATCTGCCCGGCGGTCAGGGCCGCGAAGAGCATCCACACCGTCCGGCCCATAGCCAGCAGGATAGTGCCGATGACGGCGGTGACGGCGATGACGAAGACCGGCGGGGCGGCGTGTGACTTGTCCCAGCGACGGGCGTATTCCTCCGCGAGACGCTCGCACAGCAACTCGTAAAGGCTGGGCGTGGTCATGAGTTGTTCGCGTGTCGCGGCTTCTTCCAGGGCCATCGGGTATCCTGTGGTTGCGGGACGAATGTTCTTGGGGCATTATAGAAGCAGCGTCGAAACGGCACAACCCACTTAGGGACTTGAAACCGGATCGTCGGCGTATTAAAGTTTATTGTCCGAGCGAAAGCGCGCATTCATGGCACTGCACTGCAAAATCTGTGAGAAGGAGATCGACGCGCTGGCCAGCGGCCGGTGCCGCAAATGCCGGCGCCTGGTCTGTGACGAATGCATCGCCGAGGGGGCGATCGATTCGCCCGAGGGCATGATCTGCCGCGAATGCGTGGAGGCGGAGCGCCATCTGGCCGCCGAGGCCGATGTGGCGGAGGACGTCGATAGCGAGCGGACGAAACCGTTACGTTCGCCCTTTTCGCCGGCCTTGCCGGTCTGGGCGTGGGCGGCGCTGGCGGCGGTCTTCCTGGGGATCTTCCTCGCGCTGGTGCTGCTGCCGTATACCAAGATCCAGAAGCTGCTGAGCACGATCGAATACGGCGGGGCGGGGCAAGCGCGCGAGGCCGGCGAGGAACTGGCCCAACTCGGCGGAATCCGCGCGCGCGAGGCATTGATCCGCATGACCACCGCCGAGAGCAAGCAGACGCGGCTGAACGCCGTGCGCGCGCTTGGCATGTTTCCGGGAAAAAAGGCTCGAAGTCATCTGCGCAGCTTGCGGCAGGAGAAAGACCTGTCACTGGAGATGCGAATCAGCCTCAACGAGGCGATTCTCGAGCACCGCCGGCGGTACGGAGCCATTCCCTGAGCATACTCCCGTGATCCGGCCTCATTTTTCTCGATCAACCCGAACGCTGTATATGCCGCTCCTGCCAGCCGGATATACCATATCTGCCTCCCATGTTTGATTTTTGTTTGATATCTCCTTTGGCATGAAGAAGTTCCGATATTTTTCTTGATCCGGTGCGGCGATTTTCTATAGTAGTGAAAGTTATCTTCAAATACATTCAAGTATTGCTGAGTAGTGACCGAAACAGCGAACTTTCCGTGCGGGACCTTTGATGACCGACTTGTCGCCATTCTTCTACGGCAGCTTTGTCAACCGGCTCAACAGCAAGGGGCAGGTCGCCGTGCCCAAGCGGTTCCGGGATCTGGTGGGCGAGCAGAAGAGCCTGGTGCTGCTGCCGGGCGAGGGCGGGTGTTTATATATGTATACGCACGAGCAGTTCGGCGCGGTGCGCGCGCGCGTGCGGGCCATCGCCGAGGAGCAGGGCTCGAGCGAATTCTTTCGCACGTTCATGGAGGATGTGAGCGCGGTGGATCTGGACGCGCAGGGGCGGGTGGTACTGCCTTTTGCGCTGCGCGAGGCCGGCGGCGTAGGCGGTCCGGACGTCCTCTTCATCGGCATGGACGACCGCATCGAGATCTGGGATCCGGCCGCGCGCGAACAGGCTCGCGGCGAACGCGCCACCTACAGGGAGTTGAGGGGGGATCAGGCCAAGCGCATTTTTGGCCTGTAGCGTTCCGTCCGGTGGTGGGGACCGACCGGGCGGAACGCTTGTTTTAATCGTACGAAATTGGGGGGGGAGAGCAGCGATGCAGCGTAGAAGAACAGCGGGAGCGAGGGTTTGCAGCTTTCCGCCGGAGATTATCGACCTCGTCGTACATGCGGGAATCGTCATGCCCAGGCTGTCGGGGGGCGGCCTGGTGAAGGGGAAGCGGTTGGCGGGGGGAAGGATCATGGGGGGCGAGAACAGGGCGGTGCGCCGCGATGCGGGGCGCGGCGTGATGCCGCAGGACGTCTCGGACGCGATGTCGACGCCGTTGTGGGGGATGGCGCCGGCGCGGCTGTACGGGGCGTACCGGGCGCTGGGCGTCTTCGTCACGGCGACGCCGGTGGCGCGATTGGGGCAGGTATCGGGAGAGGGCGTGCCTCTCGCCGCGGCCGAGAACGAACTCGGCGAAGAAGGCGAGGTGCGCCCATGATGGTCGAAGAACGTCGAACCGAGGGCATCTCTCTGGGCAACGTCGTCGACTGGATGCGTATCACGCCGTTGGCGGAGGAGCACGAGCGGCAGCGCGAACCGGAGGAGCACGTGCGCGCCAGACAGCATTTGGTGAAGATGGTGGGAACGATGGAAATGGTGCTTTCCTAAGCTGCCTGCAGCACAACCTCAAGCTCGGCAAAACCTGTCCCAAACCAGGCGCGCCGTCTTCACACACAGCGCGGTTTCCGCTCGCCCCGGCGGAGACCGCGCGCTTTTTCACGCCGCGGAGACGAAACGGTGCCAGCGCCGTTCCTTTCCTCCGTACCGCGTTCGGTCCCGCGGGGAGGCGAAATGCACGCACTCGGTTTACACTCGGGCGTGGAGCGATATACTGCCCGTGGTTGAAAACCGCGAGTTCAACGAAAAGGAGACTGGCGTGAGCAAGGCGGGAACGTTCCGGGAGGTGAGGCACGAGGCGGATTTCTGCGTTGTCGGCGGCGGGCTGGCGGGGCTGTGCGCGGCGGTGGCGGCGGCGCGGCACGGGGTTAAGACGGTGCTGATGCACGACCGGCCGATGCTCGGCGGCAACGCCAGTAGCGAGGTGCGCATGTGGGTCCGGGGCGCGCACGGCAAGAACCTGCGCGAGACCGGCCTCATCGAGGAGATCTGTCTCGAGAACGTCTATCGCAACCCGCGCGCGAACTACGCTCTCTGGGACAGCATCCTCTACGAGAAAGCGGCGTTCCAGGACAACCTGACGCTGTTGTTGAACTGCACCTGTCTGGATGCGGAGATGGATGGCGCGCGCCTGCGCAGCGTCCGCGGCTGGCAGTTGACCACGCAGACATATCATGCCGTCGACGCCGTCCTCTTCGCCGACTGCTCCGGCGACAGCGTGCTGGCGCCCCTGAGCGGGGCGGAGTACCGCATCGGGCGCGAAGCCTGCGGCGAGTACGACGAGCCGATCGAACCCGAGCGCGCCGACGACAAGACCATGGGCATGAGCCTGCTTCTGCAGGCACGCGAGACGCCCTCGCCCAAGCCGTTCATCTCGCCGGCGTGGGCGCATCACTACGAGACCGAGGCCGAGTACAACAACCGCGGCGCGGGCCTGGGGACGAACTTCTGGTGGATCGAGATCGGCGGCGAGCAGGACTGCATCCATGACGCCGAGGACTGTCGCGACGAATTGCTGAAGATCGCGCTCGGCATCTGGGATTTTCTCAAGAACCGCTCGCCGGAGAAGGAGAAGGCGGTCAACTGGGAACTCGACTGGATGGGCTTCCTGGTCGGCAAGCGCGAGAGCCGGCGCTATCTCGGCGATCACCTGCTGACCCAGCGCGAGGTCGAGGCCGGCGGTCGTTTCGACGACTTGGTCGCCTACGGCGGCTGGTCGATGGACGACCATTTTCCCGCGGGCATCCGCCATCCGGGCCGGCCGACGATCTTTCATCCCGCACCCTCGCCCTACGGCATCCCGTACCGGACGTTGTACTCGCGCAACGTGGAGAACCTCTTCTGCGCCGGACGCAACCACAGCGCCAGCCACGCCGCCTTCAGCAGCACCCGCGTTATGGCCACCTGCGCGGTCATGGGCCAGGCCGCCGGCACGGCCGCGGCGGTGGCGGTGCGCCATGATTTATCGCCGCGGGGGGTTTACGAAGAGGCGATCGACGAGTTGAAGCAGGTTCTCATGGAGGACGACTGCTATCTGCCGTGGAACACGCGGGCGGTGCCGCCGCTGACGCTGACAGCGACGCCGGGCGCCTCGACGGGCGACCCGGAGCCGCTGCGCGACGGGACCGACCGCCCGGTCGGCGAGGATCCGCACGCCTGGGAAGGGCCGCTCGACGCGTGGATCGAATACCGCTTCGCCGAACCCGCGGAGGTGAAGGAGGCGCGTTTCGTCTTCGACAGCGACCTGGAGCCGGAGAACCTCGGCAGCCAGCGCTGTAACTATCCGCTGGACTACGACGGCGCGACGGTGCCGGCGGGGATGGTCAAGGATTTCCGCGTCGAGGTGCTGGACGAGAACGGCGGGTGGGGGACGGCCGCGCGGGTCACGGGCAATTACCGGCGCCTGGTACGCTTGAAGCTATCCGCCTTCACCGCCGGCGTGCGCCTGGTGCCGGAAAGCTCGTGGGGGAGCGACCGGGTGCGGATCTACGCCTTCGACGTGCGCTAATTCTCTTCGCCGGGCTCCTCGCGGGGTTCTTCGTTCGCGGCGGACTCGTCGGGCACCTCGGGGTGCGGGTCGCTCTGGCGCGCCTCGCGGATGAGGCGGCTCATCCGGTCGAGCTTCTCGGCGCTCTTGTCGAGCACGAATTGCAGTTTGGGCGTCTGTCTCATGCGCAGCCGCTGGCCGACGTGGAAACGCACCTGCCCGGCGTTCTGGTGCAGCGTCCGCATGATCTGCTCCTGCAGTTCGGGTTGACCGAAGACGCTGACGTAGACCTTGGCGTGATGCAGGTCGGGCGAGACCTCGCAGGCGGTGACGGTGGTCAGGCCCAGGGCGGGCCCCTTCAGCGTGCGCAGTGCCTCGCTGACCAGTTGCACCAGTTCGCTGTTGACCCGTTCCTGTCTGCGTGTGGGCATTATTCCGTCGTTTCTTTTTCAGGGGGCGTCGCGTCGTCGAGGCGAAAGGCACCGAAGGATTCGGGCCCGCCGGCGAAGTCGATCTGGATGTCGAGCACCTGGAACTCGCGGTCGCGACGGACGAACGTCTCGATGGCCCTGAGCTGCGCTTCGACATGGGCGCGGTCGGCGCCGACCACGGCCAGGCCGACGGCGGCGCGCTGGTGCAGGTCCTGATGGTCCACCTCGGCCGCCGCGCAGTGGAAACGGTTCTGCAGCCCCGCCAGGAGGCTCTTGAGCGGCTTGCGCTTTTCCTTGAGCGAGCGCGCGCCCGGCAGGTGCAGCTCCGCGCGCAAGAGGCCCGCGATCATGGTCACTCGCCCGCGGAGCCCGCGTCCTCGAGGGTGCGCGCCACCTCCTCGATGATGTAGGCCTCCAGCACGTCGTCGGGCTTGACGTCGTCGTAGTTGGCGATCAGCACGCCGCACTCGAAGCCGTTGCGCACCTCGCGCACGTCGTCCTTGAAACGTTTGAGACTGTCGATGACGCCGTCGTAGATAACCACGCTGTCGCGGATGACGCGGATCTTGGAATTGCGCGTGATAAGGCCGTCGGTGACGAAGCAGCCGGCGATGTTGCCGACGCGGCTGGCCTTGAAGACCTGGCGCACCTCAAGGTGGCCCTGGACCACCTCCTTCTCCTCCGGCGGCAGCATGCCCTCGAGCGCGGCCTTCATGTCCTCGATCACGCGGTAGATGACGTGGTAGACCTTGATCTGGACGTTGTGGCTCGCGGCGAGGAGCCGCGCGGACTGGTCGGCGATGACGTGGAAGCCCACGACGACCGCGTCGCTGGCGTCGGCGAGGATGATGTCGGCGCTGTTGATGCCGCCGACGGCGCTGTGGAGGATGTTGATCTTGACCTCGTCGGTGGAGAGGTCGCGCAGCGTCTTCTCCAGCACCTCGATCGAGCCGGAGACGTCGGCTTTGACGATGATGTTCAGTTCCTTGGTCTCGCCCTCGGCGAGGTAGGCCTGGAGGTTTTCGAGCGTGACGTGGGTGCGCTTGGCCAGCGTCGCCGCGCGCTGCTTGCGCTCGCGCTCCTCGGCGATGGCGCGGGCCTTGAGCAGGTCGTCCAGGACGTAGACCTTGTCGCCGACCTCGGGGACGTTGTTGAGCCCGGTCAGCGAGACGGCCTGTCCCGGCGGGGCCGAATCGATGGTCCGGCCCTGGAAGTCGAACATGAGCTTGACCTTGCCGTAGCTGCTCGAGCTGAGGATGACGTCGCCGCGGTGCAGCGTGCCGTCGAGAACGAGCACGGTCGCGACGACGCCGCGGTTCTCGGTAACCTCCGACTCGATGACGAAGCCGACGGCGTTGCGCTCGGGGTTGGCTGTCAATTCCAGTACCTCGGCTTCGAGGAGGATGCGCTCGAGCAGGTCGTCGATGCCCTCGCCGGTCTGCGCGGAAACCTCGATCATACCCGTCTGGCCGCCCCATTCCTCGGGCAGCAGGTTCAGTTGCGAGGCCAATTGCTGGCGCACGCGGTCGGGGTTGGCCCCGGGCAGGTCGCACTTGTTCAGCGCCACGACGATGGGCACCTCCGCGTTCTTGGCGTGGTTGAACGCCTCGACGGTCTGCGGCATGACGCCGTCGTCGGCGGCGACGACGAGGACGGTGATGTCTGTCAGGTTTGCGCCGCGCGCGCGCATGGCGGTGAAGGCCTCGTGGCCGGGGGTGTCGAGGAAGGTGATCGGGTGGCCGTCCTTGACGATGGAGTAGGCGCCGATGTGCTGGGTAATTCCGCCGGACTCGCCCTCGGCGACGCGCGAGAGGCGGATCTTGTCCAGCAGCGACGTCTTGCCGTGATCGACGTGGCCGAGGAAGGTGACGATCGGCGGGCGTCCGGCCTGTTCCTTCTCCTCCGTTTCGCCTCCGGACGCGAGACCGAATTCCTTCTCCAACTGCTCCTCGAGGTCTTCCTCGGCCTTCCAGCGGTACTTGATTTCGAATTCGTTGGCGACGAGTTCGATGACGTTGTTGGGCAGGATGTCGTTGACCTGCGCCATCTGGCCGTTGTTCATGAGAAAGCCCATGATGTCGCTCAGCTTCACCCCCAGCGCCACGGAGAGTTCGCGCACCGTCAGCCCGGACGTCAGCTCGGTCACCTGGTTCGGATCGCGTTCACGCTGCACCGACGAGGCCTGGCGACCGCGGCCGCGTCGCGATCCGCGTTTCTGGAACGAACCGCGCCGGCGCCGACCGCCGCCGCTGCGGATGCTGCGGGTGAATTCCGAATCGAGGCTTTTGAGGATCGCCGGCACCTCGGTGATCTTCTGGTTGGTGCGGAAGTCCGCGCGCTTGTGTTTCTGGCCGGTCTGGGCGTGTTCCGGTTCGTCTTCGGCGAGGGTGATCTCGGTTCCTTCCTTCTCCGGCTCCGGTGGACGGCTCAGGGCAACGGCCTTTCCCTCCGGTTTCTTCTTTTCTGGCTTCTCCGGCTTGGGCTTGGTCTTCTTCGCCTTGACGGGCGCTTTCTTGGCAGTCTTCTTGACGGCCTTCTTGGCCGTCTTCCTCTCCGCCTCGTCTTCTTCCCCGGCTTTCTCCGTTTCGGTCTTGGCCTCGGTCTTGGTTTCCGCCGGCGCCTTGCCGGCCTCGGCTTTTTTGCTCGGTTTCTTGGCCGGGGTTTTCTTCTTGCGCGCGGTCTTCTTCCTGACGGATTTCTTCTTCGTTCCGCTCGATTCGAGATCCGTCTTCAGCTTCTCGGTGTTGTCGTGGACGTATTTCACGACGTCCTCGTCCACCGAGGCGAGGCTGTTCTTCACCTCGAAGCCGTTGTCGTTGAGAATCTGCACGAACGACTTGAGTTCTTTTTTGCCAACCCCGATTTCGTTGGCCAGTTCGAAAAGGCGCATAGATCGTCCTTGATTGCTCGCGGGGCGGGGCCCCGCCGGGTCATTTCGATTCGGCGCCGGGCTCGGGTTGCTGCAGCGCCTGTTCCATCTCCTCGGCCGCTTCGTTCTTGGTTTCCTCTGCGCCCTCCTCGGTCGGAGCCTGCAGGGCGGCCTCCATGTCCTGCGGCGGCTTTTCGCCGAGAGCCTCCTTGGCGGCCTGCTCGCCCGCGGCCTTGGCCGCGCGGGCCTCGGCGGCGAGACGGGATTCCTCCTCGACGCGGGCCTGGTATCCCTCGAGGGCGAAGTTGTAGATCTCCTGCGCGTGGGTCTCCTCGATTTCCATCTTCTCCTGCAGGTCCGCCACGCCCAGTTCGACGATATCGCGGAACGACTCGAAGCCGCTCATGAGCAGCTTGTTCGCCAGCGCGTCGTCCACGCCCGGCAGCGAGGCGATCTCCTGCTGGCCGCGCTCGCGGTAGACGCGGTGCTGCTCGATGGTCATGATGTCGAGGTCCCACTCGGTCAGCTTGCTCGAGAGGCGGACGTTCTGCCCCTTGCGGCCGATGGCGAGAGAGAGCTGGTCGTCCTGAACGATGACGCGCGCGCGGCGGTGATGCTTGTCGAAGTAGATCGAGTCGATCTCCGCGGGGCTGAGGGCGTTGCGGATGAAGACCTCGTCCGACTCGTTCCAGCGGACGATGTCGATCTTCTCGCCGCCGAGCTCCTCGACGA
>CAYWFP010000065.1:0-23053 GCA_964457365.1 uncultured Planctomycetaceae bacterium
TTCTTGACTGACGGCAAACCAGCCGCGCCGAAATTCTGAAATTATTGCTTAACGGCTCCTTAGGGATGGGCGCCGGGGTAATCGAGCCCCAGCGTCTCGAGCAGGTTGCACATGACGTTCAGGTTCTGCATGGCCGAACCGGCCTGCCCCTTGACCAGGTTGTCGATATGACTGACCACGCGGAAGGTGCCGGTGCGCTCGTCGCAGGCGACGGTCAGGAGGCATCGGTTGCCTCCCCGGACGACGCCGGTCGATCCCGGATCCTGCATTTCGCGGACCAGGACGAACGATTCGCGGCGGTAGCGTTCGCGATACGCCTCCAGCAAGCGCGCTTGGTTTGCGCCGGGTGCGAGCCGGCCGTACAGCGTCGAGAGAATGCCGCGCGTCATCGGCACGACCTGCGGCGTGAAGGCGATGCGGATCTCGCGCTTGGCCAGCCGCGAGAGTTCGCGCTCGATCTCCATCACGTGCTGGTGTCCGCCGAGGCGGTAGGCGTTCATCTCGTCGTAGCGCTCGGGGTAATGGAACGTGGCTTTCGGTTTCTTTCCCGCGCCGCTGACACCGGTCTTGCAGTCGCAGACGATCCCCTCTGGCTCGACCAGTCCATGCGCCAGCGCCGGCGCCAGCCCGAGCGTGCAGCTCATGGCGAAGCAGCCGGGATTGCCGACCAGCCGCGCATTACCGATCTCGTCACGATGCAGCTCGGTCAGGCCGTAGACCGTCTCGCACAGCAGGTCTGGTGCCTTGTGCTCCGGATCGAGCCCGATGCGCGTGGCGTATTCGCGGTAGAGCTCAGGCGTGTCGAAGCGGAAGTCGCCGGAGTAGTCGAGTACCTTGCGGCCGCGTTCGAGCTCGGCGCGCGCGCCCGTCTGCCCGACGCCGTCGGGGGTGGCGAAGACGGTGATGGCCGCGTCGACGCCGTCGGCCTCCGGCGAGTCCGGCGCCAGGATCGGCAGGTCGCAGTATTCTTCGAGGTAGGGCCAGACCGCCGAGACGGGCTTGTCGATCTCCTGCGTGGCGATGGCGGCCACGAGCCGCATCTCCGGATGGCGCAGCAGCAGTTCGATCAGCCCCAGTCCGCCGTAGCCGGTGGCGCCGACCAGCTTGACGTCGATCATTGCGAATCCTTGTCGTCGTAACCGATAAACCCGCCGTCGACGGCGGGCGTCGCGTGCGGACCGCGGTCCGGCGTCGGCGCGGTCTCGTGCACGTAGACCCGCCGCGGCGGCTTGCGCCCGATGCGTTCGAGCGCGTCGCTGAGCTCCACCGTGTCGGGCGGATCGCCGGCCCAGCGGTAGCCGACGGCGTCCGTGTCCTCCCGGTTCTTCGGCGCGGGCGAACGCATTCGTTTTTCGAACGGCCAGTGCCGGGCGCTCCAGCGGTCAAGATTGCCGCAGCCGCCGAGCATAAGGCAGGCGGCGGCGAGGGGGAACAACGGAAATGAGATGCGTCTCAATCGGTCCATGGCAGCGGCTCCGCGTCGCCCCAGAGCTCCTCGAGCTGATAGAAGTAGCGCGTCTCGCGGTCGAAGATGTGCAGCACCACGTCGCCGTAGTCGAGCAGCACCCAGTGGCCGCTGCCGAGACCGTGCTCGGAGAGGAGCTTGCAGCCGGCCGCGCGCATGATCTCCTTGGCTTCGCGCACCACGCCCTTGGTCTGGGGCATGCTGGTCACCGTGGCAATGACGAAGAAGTCGGTGTAGCCGCAGATGCCGCGCAGGTCCAGAAGTAGAATCTCGGTCACGCGCTTTTCGTCGCAGGCGCGGCAGAGCGCGCGCGCGAGCTGCAGGCCGCGCTCCTCGTTGGCGGGGGGATTCGTCATGCTGGCGCGTTCTTCTCCGGCGCGATCCTTTCTTTCCTATAGCTTCGGCATGATCGGGCGCGAAATCAACAAAAATCGGGTGGATTTCCTGAAGTGTCGCGCGCCCGCGGGTCGATATATCGTACGTGGTAGTATGCAACGGGCCGCGGTCGGTCGCGACGGCGGTGGAGGGAAGGCCGTCCGCACGGGCGGTCGTCAATGGAGGGGATGATGAGAACCGCAGAAGATATCGTCGAGGATTATCGCGGCCGCGGCTACAGCAACGATCGCATCCGGGCGTTGGCCAACGGCCGCCCCGAACCGATGCGCAGCGCCATCCTCGCACTCCTGGCCGAGGCGATAGAGGAGGACGCGTCGGCGGAAACGACGGTCGAGAACGTCCCCGAAGAGACGGCGATGAATGACCCGGAGACGAAAACACTGGATCCGGGGACCTATCTTCCGGAAGATGTTGATAAGGCCCGGGTGGAGGCGGACGAAGTCGAGGTGGCGGAGATCGAGGTCGAGATGCTGAAGGAGCAGATCGCCAGCCTGGCCGAGACGGCACGGGCCGAACAGAAGAAATCGGCAGCCGTCTCCGAATCGGCCGAGGAGACCGTGGCCGTGGCGGCCGAGCCGGTGCGCATCCACGAAGCCGTGGCCGAGCCGGTGGACGAGGCCGACGATGCGGCCGCGAGCGCGGCCCTTATCGAGGCGGCCTACGACCGCAGCGGCGAAACGCTGGAATCGACCGAGAGCGAGAGCCTGGCCCCGCTCAGCGCCGAACGCCTGACCGCGGAAGAGTATGAAGCGCGCGGCGGCGAGGCGGGGGAGGAGCCCGAAGTTATCGATCTGCGCGAACTGGACGAAGCGTTGGCGCACGGCGAACATCTCGGCGAGTGGTGGCCGCCTGTCGACGCCGGCGAGGAAGAACACGAAACGGTGGACATGAAGGAACCGCCCAAGGCGCTGCACCGGACGTTGAAGGTGTTGCGCAATACCCTCGGCGCCGAAACGATGGCCGACGACGAGGATACCAACGTCATCGCTTTCGCTCCGCCCTATGCGGTTGAAGGCTGTGTCGAGGCGGATAACGTGAATATGGGCCAGGAGGATTCGTCCTATTATATCCTCTTCCCCGCGGAGATGCAGGCGGAGTACGACGCGGTGGTCGCCTCGCGCGGCAGCGCGCTTGTCGCCGCGCGGGTGAACGGTGCCGAGGACGACATGGTCGAGCCCGAGGCGGTGGACATCCCCGCGAGCGACCTGGAAGCGCTGCCCGCGCATGCGACCCAGGCAAGTATCGACGAGCTGCTGGAAGAACTCGACGAGAACCGCAAGCCGCATCCGCTCGCCTCGCGCGCCGACGTGGAGTCGTTCGTCGACCAGGCCGCGGCCGAGGACCATGCCGAAACGCTGGCGGCGAGCAATCGGGAACTGGCGCAACGGCTCTCGGAAATCGAAAGGTGGAACCGTCAGTTGGAGGAGGCGCTCGAACTGAAGGCGCTGGAGCTCGACCAGATGGCCACCGCGCTGGCGGACAAAGGGGTGGAGGCCAGCGTGTTGCGCGAACGGTTGACGGAGACGGCCGCCGTCGTCGCGAGCGAAGGGAGCCCAGAAGAGGACGCGCTCCGCGCCGAGTTGGCCGGGATGGAGAAGGCGCTGGCGACCAAGGACGCCATGCTCGCGGAATTGCGCGAGGCGATCGCCAGGGGCAATGCCGAGTTCGCCGAGACCGGCGCCGATATCGACGCGGAGTTGGATGCCGCGCGCGCGCAATTGGACGACCTGCATCAGCGGCATGCCGAACTGCAGCGCGAGTTCAACATTCTTTCGACCGACACGGTGCCGGCGCTGATGAAGGACAAGGAAGACCTCGTCGACATGCTCGAGGATCACGCCACGCGCGAGCGCAACCTGCAGCAGGCGCTCGCCGGCAGCGGTCGCCGCACCGGTTACGCCGTCACCGTGGCTGCGGCGATGAGTCTGCTGGTGGTGATGCTGCCTGCGCTGCACTGGATGAACGGAACCCCGGCGGCGACGACCCCGCGGCAGGATCCGGTGCTCGTGGCGCGCCTGGAGCAGTCGCACGAGGTGCGCGAAACGCTGGAAGAAGAGAACGTGGCGCTGACGAGGCAGCTCGAGACGTTGCGGAAGGACGCGCGCCTGGCGGAGATTCAGTACCAGGACAAGCTCGACCGGCTGCGGGATTCGCTTGGTGCGATGGAACACCAGCTGGCGCGGTTGCAGCAGCAGCGCCAGACGCGGGATACGCCCGCCATGGGTGGCGGCGTCGATCTGGATCACGAGACCGGAGACCATCTCGCCGGCGGCCTGCATTACAACGACGTTCAAGGAACCGACGCGTGGCGCCGGCGCCGGGAAGAGACGCACGGGCGGCGTTGGGATACTCCGCGCACCACGCGCGTACAGCACGGCGAAGGGCTCTCGCAGGTGTTGTGGCGCGAATTCGGCCAGAGCAACAAGGCGCTCTTGAAGTGGGTGACCGAGGTGAACAAGCTGGCGCTCGACGGGCGTGGCAACCCGATTCTGCATCCCGATCAGATGTTGATCCTGCCGAAGGATCCGAACAACGTGGCGCTGGCGGAGACGGAATGATTTCGTGCGATCGTTCTTTCCGGCCTGTGCTCCTCTTGGGCGCACAGGCCGTTTTCATGATCGGCCTCTTCGGGTGCGAACCGGGTGCGCCGCTGTCGCCCGGGATCACCTATCTGGGGCTTCCCGAGAACGAGGAGGCGAAGGTCAGGAAAGGGGATTACCGGCTGCGCGGCAAGGTGCGCATGACCAGGGTGATGTCCAGTTCCTACGCCGCTTACCTCGAGTTGAAGAAGCAGGGGCTGGTCTGGGACGAGACGGAGATGCACGGATACGTCTACTACGCGGTGAGCAGTATCGACGCGGTGACGATACCGCCTATCCGGCCGTATGCCGAAACGGTCGCGACGTTGCAGGTCGTGCGTCGCTACAAGGCGAAGCTGCCCGGGAAGGATCGCTGATGGACTGGCGCCTGCTGGGCAGCACGTTCCTGCTTATCTTCATGGCCGAACTCGGCGATAAGACGCAGTTGACCGCTTTCGCGTACGCTTCGGGTTCGCGCTCGCCGTGGTCGGTGTTCCTGGGCGCGTCGCTGGCACTGGTGGCGTCTACGGCGCTGGCGGTGGGGTGTGCCACGGGCTTGCGCCGCTTGCTGGGGCCCGGCGCGGAGATGTATATCAAGCTCGTCGCCGGCGTGCTCTTCCTGGTTTTCGGCGCGCTGTTGTTGTGGAACGCGTTGCGCGGCGACGGAGAACCGACGGCGGCGAAGCCGGGCGTGCTCGGCCGTCTGGCGCTGGCGGCGGCGGCGGAATTCGAGGAAGCGACGGTGGCGCATTACATCGAGTTGACCGAAAAGACGGCCGATGCGCGTGCGCGTGCGTTGCTGGATCGGCTGCTACGGGACGAGAAAGAACACATCGCCCATCTGCATGCGCTCGCTTCCGGCGAGATGGAGGCGGGCGCGAGCCCGTCGCCGCCGGAATTCTGGCCGCACGCGGAGGACTGGTCGGCGGACCTGCGGGCGCTGGTCGAGGACGTTCTCGCGCACGAGCGCGAAGCTGCGGCGTTCTACCGCGAACTCGCCCGCTCGGCCACGCTGCCGGAACTGCGCGCGGCCTTCGCCTGGCTGGCCGAGGAGGAGACGAAGCATATCCGCCGTCTCGAGGGGGAGGTGCCGCACGCCTGAACCTATTCCGCGAATGCCGCGATGCACTCGATCTCCAGCCGCGCGTCCTTGGGCAGGCGGGCGACCTGCACGCAGGCCCGCGCGGGGGGATTCTCGGCAAAGTAACCGGCGTAAACCTCGTTGACCGCGGCGAAGTCGTCCATGTCGCGCAGGTAGATCGTCGTCTTGACCACGTCGGCGAAATCCAGCCCGGCGGCGCGGAGAACCGCGCGCAGGTTCGCGAGCGCTTGCCGCGTCGCTTCGGCGGCCGGCTCGTCGACGAGTTCGCCCGTTTCCGGAGCGAGCGGCAACTGCCCCGAGCAGAATAGAAAACCGCCCGTGGCGGCTGCCTGCGCGTAGGGACCGATCGCCGCCGGCGCGGCATCGGTGGCAAAGACACGATGGCTCAAGACGTCTCCTCGGGTGCGGCGGGGAAGGTGACGGTGAAGCAGACGCCGCCGCCGAGGTTCTCGGCGTCGATGCGACCGCCCACCTCCTCGGCGATCTGGCGGCAGATGAAGAGTCCCAGGCCGGTGCCGCCCTGTTCCTCCTTGGTCGTGTAGAACGGCTCCCAGATCTTTGGCAACTCCCCGGGCGGAATGGTCGGCCCGTTGTTGCGCACACGCAGGCAGGCGCCGCCGCCGGGGCTCGTGGCGGTCTCGACGGTCAAACGCTGATCGGGGCGCCCGGCCATGGCGTCGGCGCTGTTGAGGAAGAGGTTGATCAGGATCTGCTCGAGCCGCAGGTCCCGGATCGGAGCGGTCGGCGAGGGCGCGGCCAGATGTCTCTCGATCTTCACGTCGTACTTGATCCGGTTGTGGCACATCGCCAGCGCGGAGGTGACGGCGTCGTTGACCGCGCAGCGCGCCAGCGGCCGGGCCGTGTCCCGGCGCGAAAAATTCTTGAGCCGCTCGAGCAGGACGCCGATACGGGCGATGCCCTCGCGCGCGCCGCGGACCAGGCGCGGCATATCCCCGAGTACGGTCCGCAAGGTTTCGGTGTTCTCGCCTCCACGATCCTCCTCGGCCGCGACGATCGGCTCGAGGATCTTCCAGTATCTCTCGAAGAGTTGCATATTCGTCGAGATGAAGGCGACGGGATTGTTGATCTCGTGGATGATGCTCGCCGAGAGCGTGCCCAGCGTGGCGAGGCGGTCGGCGTGGACGAGTTGGCGCGCGCGCTCGTCGGCGAGGGATTCCAACTCCCGTGCGTAGCGATTCAGTCGTTGGTCGTAGGCGATCATGCGTGCGGCCACGGCCAGCCGGCTGCGCAGTTCCTCGATATTGAGCGGCTTGGTGAGGTAATCGTCCGCGCCCGCGTCGAGGCCGGCGACGACATCTTTCTTCTCGCTTTTGCTGGTGAGGAGGATGACGTAGGTGAAGGGCCGTGCATCGTCGCTCTTGATCCGCCGGCAGACCTCGATGCCGTCGGCGCCGGGCATGACCCAGTCCAGGAGCGCGATCGGCGGAGGCGACGAGTCGTTCAAGATGTCGAGCGCGGCGGTGCCGTTCTCCGCCAGAATCAGTTCGTATCCCCAGTTACGGATCGGATTGTCGAGCAGGAAACGAATGGTCGGGTCGTCGTCGGCGAGTAGAACCCGGAAGCTCATCTGTGCGTCCCCGCCCGCGCTTCCCCTCATCGCAACCTCTTGTGGCCGTTCAGTCTCGATCGATCCTGTGGACACGCCTCAACGCTTGTCGGGTTCGAACTCGGCGGGATCGGGGAAGGTGAATTCGTCGCGGTTGGTTTTCCACCATTGACGCCAGGCGTCGCGATCCGTGCCGAAGTCCTGCTGCAGCACGAGCGAACAGACCCATGCGGTCGCCTCGCCCTCGATGCGCTCGGTGGTGCGATTCATGATCGGAATATCCCAGATAGTGACGGCGGCGCCGTCGTTGGGGTGGGTGGTCACCCGGGTTCTGCTTTCGGTTTGGTCCAGCAGCGTGTCGAGGCTGTAGCGCGTGCGCACATGCCCCTGGCCGGCGATAGCCTCCAACTCCGCGTTGATCAGCGGCGGGACATACGACTTGTCGGCGATGGCGGCGATGGCGCGCGCGGCCTTGTACTTGGTCTCGGGGCTTCCCTTGGCCGCCTTGGCGATGACGTAGTCGCGCGCGTCGCGGCCGCCGCAGCGGCGCACCGCATCGACGGCGCGTTCGCGGGCGATCCCGTCCTCGTCGAAGACCGCGCGCATGGCCAGGGCGATACGCGCGTAGCGGTGGTCGATCTGCGCCAGCAGCGGGATGGCCGCCCGGCGCTCGTCCCGGGGGTGTGCCTTGAGGTTCTTGCACATGTAGAGGGCGGTTTCGCGCGGATGGGCGCGCAACCACGTGACGGTTTCTTCAAGCACGTCGATGTCCCGGTTGTCCAGACGCCGGACATGCCGCTCCACCTCGCGCAGACTGGCCTTGCGGTCGTTGTCACCTCTATCGGGCCCGCCCGCGCGCGCAGCAAGAATCGACGCCGAAAGAAATACAGACGCGATCAATATGGTCCGCATTCGTCGTCTCCTTGGGCACAGACTAACCGTTTTCCCTTGCACTATAACAGGCATTTCGCGGAAACGCCAGTGCGAAGCCATAAAAAATAACCGTCGGCACTATTGTAAGCGAATGATATGTAATGTGTTGGGGCGATGGGTCAGTTCGCCAGCCATGCCCGCAGATTCTGCGCGTAGTTGTCGATATCGTGGCGGTGGTTGCATTCGGTCACGGCCACGATCAGACAGTCGTTGAGTTCGGGATACCAGCGGTTGAGGCGGATGCCGGGTTCGAAACGATGTCCGCAGGCGCGGAAGAAATCCATCACGTCCTTGTCCAGTTTGAGGACGAATTCGTTGAAATGAGGACCGGCGAAGAGCGGTTCGGCTCCGTCGACGGCGCCGAGGATCCGGCGCGCGTAGGCGGCCTTCTGCAGGCAGAGGTCGGCGACCTCGCGGAAGCCGCGCTTGCCCATGACCGTCAGGTAGGCCAGCGCGTGCAGCGCGCAGAGCGCCTGGTTGGAGCAGATGTTGCTGGTGGCGCGCTCGCGCTTGATGTGCTGCTCGCGCGCCTGCAGCGTCAGGACGTAGCCGCGCAGTCCCTCCTGGTCGACGGTCTCGCCGACGATGCGCCCCGGCAGCCGCCGCAGCAGTTTCTGCCGGCAGGCGATGAAGCCGAGGTACGGCCCGCCGTAGCTCAGCGGCAGGCCCAGCGGCTGGCCTTCGCCGACGGCGATATCCGCGCCCATCTCGCCGGGGGTCTTGAGAATCCCCAGCGCGACGGGGTTGACCGCCATCACCAACAGCGCTTTGCGCTTGTGGCAGGCGTCGGCCAGTTCGGCGTAGTCGGCGATGCGTCCGAAGAAGTCCGGGTACTGGACCACCACGGCGGCGGTGTCGTCGTCGATGGCTTCGCCGAAGGCGGCCGTGTTGCCGCCGGGGGCGGGGTCATAATCCAGTCGCTGCATGCGGAAGGTGGCGTTGCGGCCGTAGCTCTCGAGCACCTGACGATAATGCGGGTTGAGCGCGGTGTCGTAGATCACGCGATCACGTCGCGTCTGCAGCATGGCCATGACGCAGGCCTCGTAGACGGCGGTGCCGCCGTCGTAGAGGGAGGCGTTGCTGGCGTCGAGGCCGGTAATGCGGGCGATGGCGGTCTGGTACTCGAAGATCGCCTGGAGCATGCCCTGGGAGATCTCCGGCTGGTACGGCGTGTACGCGGTGACGAACTCGGAGCGGTCGACCATGTCCATCGCCGCCTGCGGGATGTGGTGGTTGTAGGCGCCGCCGCCGATGAAGTAATCGCCGCCGCGCAAGGGCGCGTGGTTGAGGGTTTCCAGATCCCGCAGGTGCTCGATAAGATCCAGTTCCGGCAGCGCCGGCGGCAGCGCGAGCGGCCGGTCGCGCAACGCCTCGGGGATGTCCCGGAAGAGCTCGTCCACGTCTGCCACGCCGATGGCGTCGAGCATGGCCTGCCGGTCGGCCGCGGTGTGCGGGATATAACCCATTCAGTCGTCCTCGCCTTCCTCGGCGAGAAAAACCTCGTACTGCTCGGCCGTCATCAATGACTCGATCTCCTCGGGCTTGCTGACCTCGATCTTGCAGATCCAGCCCGCGCCGTAGGGATCGCTGTTGATCGCGCCCGGCTCGTCCTCGAGCTCGGTGTTCAGTTCCAGGATGTTGCCGGTGATGGGACTGAAGACCGGGCTGGCGGCCTTGACCGACTCGATCTGGGCGATTTCGTCGCCGGCGTTGAACTCGGCGTCGTCTTCCGGGAGTTCGACGAAGGTGATATCGCCCAGTTCGCTCTGGGCGTAATCGGTAATCCCGATCGCCGCCACCGAATCCTCGACCAGCACCCATTCGTGGTCTTTGGTATAGTGTAAATCGTTGGGTACCTTGCTCATCCTTTCCCCCCGAAGGCGAAAGCCAATTGCGTTTATGCGGATCGTGTCAGTGGCAACGGGTTTTACTCTACGCTTGCCAAATACGTTGTCAAAACATTTTTTTAACCGTCGGGAGCGCTTTTCGTCCGCAGCGACGGAGTGCTGTAAAACGGTAGCTCAACGACGGTTGCGGGTGCGCTCCTGCCGCGGATCTCGACTTCGACGGCGGTGCCGGGCGCGGCCGCCGCGGGCGCCAGATACGCCAGGGCGATGCTGCCGCCTACCGTCGGTGCGGGAGAGCCGGAGGTGACGCGACCGACGGTTTCGCCGTCTCGCAGAACGGCGAATCCCTCCCGCGGCACGCGCTTGCCTTCGAGTCGCAGCCCGACCAGCGTTTCCTTCGGCCCTTCATTCGCGGCGGTCTGCAGCGCCTCCTTGCCCGGAAAGTCCTCGGGTTTGTCCAGCGCGACGAATTTGGCGAAGCCGGCCTGGATGGGATTGGTCGTGCGGTCGAGCTCGTGGCCGTAGAGCGGCAGCCCCGCTTCGAGACGCAGAGTGTCGCGCGCGCCGAGGCCGCACGGGTGCAACTCCAGCGAATCGCCTTCGTCCAGCAGCGTGTCCCACAAGTCGCCTACGCGGTCGGCCGGCAGAAAAAGTTCCACGCCCGGCTCGCCGGTATAACCCGAGCGGCTGAGCAAAACCGGCGCGTCGTCCCATTCGTGTTCGGCGAAGCCGAAGAACGGCAGAGCGCGGAAGTCGACCTTCAATACTCGCAGGACGACCTCGTGGGCGGCGGGGCCCTGGACGTCGAGTTTGCCGGTGGCGTCGGAGGCGTTTTCAAGGCCGGCCTCCGCCGGCAGGTACTGCTGCAGGTGGGCGAAATCGCCCTCGATGTCGCCGGCGTTGACGCAGATCAGCGCCTGATCGTCGGCGCGGAGGAAGACCACCGCGTCGTCGACCACCCCGCCGTCGGCGGCGGTGAGAAATGTGTAGCGCGCGCGGCCGGTCTTGAGGTTGCGCACCGCACACGGCAGCATCCTGTCCAGCGCCGCGCGGACGTCCGGCGCCTTGAGTATGAATTCGCCCATGTGACAGGTGTCGAAGAGTCCGGCGACGGCACGGGTGGCGGCATGTTCGGAGAGGATGCCGGTGGGGTACTGTACCGGCATGTCCCAGCCGCCGAAATCGACCATGCGCGCGCCGAGCGCGAGGTGGCGGTCGTAGAGGGGAGTGCGATTGCCCATTACGGTCCTTTCTGATTCGGCGCGCCGCGTTCCTGGCGCGGACGCATGCGCGAGACGATACAAAGCCAGATCCACGCCAGCGCGGCCAGCAGGAACGGCACGAGCCCCAGAACCAGCGGGTGCGGCCAGCGCCGCAGACGCGCGGTGCGGACGAGGTCCTTGCCGATCAACCGCTGCGCCAGCGAACCGGGGTAGCGCTCCTCCCAGCCGCGCATCACGCGCCGCACCGCGGGCGTGGCGGTTTCGTGCAGATACGCGAAACGGTCGCGCGCGACGTCGGCGATGGCTTCGGCGTAGGTTTCGCGCTGCCGGGGTGCGGCCGGATACGGAGGCGGAGTGGCCAGGACGATCGCCGGTGCCGGGCCGCCGCCGGGGCGCTCGAAGACCGCGCAGACGGCCTGCAGCGCCAACTCGAAATCGCGCAGCGGGGTGCCGAGTTCGATATCGCAGGTGCCGGGGTAGACGATGACCACGCTCGGATTGTCGTTCCGCGCGACGAAGGCCGAGAGCAGGAGGTGATAGACCGAGGGCGCTTCCGGCGGGCAGTAGAGCGCGCCGCTGCCGAAACGGGCGCAGAAGAAGCGGCCGTACTCGCCGGAGCCGCAGCGCGAGCCCAGCAGCAGCATCGGCGCGACGCTCGCCCGCGTCACCCGCCGCAGCTCGTTGAGGGGCAGCCAGCGGCGCTGCCGGCTCGGGTCGGCCCGCGGCAGCATGAATATCACGCGGTTGCCGTCCTTGTCGAAGAACTGCCGCTCGTTGACGTGGCAGGTATCGGCGAAGGCGTGCTGGACGTGGAGAATGCGGACGCGTTCGATTGCCGGCGCCTCCCCGGGCGCGGCGAGCGCGAAGACCAACTCGTCGTCGTGACCGAGCGGGCCGAAGTCGGCCTCGAAGATCACCGTCTCGGTCTGCTCGAAGTCGGCCGGAATCCGGACTGGACGCGCCGGCAGGTCGGTTGCGCCGATGCGGATGGCCAGCGTCGTCTCGTCGTAGCCGCGCCAGTGGCGTACCCGCCGCTCGGGCGGGCCGACGACGCGCCCGGCCCGGAACGAGAGCGGCATGCGGTCGTCCTCGAAGACGAAGGTCGGCAAGGTCTCGAGCAGCAGACGGACGCTGGCCGGTTTACCCTTCGCTTCATCCGCTTCATTCGCTTCTTCTCCCGCCTTCTCGTCGTCGCCGGCGTAGACCGGTACGGTGCAGAGCAGCAGCAGCAGCCAGGCCGACCGTTTCACGAGGTGCCTCCCGAGGGTGCCGGCGCGCGCTTCTTCTTCGGCGTGAGGCCGTGGGTGGTCTTTTCCCAGTAGAACGGGCGCGAGAAGAGCTGGAAGAAACCTTTCCACGCGGCGATGGAGATCAGGATCCAGTACAGCGGCGACAGGAGCGCCAGCGGCAGGAGCCCCCACAAGCGCCGCTTCACGCAGGCGATCAGGTTTACCAGGACGAAGAGCGCGTTGGCCGCCAGCAGCGCCACCGCCGCCCAGTAGAAGACGTGCGAGAACAGGCTCCAGAGCGTCAGCGGGCTTTCGGGCAGGTCGCTGACGCGGTCGTTGTAGATCAGCCGCCACGGCGAGGGCGTCAGCGCCAGCGCGTGCCCGCCGTAGAGGCCGAGGTAGACCAGGCCGACGGCCCAGAAGAACGGATTCAAGAGCAGCGTCGCCGAGAGGCCGCCGACGGTGAGCAGAAAGCTCAGGTATCCCTTGGGCCCCAGTTCACGCAAGGCCGCGGTGTGGCTGCGCGTATGCGCCAGGTGGGTCTGGATATAGCCCTTGACCCAGCGCGAGCGCTGGCGCAGCCAGTTGCCGATTTGCGAGTTGGCCTCCTCCCAGGTGGTCGAATCGAGCGTCATGGTGCGAAAGCCGTAGCGATGCAGCCGGATGCCCAGGTCGCAGTCCTCGGTCAGGTTGTACGGATCCCACCCTTCCAGCTCCTGCAACACCTTGGTGCGGAAATGGTTCGACGTGCCGCCCAGGGGGATCGGCACGTCCAGCGCGTGCAGCCCCGGCAGGTACAAATCGAACCAGGCGCTGTATTCGAGAGTGAACCAGCGCGTCAGTATGTTCTGGAAGGCGTTGTAATAATTCAGCTTCGCCTGCAGGCAGATCACCCGCTCGGGCACCTTCGCGAAGGCGGCGACGGCTTTCTTGAGCTGATCGGGCTCGGGCCGATCCTCGGCGTCGTAGATGACGACGTACTCGCCCTCGGCGTAGCGCAGGCCGTGATTGCAGGCCTTGGGCTTGGTCTTGGGCTTGGCGTCGGCGACGACGATGACGTCGAGGCGCGCGAGCATCTCGATGCGGCGGCAGGCGCGGATGGTGGCCGTGTCGTCCTGCTCCAGCAGCAGCTTGACGTCGAGCTTCTCCGGCGGGTAGTCGAGCCGGTTGAGCGCGCGGATCAGCTTCCGCGCGATGTTGGCTTCCTTGTACAGCGGCACGAGGATGGTGTAGACCGGTAGGTCTTCGTCGTTCAGCGCGGCGATCTCCTCTTTCGATACGCGCATCTCCGGGCGGAAGGCCAGCGAGATCAGCACCGTCAACAGGCGGTAGGCGATGATCAGCACGTACATGGCGCTCAGGGCGAAGAGCCCGGCGGCGATGAAGAGCTTCCAGTCGTAGCAGAAGAACGCCAGCAGCGCCGCGAGGATGATCTGCTCCCGCAGCAACTGGGTGCCGGTGACGGTGACCGCGGCGCAACGGGGCGCGTGCGCCTCGACGAAAGCGCGGACGGTCGGATCGGAGTGAAGGTGGAGGTGCTTGCTCAAGAGGCGTCTCTCCGGTGACCGCGGTCCGCGCCGCCCCGGGCGGGACGGATTCCCAATGGTACGCGAGAAGTCGCGGTCTGACAAGGCTTAACCGGATTCGGTCGATTCCGGCAGCGGCAGCCAGGCGAGGACGTCCCGGATCGTCTCGTCCCAGTAGTCCCAGCCGTGGCCGCCCGGGCCTTCGGCGTAGGTGAAGTCCAGCGGCAGCGCCTGCGCGAAGTCGCGAAAGCGGATATTCATCTCGTAGAGATAATCCTCGGTGCCGCAGCATTGATACAGCTTCGCCTTCGGGCCGTCGCTTTCGGCCATGACGCGGGTAGTGGCGAAGAGGTCGTTCTCCGCGCCGCGCAACTGCTCGAGAGGGCCGAAGATGTTCTCCATCTCGCGCGCGCCGAGGTTGTCGCGCTGCTGGTACAGGGACGCCATGTCGGCGGCGCCCGAGAGGCTCGCGCCCGCGCAGAACGTCCCGGGGTTGCGCGTGGCCAGCAGGAACGCCCCGTACCCGCCCATCGAGAGGCCGGCGACGTAATTCTCCTCCCGTGCATCGCTCAGCGGGAAGAATCGTTGCGCGATGGACGGCACCTCCTCGGCGATGTGGGTGAAGTAACGGTAGCCGCGCTGCGCGTCGACGTAGAAGCCGCGGTGGGTGGTGGGCATGACCACCGCCAGCCCCAGCGGCTCGACGTAGCGCTCGATCGAGGTGCGCCGCGTCCAGGCCGACTCGTCGTCGCTGAGGCCGTGCAGGAGGTACAGCGTCGGAAAGCTGTCGCGCTCGACGATGCCGGCGGTGCCGATCTGCCGCTGCGCCTTCTGCGGCAGGATCACCTTCATCGAGGTGTGCATGCCCAGAACGTCGGAGAAGTAGTCGCAGTGGATAAGGGCCATCAGGGTTCCTCCGGCATGGGGGACGGTTCGTAAAGGTAGAATGAATCGACCACTCTTTGATTGTGATCAAATGAAATTAGCCTATGGAACATCCATGTCTCCTGGGGGGCATATACAAGATCATGTGGAATCATATAGACTAATGACTTCGGTGAGAATTCGACATTGATATAGGGGCGATGTGTCTTGAATTTCAGGGAATTGTTCAAATAGGGGGATCGGTATATGAAGTGACAAATCGGATCGCGCACAAAATGTTTCATCGGGTCAAGCTGAATCGTGTGGTCCGGCTTGCCCAATATTCTCTCAACTTCCGAGCGAGACATTCCCTCCTCGACGCGCTTCCATCGGCTTTCGAAAATGGTCTGCTTTCCGTATTGCTCGTACACGACCAACAGTATCGGCAACAAAGCCAGCGCCGGCAGCCAGTACCTCGCCCAGCGACGCCTGCAGGCATACGTTTTCGCGAGCAGCGGCAGATAGAGCGCCGACCAGAGGATCAGGATGCCCAGCAGATGCCCGGCGATGAGGTGCCAGTTGGTCGATGAAGCGACAATCATAGCCCCGCCTTCTTGCGCGCCTTTTGAACCAGCTTCTGGATCTCCTGCAGCGCCTGCATCGGCGAGAAGTGGTCCGGATCGATCTTGGCGATCTCTTCCACGAGTGGATCCGGCGGCACGTGCTGCGGCGCGAAGAGGTCCATCTGCACCTCCCGCGCGGCCGCGCGCAGCACCTCGCCCTCGCGCAGGTAGTTATAGTCCCGGTCGGCGGCCTGGTTCTCCAGCCCCAGCAGGATCTCCCGCGCGCGCTCGATCGTTTCCGGCGGCAGACCCGCCAGCCGCGCGACCTGGATGCCGTAGCTGCGGTCGGAGGCGCCGGGCTGGATCTTGTGCAGGAAGATGATCTCGCCGCTCCAGTCGCGCACCGCCACGTTGTGGTTCTCCGCGCGCTCGAGAATGACGCCCAGTTCGGCGAGTTCGTGGTAGTGCGTGGCGAAGAGAGTGCGCGCGCGGACGCGGTGGTGCAGGAACTCGGTGATCGCCCATGCCAGCGAGACGCCGTCGAAGGTGCTCGTGCCGCGGCCGACCTCGTCGAGGATGATCAGCGAGCGGTCGGTGGCGTTGTTGAGGATGTTCGCCGTCTCGGCCATCTCGACCATGAACGTGCTCTGCCCGCGCGCCAGGTCGTCCGCGGCGCCGACGCGGGTGAAGATGCGGTCGACCAGCCCCAGCGTCATGCTCTTCGCCGGCACGGGCGCGCCCATCTGCGCCAGCACCGTCAGCAGCGCCACCTGGCGGATATAGGTCGACTTGCCGGCCATGTTCGGCCCGGTGATGATCTGGATCAGGGAATCGGCCTCGCCGAAACGCGTGTCGTTGGGGACGAACTCGTTCTCCGGCAGCAGCGTCTCCACCACCGGGTGACGCCCCTCGACGATGGCCGAGTCGATGCTCTCGTGCACCTCCGGCAGGCAGCACTGGCGCAGCGCGCCGTACTCCGCCAATGCCGCCAGCACGTCCAACGCGGCGAGCGCGTGCGCGACGGCTTGCACGCGTTCGATATGCGCGGCCATCTCGTCGCGGAGCGCGATGAAGAGCCGGTACTCCAACTCGACGATGCGCTCCTCGGCGCCCAGCACCTGCCGCTCGCGCTCCTTCAGCGCGGGGGTGATATAGCGCTCGGCGTTGGTCAGCGTCTGCTTGCGGTCGTAGTCCTCGGGCACCTTGTCCTTGTGGGTGTGCGTGACCTCGATGTAATAGCCGAAGACCTTGTTGAAGCCGACCTTCAGCGAGGGAATGCCGGTCCGCTCCTGCTCGGCCTGCTGGAACTGCTTGATCCAGTCCTTGCCGCCCGCGCGCACCTCGCGCAGTTCGTCCAGTTGCGCCTCGACCCCGGCGCGGATCAGGCCGCCGTCCTTCAGCGCCGCCGGCGGTTCGTCCACCAGCGTCGCGGCGATGCGCCCCGCCATATCCTCCAGCAGGTCGATATCGCCGGCCAGTTCCAGCAGCAACGGCGCTTGCATGCGCCCCGCGACAGCCGCCAGCGTCGGTAGCTGTTCGGCGCTGCGGCGCAAGGCCACGAGTTCGCGCGCGTTGACCCGGCCGGTGGCCACGCGCGCCATGATGCGCTCCAGATCCGCGATACCGGCGAGGATTTCCCGCAGTTCCGCGCGCAGCAGGTGGTCGTGCATCAGTTCGCCCACCGCTTCCTGGCGCCGCCGGATCGGCGCGAGCGCGGCCAGCGGATTCAGCAGCCAGTCCTTCATGCGACGCGCGCCGGGTGCGGTGCGGGTGCGGTCGATGACTTTCAGCAGCGTGCTGTCGCGTCCGCCCTGCAGCAGCGCGTGCGTCAGCTCGAGGTTGCGCTGGGTCGTGCGGTCGAGAACCAAGTGGTCGCTGCGCGTGATCAGGCGCAGCCGCCGCACGTGCGCCAGTTCGGTAAGTTGCGTCTCGCCCAGGTACGCCAGGATCGCCCCGGCCGCGCCGATAGCCGGATCGTCCGGGCTGAGGCCGAAGCCGTCGAGGGTGGCGACGCCGAAGTGGTCCAGCAGCCTGCGCGCGCCGCCGGCGATGTCGAAGTCGTAGTCGTCGCGCCTGCTCAGCGCGCCGAGGTGGCGGTGCTTCAGCGTATCGTGCAGAGCTTCGCCATCGCGCATCGCTTCGCGCGGAACCAGCGTTTCGGCCGGGGCGAGGCGTTCGATCTCGTCGCCGAGTTGCTCCGGCGGCACGTTGAGGACGAGGAACTCGCCGGTGGAGATGTCGATCCAGGCCAGGCCCGCGCGCGCTTCGCCGGGATCGACCGCGCAGAGGAAGTTGTTGCTCTCGCCCGGCAGGCACGCCTCCTCGAGCACGGTACCGGGGGTGACCACGCGGGTAACGCCGCGCTTGACGATGCCCTTGGCCGCGGCGGGATCCTCGAGCTGGTCGCAGATGGCGACCTTCTGCCCGGCGTTGATCAGATCCTTCAGGTAGCGCTCGAGCTGGTGATGCGGCAGTCCGGCCATGGGGATCGGATTCTCGCCCTTGCTGCGGCTGGTCAGGACCAGGCCGAGGAGTTCGTGCGCCTTCACCGCGTCGTCGAAGAAGAGCTCGTAGAAATCGCCCATGCGGAAGAGGAGCAGTTTGTCGCGGTGCGCCTCCTTGATGGCGTGGTACTGGTCCATCATCGGGGTGGAGGATTTCTTCTTGGCCATGAAACGTGGCACTCCGCGGGACGTTACTGGATCGAGGCCTGGAAGCCCGCGCGCGCGAGCGCCTGCTGGCGCTTCACCGCCGAGGCGCGCTCGTGAAAGGCGCCGGCCTGGATGATGTAGACCGTGCCCATGCCGGTGACGCGGCGGGCGATGAAGCTGTCGAATCTGGCCGCCTTGAGGCGCGCGCGCACCGGTTCGGCCGCGGCGACGGAAGGATAGGTCCGGATCAGTTGCACGGCGAAGCGCGCGGGTTTCGCCCGGACGCTCGCGTCCGCCTGCTGCAGGTACGGGCTCTGCGGGTACTCCCGCGCCAGGCGTCGCCGCAGGCTCGCCGCGCCGGCGGTGTCGCCGCGGGCCTGGCGCGTCTGAACCCAGGCGGCCAGCGCTTCGTCGGGCGGGTAGGTCTCGGCGTAGTCGGTGACCAGGCGGGCGTAGACGTTCTCGGCCTCGGCGTAGCGGCGCTCCAGTCGCAGGCGCTCGGCGTTGCCGGCGAGGGCGAGCGCCTGGAGTTCGCTCTCGCCGCTCTCGCGCAGGACCTGTTCGAAACATTCGCCCGCGCCGCCGGGCTGATTCATCTGCAACAGGCACATGCCCTCGTAATAGCGTGCCGCGTCGGCGTGCTCGGCCTTGCCGAGGCCGCCGTTGTAGGTGGCGAAGAGCTGCGCCGCGCGACGGTAATCGCCGGCGGCATAGGCCGCGCGGGCCTCCGCGTAGGTGGCCGGACGAGACGACGCGCCCCACCGGCAGCCGGTGGGGAGCAGCGTCAGCAGCAGCATTGTCAGGACGGTCGAACGGCGCACGGCGGCCCTCCCGCGGGGCGGTCTATTCGGGTTTCTCGATCGGGTGCTTGTTCGGCGCCAGCCACTCGCGGTTCTCCTTGAACCATTCCAGCCAGGCCTGGATGTCGGGGACCTGGCGCTTGATCGCCTTGGGCTGGTCGCCGCCTTCTTCGTCGTCGTCTTTGCCCTGGACGACCTCGATTTTCCGGAACGGCTGCATGGCGGTCAACTGGGTCAGGCTCTTCTCGATCTCGGTGATCATTGCCGCCTGCGATTTCTCCCGTTCGGCTTCCCAGCCGAGCAGGTCGATGAGGGCGTTGACGGCTTTCTGTCGGTCGAAGGAGATGGGAATCGAGCCCAGGCCGATCACCGCGCCGCGGCGGATCTCGGGGGGCGTATTGGCGGCGGCGGCGGGGTGGAGGATCTTGATGAAGTGGTCGATGATCTTCTGCGCCTCGTTCTGTGCGGTGTTCTTCTTCTCGCTCTGGGCCACGCGCAGCAGCAGTTCCACCAGCGCCTGGTTGAAGTGGGTGAGCGTCTCGATGTCCCGCGCTTGGGTGTTGACCGACTCCTGGATGATGTCGTCGATGATCTTGAGGTTGTCGTCGGCTATGCTCAGGAGGAACCAGAGCGCGGCAGTGGCTTCCTCGTCGGTGCCTTTGTGCAACCGGCCGACGATCGAGTCGCGCAGACGGTTGGAGAGGCGGAATCTGTCGGGGGCGTTGGAGACGATGACGCTCAGGCACTGCAGCAGGTAGGTGCGGTGGCGCTCCTCCTTCGGGTCGTCGGCGACGCGGAGATACGAGCGGCTGATCGTGTCGAACAGGTCCTTGCTTGCCGTCTTGCCCGTGGCCCGGAGGTAGTCGATGATGCCGCGCAATCCCGCTTCGTTTACCGCTTTCGAGCGCCGGTCCTCCAGCGCGTCCATCAGGATGGGCATCACGTCGTCGACTTTGTGGAAGCCGGCCATGGCGTAGACCAGTTGCGCCCGGAGGCGCGTGGGGAACTTAGAACTGGGGCGTGCGCTCTCGATGTACATCCGTTTCAATTCGGCGAAAGCCCGATCGCGCGCCAGGTCGTCGCCCTTGTTGGCCACCTCGACGATGAGCACCATGGCGAAGGTCTTGATGGACGGATCGATCATCGGCTCGCCGCGCGCGGCCACCTTGGTCACGATGTCGCTCAACAGATCGAGGATAGTGGGGATCTTGATCCCGTTGCGGTTGAGCATGACCAGGCTGCGCATCGCTTCGATCCGCTCGCGCGGGGAGACCACGCGGGCGGTGACCGTCTTCTCGCCCTTGACGATGTCGACGAGCTTGTCGGGGATATCGAACTCGCGCAGCAGCGCCTCGTCCGTCTGGGCGCCGGCGCTCTGGATCCATTTCAGCCGTTGAACCGAGGTGGGGGCGTTGAAGCCGCGGCTGATCTCGGCCATCTGCTCGCGCGGGCTCACCTGCTGCGTCTGCGCCACGAAGGCGTTCAAGAGACCGTCCTGCTCCTGAGCCGATCCCCGTTTGCCGGAGAGCGTCAGTATGCAGAACAACGGCAGCACGAGACTAAGGACGCGGTTCATCTTTTTCCTCCTCCATGAACGGCCCCGGTCCCCTTTCGGAGCTCGCGGAGCGCCCCTCGACGGCAGTTTCGGATTCCGCCGGTTCCGGCGCGGTCGAAAGCGGGCCGAGAAAATGCATAAGCAGTACGTACAACAGCAACGCTACCAGTAATACGCTCTGCACCCCCATGGCGATGCAGAGCAGGTTGAATTTTTTCTGCAGATTCTCCTCGCGCACCAGCACCGTGTCGAGGCGCTCGCGCGCGCGTCCCGACCCGCCGGCGGGCTCCTCCTCGGCCGTCTCGGGCTTGGTCTCGAGGCGGAGCATCTCCAGATCCTCGAACAGCTCCTCGTAGGACTGGAAGCGATCGTCGGGATTCTTGGCCATCATCCTCTCGACGATGGTGCACGCGCGCGGCGGCAGGTCGGGATTGCTCGCGAGCATGCTCGGCGGGTTGTCGCGGATATGGGCCTCCATCACCGCCGAGCCGGTGCCGCCGAAAGGAGGTTTGCCGGTGAGCATGTGGTAGAAGGTCGCGCCGAGGCTGTAGAGGTCGCTGCGGAAGTCGAGGTTCCGGTCGCCCAGCGCCGCCTCCGGCGAGATGTAGTCGGGGGTGCCCAACACCTCGCCGTCGGGGCTGAGCACCGAGTCGAGCGAGCTCTTGACGAAGCCGAAGTCGCCGAGCTTGGCGATGCGCGAGCGCGTCAGCATGATGTTGCCCGGCTTGACGTCGCGGTGGACGATCTTCTTGGTGCTGAGATAATGGAGCGCGCGTCCGATCTGGAAGGCGATGTCGATGGCGCCCTGGATGTCCAGCGGGCCGTCGCGGTCGAGCATGACCTCCACGGTCTCGCCGTTGACGAACTCCATGGAGTAATAGAGCGTGGACTTGTACCGTCCGACGTCGAAGACCTGGATCAGGTTCTGGTGCGAGAGTCGGCCCACCAGGCGCGCCTCGACGAGGAATCGCTTGCGGAACTCGTCGTCGCCCACCCACTTTTCGTGCAGGACCTTGAGCGCGACGGTGCGGCCCATGCTGAGCTGCCGGGCCTTGTAAACCACCCCCAGTCCGCCTTCGCCGAGTTTGCCGAGGATCTCGTAACCGCCGATGCGCCTGCCGATGTTGCGCGCGTCGCGCATCAACCGCTCCTGGGCTTTGTAGACGGCCCAGACCTCCTCGCGTTTCATGATCCCCTGCTCGAGAAGCACCTCCTCGATGGGGCGTGGCGGCTGTCCCGAGCGGGCCTCGCGTTTCTGGATCTCCTGCGCCTGCTCGAGCTGGTCGTGCGTCAGCAGCCGGTGCGCCAGCGCCAGGGTGGAGAAATCCAGTTCCGGATCGGTATCAGGCATCGCGATCCTCTTCTTCTTGCCCGTGTTCCATCCGCGCGGCGTAGGCGCGGACGCTCTCTTCCTGCTGCGGCGTCTCGATCGAGTCGGGCCGGATGCGGCGGATCGATTCGATCGCTTCCTCCGGCGATTCCCCCAGCGCCACCAGGTAACACGCCAGCATCGTTCCGGTGCGGCCGAAGCCGGCGGTGCAGTGCGTCGCCACCGCCTTGCCCCGGGCGATCTGCTCTCGGGTCCACGCCACGAAACGGTCGATCTGCTCCGGCGTCGGCGGCGAGAAGTCCGGAACCGGCAGATGCAGCCATTCCAGTCCGGCCTTCTCCAGCCTCTCCGCTGGCAGACCCTGCTCGGTCAGCGAGACGACCGCGTCGATTCCCTCGCGTTTGATCCGGTCCAGGTCCGCCTCCAGCGGCAGCACCGTTCCCGGACGCGCCATGCCCGCGAGCTGCCCCGGGATCACGAAGGAGAAGTTGTGGGGCATTTGCCGCGCTCCTGCCTGCTTCGTCGAACGTGCGCTTCGCGCCGCGCGCCGCCCCGTCTTCGTCTATTCGCCGATGTCGTCGAACGCCGTCTCGAAATCGTAGCCGTTGGCGAAGTCTTCGCGCCGGTCGCACTCGCGTTTCTTCCAGCGCAGTTCCTCGTCCTCCACCATGAGGAAGACGATCTCGCCGAAGTCATCCGTTTTCCGCACGCCCCATTGCTCCAGGACGGTCCGGGCCATGCAGCCCCAGCGTTCGCGCGCGAGCTTGCGCACGCCGCGGAGCAGTTCCTGCCCGCTGACGTGGAACTCGTCCTTGTCGCCGCGCTCTTTCTCCTGTTCGGTCACCTGGATGGTCCCGTCGCGCACCCAGTTGACCGTGTGGGCGATGGCCTCGGAGACGAAGAGGAACGCGTCGGGCGCGTACCGCCCGTCGTGCCGGGCGAGGCGGTGGATGTGGTTAAGATGCTCCTTCGCCGTCATTCTTCTTCCCCTCGCCGGCCGGACACCCGCGGCAATGGCCGCTGTCGTCGCCTTGGTGCCGGTCCCGTCGGTTCTCGTCGCTCCGGCCCTTGCCTCCGCGCGAGGGCCGGCCCTTGCGCTCGACGATCTCCGCGAGGTGCACCGCCTGGCAATCGCCGTCGGGAAGCCGCAGGGTCACCTTCTGCGACAGCAGTTGCGTATCGATGACCACGCCCTCCACCTCGGCGGTGCGGACGCGCTCGCCCTTGCCGGGCAACTCGCGCTTGTGCACGGCGTACACCTCGTCCTCGAAGCGCAGGCAGCACATCAACCGGCCGCAGTGGCCGCTGATCTTGGTCGGATCCAGCGTCGTCTTCTGCATCTTGGCCATGCGCATGGTGATCGGCTCGAGGTTGCGCAGGAACGTGCGGCAGCAGAGCTCGCGGCCGCACTGCTCGTAGTCCG
>CAYWFP010000066.1:0-22579 GCA_964457365.1 uncultured Planctomycetaceae bacterium
GACTGACGGCAAACCAGCTGCGCCGAAATTCTGAAATTATTGCTTAACGGGTCCTGAGAGGCTTTTAAGGTCGGTTAGCGGCTTGGACGAGAACTTGAACGCGACTGTCTTCGCCAAATCCACGGGCATGTGTTTCTCGATAAAGGCTTCGACGGCTTCGCGCAGTTCCTTGTCGTCGATATACACTTCGATTTTCTTCTTCTCCTTGATCTCGATATCGACTTTGAGTTCGGGCACGACCAGATTTTTCTGAAATACCTCCTCGCCGTAAAAGTCGCAGTCTTCGCAGAGAAAGAGGAAACGCGGGTCCCGCATGCGGTAATTGGTGAACGAACAATTGCGAAAACTGATCGCATTCATCGCGTATTGCCATTGCTTGAAGCCCAGCGGCCTCCCCTGCCCGCGCGCCCCGGTCGAGCTTCGAAACAGGCAACTCTCGAAGGTGTGCCGGGCGGCAAATTCCTCGAGATGCGAGTTGTCCTTCGGAGCCCACTTGCGCAGGTTAAACGGCCCCCGGATATCGAAGACGCAGTGCCTGGCCGTAAGGTGGCCCAGATACTGCATCGAGTGGGCTTCGAAGAGCGCGTGCGACAAGTCGATGCTCGGCAGCCCCTTGTTCGTCGCCGTCGAATTGAACGTGCATAATATCCGTGTGGGTTTCTCCGGGTCGCCTTCGACGATGAACTTCGTCTCGCCACCGAACATCGTGATCATCGTGTCCTTGCCGTCGTTCTTGAACCTGGCGCCCGGCCAGAGGTGCAGTGTTCCGTCCTTGATCTTGACCTTCTTCGGCAGGATATACGGTTCGTCCTGCGGCGGCAGGATCACTTCTTCGGAGATCTCGGCGGGAATCTGCAGTGGCGGCAGGTCGCCCTTCCATTTCCGCTCCTTGCGGTCCTTCTTCCGCGACCGGCGCGAGGCCGCCGCCGCCTCGGTCGACCAGAAAACGCCGGCGAGAGGCAGGGCGATCAACAAGAGAATAGAGGTGGCTTTCATGACGTTCTCCTTCGAGCAAAGACGAGCGGGCGACGAACCCACATTAGCATAACTTCCGGCGGGAAGAAAGCGTATTATCCGCGCCCGGCCGCGTCGCCGCCGGAGAGGATCTGATACGCCCGCGGGCTCAAGCCCGGCTTCTGCTTGAAGAGACGCGAGAACTGCGCCGGATCGTCGTACCCCAGGCGCGCGGCCACCGCCTGCACCTGCGCGCCGGGTTCGCGCAGAAGTTCGGCCGCCCGGCGCATCCGCCAGGGCAGCAGATACGCTTGCGGCGCCTGCCCGGTGTGCCGCTTGAATCGCCGACGGAAATGGCTGTGCGAGAGATGCAGCCGCCGCGCCTCCTCCGGCCAGTCATAGCGGCCGGGCCGGCGCAAATGCCCCGGAACCGCCGCGTGGTCGGCAAGGCGCAAACCGAGTCGGTCGCCGACGCCTGCCGTATCGCCGAGGCGCTGCAGGCGCAGCGGACGCAGTATGCCGGCGACCCGGCTCGACGTTGGCCGGGAAAAAGCCCTTGCCTGCCGGCCGCCCATGCCTTAACATCATATTCCACTTCGTTTTTTCTTGTGCGCGCCCCGGCGCCTTCCAGCCGCCGGAGCGTTGCCGCGTCGGAAAGGGAGCGTATGCTCAATTACCGCTTCGCAATGATCCTGTCGGCTTTGCTGATTCTCGGGCCCGGCGTAACGTCGGTCGAGGCGGCGGCGCGGCGTTCCAAAGGACGATCCGCGAAACGGAAGAAATGGAAGGGCAAGCTCCCGCCGCTGAAGGTTCCCGCGGAGATCAAGGATACGGTCGTCGAGTTGCCGCCGCAGGACGAACCGTACGTGCTGGCGGAGGGAACGAACATCGTCAACGGCACGCTCTCGATCTGGCCCGGCGCCAGGATCGCCAACGGGGGCGCGGGCGTGACGATCAACGTGGTCGGCGAGGAGGGAAAACTGCTCGTCGAGGGGGATCCGGACGATCCGCCCGAGATGTTTTTCTCCTTGATCAGCAGCGGGAAGATGCTGCCGGCGACGGTCGAGATGCGCAACATCCACTTCCGGCCGTTCTTCGTCGTCTACAGCGGCCATATGCATCTCGTCGACTGCACCGTCCGCGTCTCGGGCACCTCCTGCCAGTTGGTCAAATGGCCGACCGGGATGGATCAGACCACGCCGGAGTTGTGCCCCAAGCGCGTTTTCGAGAACTGCGTCTTTCAGCAATACGCCCTCACGGTCATGAACGGCTGGCGCTCGCTGAAAATCGTCTGGGACCTGAACGAACCGCTCGACGCTTTTCGTTTCCGCGACTGCGCTTTCCACGACTACATCCTGGCCGATCCGCGCTTTCTGCTGATGACCGAAAACTGCGACTTCTACGGCGACAAGGTTTTCACCGAGAACTTCTTCGGGCCGATGGACATGAAGATCTCGGGGAAGGAGACCATCAAGGTCTATCTCGACGAGCCGTCGCAACGCAAGGCGGTGGAGCAGTTCTTCGAGAAGAGCATTCCCAAGGATATGGCGAAGAAGCTCAGGATCAAAGTCTACGACAAGCCGCTGACCGACTACGAGCCCGGGAAAGAGGACAAGAAGTAGCGCGGACTACCCGCTCCGTTTGTACTCGCACCAGGCGACGTAGAGGCCGGCCAACAAGGCCAGCGCCGCCAGCGCCCGGGTCAGGGGAATCCGCAACGCCTGCTCGCGTCCGGCGAAGAGCTCGGTCAAATCCGTCGTCGCCGGTCGTCGCGGCCGGATATCGCTCTCGTCGGGGCCGATCGCGACCGCCTCGTTCGGCAGCAGCCGGTCGAGCATCTCCGCCACCGTGACGGGAAAGCCCGCGCCGTCGGTCCACCGCGCCGGCAGGGCCGCGATATACCCCATCTCCCGCCCGCGCCAGGACCAATGCGCCGCGAACGGCGTCGTGCCGTCTTCGACGCGTGCGCTCATCCACATCGCCGCGCCGGGCGGAAGTTGCGTACGGCGTAGGGGGAAATCGACCAGCCCCTGCGCACAGATCGGCGGGAACCGGTCCGGCGTCGGTTCGATCAGTACCTCGCGCGCGCGGACCGGTTGCTGCAAAATCAAACCGCAGGCCGATTCCTCGGGCTCCGCCAGCAGAAGCGCCTGCTTAGGCCATTCCGTCGGCGTCTTTGCGACCACGGCCAGCTCCGCCTCGGCCGCGCGCGCAGGGGGCAGGAGCGTACAGCCGCCGGCGTGCTCGAGCGCCAGCGCCAGCCGCGGAAACGTTTGCGCGTCGACCGCGGCGGTGCGCGCATGAAACGCCGGCACGACGAGGGCGTTGTCCAGCGTCAGATCGTCAAGCGGCGTGCAGCGTAAATTCACCGCCAAGGGTTTCTGCGGGTCGAATGCGGCAGGCAGACGGGATTCCAGCGGTTGCGCCGCGCCGGCCGCGAGTGTCAGTTCGCGCCGCTCTTCCCACGCGCCTTGCGACCAGGTCGCTACCGCCTCGAGAGGGGAGGAGGAGGAGGAGGCGAAGAACGCTAGGCTCAGAAATACTGCGTAGCCGTCCGCGCGCCTGACGATCCTGCCGCCCAGAAGCGCCGCGTTGCGTCCCGGGTTGGCGACGAGGATCTCGGCAAGACGCGGCGACTTGACCGGTGCGGGCCGGTCGCTCAGCCAGACCACCGGCGCGGCGCGTGCGGCGCTTGCGCCGAGCGCGGTCTGCAGCACCGCGGCCTGGCGCGGTAGCGGCTGTTTCGTTGCTGTCGAGGCAAGTGTGATTTCGTCCGCTTCGACATCCATGCCGCGAGGCTCCGGCGTCGAGGTCGAATAAACGGTAAAGCGCGCGCGCGGATAGGCCGCGGCGAGGCGGTCGATCCAGTTGCGTGCCTGTTCGAGCCGCGTTCGCCCTTCGTCATCGCGCGCGGCCATGCTCGGCGAGTCGTCGACGACCAGCACCACCGGTCGCGTGCCGTCGCGTTCGCGCACCAGCGTCGGCCCGGCCAGCGCCAGCGCCGCCGCGGCAGGCAGCAGCACCGCGCAGAGAAATTCCAGATCGAGCGGATTCCGGCGCGGTCTCGTCCTGGGCAGGGCCAGCACCACGCGCCACGGCCGCAGGCTCGCGACAGTGCTGCGCGTCTCGCGCCGGGCGAGCAGGGCCAGCGCCACCGCCAGCGGCGCGACCAGCAGCGCCCACAACAGCGGAGGGTTGGCGAAGGCGATACTCATGCGCGGGCGGCATCCTCGATGGCGCGCCGGACAACCGGAAGGTCGTCGATCTCGACGAAGCGGACGTTGCCGAGCCAGGTCGGCAGGACGAAGCGCAGCTTGCCGCGGGCGTTCTTCTTGTCGCGGCGTATGCAGTCGATCACCGCCTCCGGCGCCAGCGCCGGCGCGCGCACCGGCAGACCCAGCCGCGTCAGCACCGAGCGCAGCCGCTGGCGGACTTCGGGCTCAAGCCCCTGGTAGAGCTCGCTCAGACGGCAGGCGGCCATCATCCCCATGGCCACGGCCTGGCCGTGAGCGATGCGATACCCGCTCAGCGTCTCGTAGGCATGGGCGAAGGTGTGGCCGAAGTTCAGGATCGCGCGCAGCCCACCCTCGCGCTCGTCTGCGGCGACGACATCGGCCTTGATGCGGCAGGAGTCGGCGACGACCTTGCGAATAACCTCGGATTCCAGCGCGCGAATGCGGGCGGTAGTGCCGTCGACGAAGTCGAAGTAGGCCGCGTCGCGGACCATACCGTGCTTGACCACCTCCGCCAGTCCGGCGCTCAGCTCCTCGGGATGCAGCGAACTCAGCACCTCCGGGTCGATCACCACCAGTCGCGGCTGGTGAAACGCGCCGATCATGTTCTTGCCGCGCGGGTGGTTGACCCCGGTCTTGCCGCCGACGGAGGAGTCGACCTGCGCCAGCAGCGTCGTCGGCACCTGGATGAAGTCGATGCCGCGCTGGTAGACCGCGGCGGTAAAGCCGACCAGGTCGCCGGTGACCCCGCCGCCGAGCGCGACGAGGCACCCCTGCCGATCGAGCTTCAGCGCCAGCAGATCGTCGCAGAGTTCCTCCACGCGCTGCAGGCACTTGGACGCCTCGCCCTCGGGAAAGCCCAGCAGCGTGGTTTCGCACCCGGCCGCGCGCAGCCCGGCGACAACCTTGCGTCCATGCAGCGCCATCACCGTCTCGTCGGCGACGACCACGAGTTGCGAGGGTTGCAGGCGCGCGTGGATGAACTCCGCCAGCCGCAGGCGCAGCCCCGCGCCGATGAGGATGTCGTAGCCGCGCTCGGGAAGCTCGACGCGCACCGTCTCGAGCGCTTCCCTGCCGGATTCATCCACCGCGTCCGCGCTCATGTCGCTTCGTCCTTCCCGTCTTCGTTCTCGCCGGCCTCCGGTGGGAGTGTATCCTCCGGTTGTGCCGTATTCTCCGCACCCGCCGCCTCGCTCCCCGGAGGCGTTTCCAGGTGGCAGCCGCCCGCCGCGGGCGCGGCTTCGCCATCCCGCGTATCGCCGGCGGAATCCGTCGGCGCCGCGTTCGCTTGTCCGGGCTTGCGGCTCTGCAGATGCGAGCGCACCGCCTCGAGGCGTCGGTCGAGCGAGCGCTTGCGCACGGCCTCGAGTTTGTCGCTGTCGCGCTGGCTGGCGCGATACATGCGCACGCACAACAGGAAGAGCGCCGCCAGCAACGCGCCGAGAATGGCATACGCCGTCCGTGGCGAAACGTTACGCGGCAACAACGGCGAGACCGGCGGCGGCAGCTTCTCGATCTCGCGGCAGACCAAAAGCGGCGCCCAGCGCCAGTGCCCGCCGCGCGAACGGTAGGGATAAAGCTTGAGGAAGATGCCATTGGCGGCGATGCGGTCGCCCGTCCGGAGCGACGCGGGCAGGTTCGGGCAGGCCACCACCCACTTGTACTCGCGCACGTTGGCGTAGTGCGTATCGCCGGCGGTGAGCAGGTAGATGCGTTCGATCCCCGAGGGGTGTTCCGGGAAGCGCAGCACCTCCACGCTCTCGGCCACGCCCTCGAAATGAGCGAAATTGCCGCGCATCCACTTAGGCGCCTCGTTGCCGGCCATCAACGTGACGTAATTGATCTTCGGGTTGCGCGCCAGTTCCGCGACGCGTTCCTTCTCCAAGCCCCAGAGGTAGGCGAAGATGTGATCGAAAGCCGACTTCTCCTGGCGCAGTTCCGCCGCCATCTCGAGATACTCGTCCGGATCGGCGCTGCCGTGGAACTTCCAGTCGCCGCCGTCCTTGGGCGGAGCGAAGGTCTTGTCGAGAAGAAAGTCCCGGTCGAGCCCGGGGACGGTGCGCGCGGGTTTCATCTTCTCGTACGCCACGCCCGGGTCGTCCCGCTCGTCCAGGCGACGCGGCGGCGTCACCGGCTCGACGGCGCGGCAGACGCCTCGGGTGATCAGCAGCGGCATCCTCTCGGCGCCCTCGGCGGTCGCGTAGGTGTAGACGCGCAGGAAGAAACCGTCGCCGGCGAGGTAGGGGACGCTGCCCGGGGTCTCGCCCTGGATAAGCAGGTTTTCCGGCACCTGCGGGGTGACGACGCAGAGATAGTTGATCGTCTGCGGGTCGTACAGGACGATGCGGAAGAGCTTGCGCAAACCCGGCGGGTTCTCCGGCAGATCCATCACCGTCAGCTTCACCGGCTGGCCGTAGAAATGGATCATCCTGGCGCGCCAGCGGCTCGGTTCCTGCAGCAGCTTGGCCACGCTCCACAGACGCCGGCCGTAGGCCTGCTCGGCCAGCTCCTCCGGGGTGCGGGCTTTGAGCCAGCGATAGACCGCGGCGATCTCCGCGGCGCTGGTCTCGACATAACGCCGCTCACGCGGGTCACGCTCGGTCGCCAGCGCCTGCTCCTTGACGGTGTGGTACAGCTCCCGTTCAGCTTCTACTTGCGCCAGCGGCTTCTCGCCGACGGTGGGGTCGGCCGACACCATGGCCTGCTCTTCCGCGGGCGGGAACGGGTTGTAGGCCGCGCCGGGAAGATACTGGTAAAGAAAATGCAGGCCTCCAATGACGCAGGCCAGCAGCATGACCATCAGCAGGGTCATCTGCCGCGGATCGTTCATCGCCTTGACGTTGAATAACCCCATGTATGCTCCTTACCGGTCTGTCGCGTAGAAAAGCGCGGGTGTAATATCCGGCGCGCTCACTGGATAGAAACGCGACAGGTCGGCAAAAAGTTTACATTTTGCGCGAAAAACCGCAATCATACCTGGAAGCGATTATAGGCCTGGCGTTTCGATCGGTCAAGGAAGGGCTATTCCTCGTCCATTTCGGTCGGCGAGAGGCAGACCTGCAGGGCGAACTCCTGGCCGCCCTCGGACTCGAAGAGGACGACGATATTGGGCGTGCCTTTCTTGTGGCTGATCTCGTGGCCGAGGCCCTTGACCACCGACGGGATGCTGATCTTGAAGTGGTACCTGGTCTTGACGAGCATGGCCTTGGCCTGTCCGGCGATCATGTTGATGATCTCGCCGACGCCGTCGCAGACGTCGTTGTTCAACTCCTCCGCGGGTTGCTCGCCGAGCATCCGCCCCACGAGCATGCAGGCGAGTTTGCCGGGCATGGAGATGACGACGCTGCCGGTGGCCGAGCCGGTGAGTCCCATGACGCCGGAGACTTCGCCGACCATCTTGTGGTCTTCCTTGAGGAAGAGCTTCTTGCGCTTGGTATCGATACCGCACATCGTGGAAAAGACGTTGCGCGTGGCGTCGATGAAGGGGTTGATGAACTCGACGTTGACGCTCTGCTTCTTGGCGCCCTTGGCGTTGCGCAGGGCCGCGGCGACGGTGCGGACCAGGTCGTCCGGGTCGAGCGGTTTGTTGACGATGCCCGCGGCGCCGGCTTTCATGCCCGCGAAGGTGGTGCCGGACTTCTGCTTGGTGCACAGCAGCAACACCGGCGTCTCCTCCTTGGCTTTCTTGGCGGCCGTGACCATCTGCCCGCCGACCTCGGCGTCGAACTCCCAGTCGACGAGGACCATGCACCCCTCCTCGACGGCGCCGCTCAACTCATCGGCGCTCTGCACCGCGACGATCTCCGTATTCTGAACCTTCATTTGCTGGAAAGCGCCGCGGACCATGTTGGCGTTTGTCGTGGTCGGGGTAGCGATTATCACTTTCATGCACAGGTCTCCCGCAACCGCGCGATCGGATCCACCAATCCGCCGGCTCCGCCGTCATCCGAGCCGAGCCGCCAGACGGCGCGCGGCGGTCTAGCTCAGGAACGCCTGCAGTTTCTCGGCGAGCACTTCGGGCGTAAACGGCTTCACGATGTAATTATTGGCTCCGGCCTTGATGGCGGTGACGACGTTCTGCTTCTCCGCCTCGGTCGTGATCATGACGATGGGCAGATCCTTGTTGCTCTCGCGCACCTTCTGCAGGAATTCCAGCCCGTTCATGTTGGGCATATTCCAGTCCGAGAGTATCAGGCCGATATCCGGATTGTTCTGGAGTTGCGACATGCCTTCCACGCCGTCGCCGGCCTCCACCAAGTCATCATGCCCCAGTCCCTTGAGAGTGTTGGTGATGATGCGGCGCATGGTCGAAGAGTCGTCCACCACGAGTATCTTTGGCATTCTCCCCCTCCTGCTTCGACGCGATTCTCATCGTTGAACGACCGCAATTTGGCAGCCGAGCCGCAGCGGTGTACTCGGATTTTCAGAGGAAAGAAAACGCCGTTTGGGCTACTTTGTCAAGTGAAACTATTTTTTCCGCCGCGCCGAGTTTGATCGCCTCTTTGGGCATGCCGAAGACCACGCTGGTAAGCTCGTCCTGGGCGATGGTGTGTGCGCCCGCGTCCCGCATGTTCATGAGTCCTTGCGCCCCGTCGGCGCCCATGCCGGTGAGGATGATGCCCACCGCCCTGGGGCCGGCGGTCTTGGCCACGGAATTAAATAAAACTTCAACACTCGGACGGTGGCGGCAGACCAACGGACCGTCGCGCACCTCGACGGAATAGAGCGTGCCGCTTTTGCGGACGACCATGTGTTGCCCGCCGCGGGCGATGATGGCACGGCCGGGCGCGACCGGAAGCTGTCCCGTCGCCTCGACCACCTCGATGGCGCAGATCTGGTCGAGCCGTTGGGCAAAGGCGGCGGTGAAATTGACGGGCATATGCTGCACAATGACGATACCGGGACAATCGGCCGGCATGCGCTGCAACACCTCTTTCAGCGCTTCGGTGCCCCCGGTGGAGGCGCCGATGGCGAGCAGATCGATACCGGCGCGGGCGCCGGAGGGGACGGCGATCTTCGTTGGTGCGGGCCGGGGCGTGCGCTTGGCCGAGAGCTTGACGCGCGCGGCGGCCTTGACCTTGTCGCAGAGCTGGGTGGAGAACTCCGCCACCGCCTGCCCCTCGTCGAAGGCCGGCTTCTCCATCACCTCCACCGCGCCGGTCTCCAATGCCTGCAGGCTCAGCTCGCACCCCTTGGGCGTGACGCCGCTGACGACGATGACCGGCAAGGGGCGGTGCGCCATGATCTTCTTCAGGAACGTCAGGCCGTCCATGCGCGGCATCTCGATGTCCAGCGTCAACACGTCCGGGTCGAGTTGGACGATCTTGTCGCGGGCGACATACGGATCCGGCGCCGCGCCGACGACTTCGATCTCGTCGTCGCGTTCCAGCTCGCGCTTGAGAATCCGCCGCACGATCGCCGAATCGTCGACGACAAGAACACGGGTCTTGCTCAAGTCTCATCCTTTCTCGGGGCCCGTGGCGTTGCCGCGCTTGGCGCTGCCGGCGAGGGCTTTGCGCCAGCGGGTCAGGCGATCGGCGGAGATGTGGAGCAACTCGACAATCTGCTCGAGGTTCTCGAACGGCTTGAGCACGTAATCGGCCGCGCCGCGCTCGAGCGCCTGCAGCGTAATGTCGAAGGTGGAGAAGCCGGTCATCATGACGACCTGGATGGAGAAGTCGAATTCGCGGATGCGCTCCAGAAGCTCGATGCCGTTCATCCCCGGCATCTTGATGTCGCAGAGCACCAGGTGCACCTTGCCGCGGCGGACGATCTCGAGCGCTTCGTAGGCATCGGCGGCGGCGAGGACGTGAAAGCCGCTCAGGTTGAGATAGCCGCTCAGCGTCCGGCGGATCTCTTCTTCGTCGTCGACGATCAGTACGGTGTAATCCATGGTCCGCTTCCTTCATCCGTGCGCGCGGCAGCGTCGTTAACCCTGTTGCGCCAGTTTGATCAACCCCGGCACGTCCAGGATCAGTCCTACCCGCCCGTCGCCGAGGATGCAGCCGCCGGAGACGCCCGGCACGCCTTGCAGCCGCGTGCCGAGACTCTTGATCACCACCTGCTGCTGGCCCAGCAATTCGTCCACCACCAGTCCGCACCGACGTCCCTCGTCGTGCACGACGATGACCAGCGCATCCCAGGGCGCGGGGTGTTCCCCGGTGATGCCGAAGAGGTCGTGCATCCGCACCAGCGGGACCAGCTCGCCGCGCATCCGCATCACCTCGCCGCGTCCGGTGACGGTACTGACTTCGTCGCGGGCGGGGCGGACCGATTCCTCGATCCCCAGCGTCGGCACGACGTAACGCTCGCTCCCCACCTCCACGATCATGCCGTCGACGATGGCCATGGTCAACGGCAGGCGAATGGTGAAGACCGACCCCTCGCCGGGCGCGGAGTCGATGGTGACCCGGCCGCCGGCGCTTTCGATGTTGCGCTTGACCACGTCCATGCCCACGCCGCGCCCGGAGATGTCGGTGGCCTTGTCGTGCGTGGAGAGGCCCGGTTGGAAGAGGAAGGCGAAGACCTCCTGATCGGTGTATTTCTTCTCCGCCTCGACCAGCCCGCGCGCGCGCGCCTTCTGCAGCACCCGATCGCGGTCGACCCCCTTGCCGTCGTCGCGGATCTCGATGACGACGTTGCCGCCCTCGTGGAACGCGGCCAGATGAATGCGGCCTTCGCGCGGCTTTCCCCGGGCTTCTCTTTCGTCCGGCTTCTCGATGCCGTGGTCGACGGCGTTTCTGAGCAAATGCACCAGCGGATCGGCGATCTCCTCGACCACGGTCTTGTCGATCTCGGTCTCTTCCCCGGAGAGCTCCAGTTGCGCTTCCTTGCCGGTCTTGCGCGCGGTGTCGCGGACCAGGCGAATCATTTTCTGGAAGGTCTGGCGCAACGGCATCAGGCGCATGGCCATGGTCAGTTCCTGCATGCGGTCGACGATCTTGCTGAGGTTGTCGACGTTCTTGGCCAGCGCGAGGTTGGCTTCCTGCCGCAGCGTCTTGTTCTGCGCCACCTGGCTCTGGGCGATGACCAACTCGCCGACCATCTCCAGCAGCGCGTCGAGTCTTTCGGTGTCCACTTTGATCGCCGCGGCCTTGCGCTTGGCCGGGCCGGCGCCGCGCGCGACCTCCTCGATCTGCCCGCGCGAAACCGCGCCCATCTCCACGAGAATCTGGCCGACCGGCTTGTCCTGCCGGGCCAGCGCCTCGGCGAGCTGATCCTCGGTTACCACGCCCTGGGCGACCAGCCGACCCCCGAGGCGGTCGGCTTCGGGCATGCGTCCGGGGCCGGCAACGACGGTCGGTTGCTCCAACACCATCTTGACCGCCTGCATGACGGGGCGGATATCGATCTCGGAGAGCGGCTCGGTCTCGGGGATCTTGCCCTCGACGCGGTCGAGACGGAGCTGCAGGCCGTCGAGCAGCCGCTTGGCCATGTCGATGCCGCCGAGGACGACCTCGACGACCATGCTGTCGACGACGAGCGTATGCTTGCGGGCGCGGTCGAGCATGGTCTCGACCTCGTGGCAGAGCCGGTTGATCGCGGTCAGGCCCAGAAAGCCCGCGGCGCCCTTCATACTGTGGAAGGCGCGGAACATCTCGTTGATCAGGTCGGCGTTCTCCGCGTCCTGCTCGAGCTCGAGCACGCGCGACTCGATGCTGTCGAGGTGGTCGATCGACTCGCCGATGAACTCCACGAAGATCACCCGGTCTTCGGGCGAACCGATATTGACCGTCCCGAAGGGGATGAACTTCTCTTCCTCCTCCTGTCGGGCTTCCTCCGCCCCGGTCTCCGAGCCGGCCAACTCGCCCAGCTCCGTCCGCAGCGGCCCCACCGCCTCGCCGGGCGTCTCGTTCCCGGGCAGGCCGCGCAGCGCCGCGACGGTGCGGAACAGCAGCGCGGTCAGTTCCTCGCCGCGTTCGCACTCGCCCAGCAGCATCCGGTCGCAGGCGGCGTCCAACTCGCGCAGGTAGGCCGCCGTCTCCGGCAACGGCGCGGCCAGGATCGCCGCCACTTCCGCGAGCGCGTTCTGCACCTGCCCGATCGCCGCCAGGTCGCCCGCGACCACCGCGTCCGCCTCCGGGACACCCTCCAGGCAGGCCGACGCCTGCTGGAGCGGGTCCGCCGTCGATTGTTCGTCCGCACCGGATTGCGCCGGATCGGACGGAAGAGAATCGGCAGGCGTATCAGCCATGGTATCCCTCTGCCAAACGGACACGAATCGCCGCGTCGGTCTATTCGCTTTCGGCGCGGCTGTTCTCTTTCGGATCGATCCCCAGCTTCTTGACCTTACTGTAGAGCGTACTGCGCGAGATGTCCAGCAGCTTCGCCGTGCGGTACATGTTGCCGCCGGTCTGTTCGAGCGTGCGCCGGATCGCCTCGCGCTCGATCTCTTCGAGCGTGGCGTTGCCCAGAAGCTCCGGCGTCGGCGGTGCCGTCGGCAGTGCCGTCTCCGGCACCGGCCGCGGTCGCAACGTCACCGCGTTCGTCGCCGACGGTTTGACCGGCATCTCGCCCTCCTCGGGGATGTCGACGGGCAGGACGGTCGAGCCGCGCGAGAAGATAAGCACCCGCTCGATCAGGTTCTGCAGCTCGCGAACGTTGCCGGGGAAAGGCATCTGCTGCAACTTGGCCAGCGCCTCGGCGCTGAAGGGCTTGGTCGGGAGGCCCAGGCGCAGGGCGATGCGCCGGGCGAGCTCCTCGACGAGGACCGGAATGTCCTCGGGACGCTCCTGCAGCGCCGGCAGGTGGATCTGCACCACGTTGATGCGGTAGTACAGGTCTTCGCGGAACTGGCCCTGCGCGACCTTGCTCTCCAGGTCGGCGTTGGTGGCACAGATGATGCGCACGTCGATGCTGATATCGCGGCTGCTGCCGACGCGCTGAAAGGTACGCTCCTGCAGCACCCGCAACAGCTTGGCCTGCAGCACCGGGCTCATCTCGCCGATTTCGTCCAGAAAGATCGTGCCGTGATCGGCCTCTTCGAAACGGCCGGCGCGTTTCTGGGCCGCGCCGGTGAAGGCGCCTTTCTCGTGGCCGAAGAGCTCGTCCTCGAGCAGATTCTCCGGCAGCGCCGCGCAGTTGACCTTGATCAGCGGACCTTCCGCGCGCGGGCTGAGCCGGTGCAACTCGTCGGCGACCAGTTCCTTGCCGGTGCCGCTGGCGCCGCGGATCAGGACGCTGCTGGGCATGGGGGCGACCGCACGGATGACCTCCAACACCCGGCGCATCGCCTCGGACGGTCCGGCGATCAGGCGGCCGGGGCCGGAGGTGCCGGCGAGTTCGCCGCGAAGGCGTTCGTTCTCGCTGAGCAGGTCACGGTAGGCGAAGACCCGCCGCACGGTCTGGACCAGCTCGTCGGGATCGAACGGCTTGGTCAGGTAGTCGAAGGCGCCAAGGCGCAGCGCGTTGACCGCCGAATCGACCGAGCTGTGGCCGGTGGCGACGATGGCGTCGGTGTCGGGCGAAACGCGGCGCATCTCCTCGATCAGCTCCAGCCCGCCCATGCCGCCCGGAAGCACCAGATCGGTCAGGACCAGCTCGTACGCTTTCTGCCGCATCGCCTCGAGCGCGTCTTCACAACTGGTATAGGCCTGTACGGCGAAGCCCGCGCCATCGAGGGTGCCGGCAAAAACATCGAGCATGTCGGTGTCGTCGTCGACGACGAGAATCGTGCGTTTGTTCATCCGCCCCACCCCGGAATGAAGTCCGAGCGAATACGTCGGAAAAAAGACGGCCTGCTGTCGGCAATATACTGCAAGCGGCAGGAAAAACCGGCAGGATCATGGCCCGAAATTCACAACATCAATGCAAGCAAAGGGGTAATCGTGATGAAAAAATGTGGAAATCGGCACGTCGGCGATCTGGATGGGGCAGAAGTGTACAGATACGGTCGGTTTGCTTGTGCTAAAAACAAACAGGCAATTCAGCTTCCCGGACTCGTTTCTCAGGCGATTGTCTTCAGCGGCGAAGCGCTCGCGGGCAACACGGCGCGGAGTGATGCATGTAACGCGTTCAAGTCGAAAGGTTTGCGCAGAAAGGCCACGTCGGAAACAAGCAACGCCTCCTCTTCGTCCCGGCTCAAGCGCTTGCCACTCATCAGGATCCGGGCCGGACGGAACGGGGCCGACAGATTTCGGACAGATTGGAGCAGAGAAATTCCGAGAGCTACCACAAGGCATCGAGTTCGCCGTCGGCGGCTTCGGTTTGCACCAGCCGCGCGATCTGGCGCAGAATGCGGTCGTTGTCGAACGGCTTGCCGCAGTAGGCCCCGCAACCGTATTGCAGGTAGGCGGTGGCGTTGTCGACGTTATGGAAGCAGGTCAGGATCAGCAGGCGCTTGAGCAGGAAGAGATTCTCCTCGCGCACGGTCTGGATAAACTCCCGGCCCTGGATATCAGGCATCATCAGTTCGAGAATGATACAATCGAAGCTCTCGCCGTTGCGCAATCGTTTGAAGGCGCGTCTGCCGCTGACGGCGGTGGCGACCTGATAGTCGTGCCGGCGCAAAAGACGCGCCAGTGCGCTGCGCACGGCCGGGTCGCCATCGATTATCAGAACGCGTCGGAGCGGTTCGCTCATAACTGTCTCTAAGTAAAAAAAGAAAAAGCCGTTACCGCTTTTCACAAAGCATCTTTCGCATCCACCATAATACCATACGGCATTTATAATGGATTGTCATGTAAGAAGTTATAGTGATTTATGTGGCGTTTGCCTAATACAGGCGAATGCCGGTATGCAATTCAGGTATGTTGTTGCAGTAAATAAAGATATGGGGGCTAATGCCCGGCAGCCGCCCATATCGCTGCCGGGGCTTTTTTGCATCTTTCTCAGATCAGCGCGTCAAGGTCGCGTTTTACCGTTGCCGGATCGGTATTTTCGCCAGTTGCGCAGGCGCGCGCGATCTGGTCGAGAATGCGCCGGTTCTCCCACGGTTTGCCGCAGTAGCCGGCGCAGCCGTACTGCATGTAGGCTGTCGCGTTATCGGCATGGTGTACCGCGGTAAGGATAATGACGCGGTTGAGCGGATACAGTCCGGTTTCCGCCAGATGCTCGATCAGTCGCTTGCCGCTCATCACCGGCATCAGCAAGTCCACCAGCAGGCAATCGAATCGTTCGCCGCGTTTGATCCGTTTCAGCGCACGCTCTCCATTGACCGCCGTAGCCACGTCCAAATTATGCCGGCGAAACAAGCGCGATAACGAACTGCGCACCCCCTCGTCGTCGTCGACGAGCAGGACGCGGATTTTTCTCGTTTCCTCGTTCATCGGGTTCTCTCCTGACGTCATATGCCATACATTCTCTCTTGACAAGCGCCGGTTTAGCAAGTGTTGTTCCAGGGCCTCGCGGCCAAGTCGACCGCGGGAACGGGCGCGACGGCTTATCTGTTTGTCCGCGTGGCGGTTGCATCATCGAAAGCGCTTGACAAAATCCGCTTTCGCCACTAAGCTGGATTTCTCCGAAGACAAGCGCTGTCCGAGGCGCGGAGACCGTACATGCACCGTGCTGTGATCGAATTCACCAAAGGTATTATCCGCGACAATCCGGTCTTCGTGCTGCTGCTGGGGCTCTGCCCCACCCTGGCGGTGACGACGGGGATGGTCAACGCCATCGGCATGGGGCTGGCGGCGACGTTCGTACTGTTGGGATCGAACCTGGTGATCTCGTTGGCCAAGAAGGCGATTCCCGAACAAGTACGCATCCCCTGCTATATCGTCGTCATCGCCACCTTCGTCACCCTGGTGAAGCTCTACCTCGCCGCGTTCGAGCCGGAGTTAAAGAACGCGCTGGGCATCTTCCTGCCGCTGATCGTGGTCAACTGTGTCATCCTCGGTCGCGCCGAAGCGTTCGCCAGCAAGAACGGCCCGGTGATGAGCCTGATCGACGGGCTCGGCATGGGCGTGGGCTTCACCCTGGCGCTCTGCGCCATCGCCCTGATGCGCGAGGTGCTCGGCGCGGGAACCTTCTTCGGCTATCCGCTCGTGCGCGGGCTCGAACCGTACACGCTGAAGCTCTTCATCGTCGCGCCGGGCGGTTTTCTCAGCATGGGGCTGCTGCTGGGGCTCTTCAACTACATCGCCCTGCGGCGCAAGCGCGCGGCGGAGCTCAAGCGCAACCTGGCCAAGCGGCAGGGGCAGCAGCCGCCCGAGGCGGCCGACGCCGGAGGGGCGGCATGATCGCGTTGAAGACCTACCTCGGGTTGATCCTCGTCTACGCCTTTATCCAGAACTTCGTCCTGGCGCAGTTTCTGGGCCTCTGCCCCTTCGTCGGCGTGAGCAAGAAGCGCGACTCGGCGGTCGGGATGGGCCTGGCGGTGATCTTCGTCATGACCATGGCCAGCATCGTCACGCTGCTGCTGTACAAGCTGGCGTTGACGCCCTACGGCATGGACGCGTTCCTGGACATCGTCAGCTTCATCCTCGTCATCGCCTCGCTGGTGCAGTTCGTCGAGATCGTCATGCGCAAGGTGGCGCCGTCGCTGTATCGCACGCTGGGCATCTACCTGCCGCTGATCACCACCAACTGCGCCATCCTCGGCGCGACGCAACTTAAGGTCAAGGAGTTCGCCGATCTCGATTTGACCTCGGCGCTGGCGCAGAACACCGTGCTCGGCATCGCCGGCGGGCTGGGCTTCACGCTGGCGCTGTACCTGATGGCCGGCATTCGCGAGCGGCTGGAACTGGCGCCGGTCCCGGAAAGCATGCGCGGCGCGCCGATCACCTTCATCGCCGCCGCCTGCATGGCGCTGGCCTTCTTCGGCTTCGCCGGGCTCGACGTACTGCTCGGCGCGGGAGAGTAGCCATGCCGACGGACGAACCGACCATGCAGCAGATGCTGCTCTACGCGGTGGCTTCCATGGCGCTGCTGGGCGGGGTGCTGGGGCTGATCCTCGCCATCGCCTCGAAGAAATTCCACGTCGAGACCGATCCGCGCATCGACGAGCTGGCCGAGGCGCTGCCCGGGATCAACTGCGGCGCCTGCGGCTACGCCGGGTGCGCCGGCTACGCCGCTGCCATCGTCGAGGAGAACGCGCCCCTGACGCTCTGCTCCCCCGGCGGCGCGGCGACGGTGCAGAAGCTCGGCGGCATCATGGGCGTCGCGGCCGAGGCGGGCGAGCCGAACTTCGCCTTCGTCCGCTGTCACGGCACCGGCGTGCGCCCGCGTTTCCATTACGACGGCATCTCCACCTGCGCGGCGGCCTCGGTGATGGGGCTTGCGGGCTCTTTTCAGGATTGCCGCTACGGCTGCCTGGGGCTCGGCGACTGCATCCGCGCCTGCCCCTTCGGCGCGATCTCGCTGAACGAACAGCACGTCGCGGTGGTCGACGAAGACCTCTGCGCCGGCTGCGGCAAGTGCATCGCGGCCTGCCCGCGCTCGCTGACACGGCTGGATCCGGAGAGCCGCACCGTCTTCATTCGCTGCGCCAACCACGACAAGGGCGCGGTGGCCAACACGGTCTGCAGCCACGGCTGCATCGCCTGCCGCAAGTGCGAGAAGGAATGCCCCTTCGACGCCATCCACGTGGTGGACAACCTCGCGGTCATCGACTACGAGAAATGCAAGCTCTGCGGCAAATGCGTCAAGGTCTGCCCGAAGGAATGCATCGTCAATCTGCGCGCCGAGCGACGCGCGCGCCGCAAGAAGCGGGAAGCCACCGCAATGTCTTGACCGATCACAGCAGGAGAACGCCATGAACACAACCACGCGCAAACGCCGGCTCGCCTGGTTCGGGGTCTGTCTGCTGCTGCCGGTCTTCGCGCACGCCGACGACGTGGAGGAGAAGTACGACTCCGGCGAGGTCAAGTTCAGCTACTCCGTCGACGACGAAGGGCGCAAGCACGGCCGCTACTACGAGAAGTACAAGAGCGGCAAGAACAAGGTCCGCGCCAACTACAAGGACGGCATGCTCAACGGCAGTTACTACACCTTTCACGAGAACGGCCGCCGCCACATCAAGGCCAAGTACGACGACGGCAAGCTCGAGGGCGATTACTACGAGAAGGACGAGAACGGCAAGTACGTGCTCAAGTGCGAATACGAGAACGGCCTGCTGCACGGACCGTACCAGAAGTACGAGGATGGCGAGCTGGTCCAGACGCTGCTCTACCGCCGCGGCATCGTCAGCCACCCGCGCAACAAGAAGCAGATCGAGGCCGAACTCAAGCGCCTCGCGGAGTTCGAACCGCCGGAGATGGAGAAGGAGCCGGAGGTCTACAACGAGCAGTGCCTCGGCGCGCTGCGGCGGCTGATGCAGTACCGCTATCTCTGCGAGGTGCCGTACGAGAACGTCCGCCTCGACAAGAAGCTGAACGAACACGCACACGAGGGCGCCAGGCTCGTCGCCGCGCACGGCTCGCTCAACCACCACCCGCCCAATCCCGGGTGGCCGGAGGACAAGTTCGAGTTCGCCCGCGTCGGCACCGAGAAGGCCAATCTCTCGTGGAACAGCGCCTACTCCGGTTCGGTCGACGGATACATGTACGACTCCGACCAGAGCAATATAAGTCGCGTCGGCCACCGCCGCTGGTGCATCAACCCGGCGATGGGCAAGACCGGCTTCGGCGCGGTCAAAAACGACAGGGGCGAGTTCGGCTCGATGATGGCCCACGATACGAGCAACAAGGGAAACGTCCCGGCGTGGGACTGGGTGGTCTTTCCCGCGCGCGGCTACATGCCGCTGAGCCACATGTGCTACCGCTTCGCCTCCAAGAAGGGTCTCTACGCCTTCAATATCACGCTCAACCCGGCCGTCTACGAGAAGGTTTCCAAGAACTCCGTCACCGTCGACGTCTACGATCTCAAAGCCGAGGACGGGAAGAAACGCAGGCGCAGGCGCGGTAAGGACGAGGAAGAAGAGAAGGATCCGCACGCGGAGGGCAAGAAGCTCGAACTCGACTACTTCAACGTCGACCATGGCGGCTTCGGCGTCGGCAACTGCATTATCTTCCGCCCCAAGGGATACGAGCTGAAAGCGGACGCGCTCTACAAGGTCGTCATCAAGGGCGCGAAGAAGAAGGGCCAGGAGAGCGAACCCGTCGTCTACTACGTCGAGTTCTATTGATTCGGAGCCGCGCATGAGCGCCACCTTCCGCGGGGGCGTCCACCCCCATGACGATCACAAGGCCATGGCGAAGGACCGGGCCATCCAGGACGCGCCGATACCTGCGGAGCTGGTGGTGCCGCTGTCGCAGCATATCGGCGCGCCGGCGCAGGCGGCGGTCAAGCCCGGCGAAACGGTCAAGCGCGGCCAGCTCATCGCCGAGGCCGGCGGCTTCGTCTCCGCGGCCGTTCACAGCCCGGTCTCGGGGACGGTGAAGAAGCTGACGCAGACGCTCCATCCGCTGGGCCCCGAGTGCGACGCGATCCTGATCGAGAACGACGGCGAGGATACGTGGGCCGAAGGACGCGATACCGGGGAGAAACCGGTCGAGAACTGCGACGCCGAGACGATCCGCAAGGCGGTGCAGGAGGCGGGCATCGTCGGCATGGGCGGGGCCACCTTCCCCACCCACGTCAAGCTCTCGCCCCCGGCCCAGAAGCCGATCGACACGGTGATTCTCAACGGCGTGGAGTGCGAGCCCTACCTCACCGCCGACTACCGGCTGATGCTCGAGAGCCCGGAGACGATCGTCAAGGGGCTGCAGCTTCTGCTGAAAGCCGTCGGCGCCAAGCGCGGCATCGTCGGCATCGAGGCCAACAAGCCCGACGCGTACGAGGCGATCAAGTCGGCGCTGATCCGCAGCGGCGGGCCGTTCGAGGCGGTGCTGCTGGAGGTCAAGTATCCGCAGGGCGCGGAGAAGCAGCTCATCGACGCCTGCCTGCGGCGCGAGGTGCCCAGCGGCGGCCTGCCCATGGACGTGGGCGCGCTGGTGCAGAACGTCGGCACCGCCCACGCGGTCTACGAGGCCGTCTGCCTGAACCGCCCGCTGACCGAGCGCATCACCACCGTCACCGGCGGCGCTGTCGAGCGGCCCGGCAACTTCCGCGTGCGCGTCGGCACGCCGGCGAAGGTGCTGCTGGATCTCTGCGGCTATCAGGAATTCCGCGCCAAGAAGCTGATCTTCGGCGGGCCGATGATGGGCGCGGCTCATTTCGATACGAGCGTGCCGGTGAACAAGGGCATGAGCGGCATCCTCGGCCTGACCGAGGCGCCGCGGTACGTATACCGCGACTGCATCCGCTGCTCGCGCTGCGTGGACCACTGCCCGGCCGGGCTGATGCCCAGCGCGATCAGTATCCGCGCCGAGCGCGGGGAATACTTTTCGTGCACCGAGGTGGATATCCTCGACTGTATCGAGTGTGGCGTCTGCACCTATATCTGCCCGGCGCGCCGCCCGATCGTGCAGTGGGTTAAGACGGCCAAGAGCGCCATCGCCGCGGAGAAGCGCAAGGCGCAGAAGAAGTCGACGGAGAAGACGAAGTCCTAGGGGGAGCGCGGGGAGGGTGGCCTTCCGCATCGCGCCGGCATTCCTCGCCGGCATCGAACCGTTCCGCACGCACGTGACCGATTCCGGGGAGAGCGATCCGCACTATGGAACCGAAAACCGATTATATCGTCTCCGTCGCGCCGCACCTGAAAGCCGAGGAAGACATCACCGGCATCATGCAGTGGGTCTGCATCGCTCTGGCCCCGGCCTTCGGCGTGGCCTTCTACACCTTCGGCTGGTGGGCGATGTTCGTGACCTTTCTCTGTGTCGGCGCCTGCATCGTCACCGAGTACGTCTGCCAGAAACTGCGCTGCGTGCCGGTGACGGTAAACGACTGGTCGGCGGTGGTGACGGGACTGCTGCTGGCGGCGGTGTTGCCGCCGAACGTCTCCTGGTGGGTGCCGGTAGTCGGCGGCGTGGTCGCCATCGGCGTGGCCAAGCACGCCTTCGGCGGCCTGGGCAACAACATCTGGAACCCGGCGCTCCTGGGCCGGGCGTTCCTGCAGGTGGCGGTGCCGACGCAGTTGAACGGGACGGAGTGGCCGTATATCCCCGCGCGCGTCACCGATTTCTTCCACCGCCTCGGCGTCACCCTCAACGGCAGCTTCCAGCATTACATCGACGTGGCGAAGCAGGCGCCGCAATTTCCCCAGAGTGCCGCGGACAAGGCCGATCTGCTGCACCGGACGGCGGAGAATATGCCCGACGCGATCAGCCAGGCGACGATGATGACCCGCATCGGCATGCAACCGCTGAGCGGCGTCGATCCGCACGGCTTCAGTTGGCCGACGCATCTGGGCAACTACTGGGATCTCGTCGCCCGGAGCGTCCTCGGCGTCGAGCCCGGCTGCATCGCCGAAACCTCGGCGCTCTTCCTGCTGTTGGGCGGGCTGCTGCTATTATGGCGCAAGATCATCACCTGGGAGATCCCGGTGGTCTACATCGCCACGGTGGGGCTGCTCGGGTGGATCCTCCCGCCGGCGTTCCAGCTCGACGACGTCTGGCACGTCGGCGCCTGGTTCTCGGGGCCATGGGCGCTGCACCTGGCCGGCGGCGGGTTGATGATCGGCGCGTTCTTCATGGCCACGGACATGGTCACCTCGCCGATCTCCTTCCGCGGGCGGCTGGTCTTCGGGATCGGCTGCGGCGTGCTGACGGCGGTGATCCGGCTGTACGCGGGCTACCCCGAGGGCGTGTGCTACTCCATCCTCATCATGAATACCTGCGTGCCCCTGATCGACGCCTGGACGCGGCCGGCCGTGTTCGGCGCGCGGCGGGCCGGGAAGGCGACCTGAGGTGGACGATCCCGGCCGCACCCCCGAGGCGGGCCGCCGCCCGCGCCGCGTGTGCAGGTTCTCCTATCTTCTGGGTGCGGCGACCGTGCTGCTGCTGGCGGCCGTACCGCTCGCCCGCATCGGCCACAAGCTGGGGTGGGAGGTTCTGCTGGCGGACGCGGCGGACCTGCTCGCGTTCTGGCGGCCCAAGCACGAGCGCGTCCTGGATCTGCCGGAGGACGTGCGCGCGGCGCTCGCCGGGCTTCGGGCGGTTGTGTCCAACGCGGGCAACCCCACGGAGCAGCCCAAGCACGACACGATCCTCGTGCGGCCCGATCCGGCGCTGGGATGGGCTCTGCGGCCGGGCGTGCGGATCGAGGCGCACCTGCTGCAGAGCCGCCGGCCGCTCAATCTCGACCCGCCCGTGCTGTATCTGCCCGCGGACGCGGCGCTGCCCGAACGCGTCCGGGACTACCTGGCCCGCCGCAGCCGCGGACGGTATCGGATCAGCACCACGGCGCGCGGTCTGCGGACCACGCTGCCCGCGGTGAACGCAAAGCGGCGCATCCTGGTTGCGGGCGACAGCGTGGCGTTCGGCCTGGGCGTGGACGACGCCGAGACCCTGCCGAGCCACCTGCAGCGGCTCGCGGGGTCGCGCTGGCGCGTGGAGAACGCGGGCGTGGGCAGCTAC
>CAYWFP010000067.1:0-22549 GCA_964457365.1 uncultured Planctomycetaceae bacterium
CGCGACGAGGTCGACACCAAGGATCACAAGCACAAGCGGCTCTTCCACGTGGTGGTGCAGAACGACGAGTTGTTCCGCGACGTGCTCTCGGTGCTGGCGGGGATGACGCCGCAGGTGGTGATCTTCGGCGTCGAGGACACCGGCCGCTACCTGGCGAAGATGCCGCTCTTCTCGAGCTTCTGGAGCGACCAGGAGCAGGATTTCGGGCAGGTGATTCTGGCGGTGCTGCCCGAGGAGATGACCAACGAGACGCTGCGCCGCATCGAGGGCGTGACCGGCTCGCTGGACGAGGTCAGCGGCGTCATGGTGACGGTGCAGGATCTCTTCTATACCGCGGGGTCGCTCGAATGAACGAGAGCCTTCACGAGCTCGGCCTGTGGCACGAGGCGCCGGCGGTGATCCTGGCGCTGGTGGGGCTGATGACGCTGGCGGGCTATTACTTCGGCGGGCTCGCGCGGCGCGTGCGCCTGCCGTCGCTGATCGGGTACATGGTGCTCGGCGTGATCCTCGGGCCGTCGCTGGTGGGGTGGTTGCCGCACGCGGTCAGCGACAAGCTCGCCTTCATCACCCAGATCGCGCTCGGCTTCGTCGCCATCAGCATCGGTTCGGAATTGAGCGTGACCACGCTCAAGCGTCTCGGGGCGGGCATCATCAGCATCATCTTCGCCGAGTCGCTGGCGGCGTTCCTCCTGGTCTTCCTCGCGGTCTACCTGTACACGCGGAGCTGGCCGATGGCGCTGATCTTCGGCGCGGTGGCCCCCGCGAGCGCGCCGGCGGGCACCGTGGCGGTGATCCAGGAGTACAAGGCCAAGGGCAACCTGACCAAGGCGCTCTACGCGGTCGTCGGCTTCGACGACGGGCTGGCCATCGTCATCTTCGGCTTCGCCGCGGCCATGGCCAAGGTGCTGCTCGTCTCCACCTTCAGCCGGAGCGCCGACGCGAGCGTCCTCGCCGGCCTGCTGGTTCCGCTCAAGGAGATCGTGTTCAGTCTCGGCCTCGGCGCGGCGATCGGCTTTGTCTTCTGCCAGCTCGTGCGGCCGCTGCGCAATTCGCGCGACATGCTCATCGTCCTCTTCGGCACGGTGCTGCTGGCCACCGGGCTCGCGGAGCATTTCCACCTCTCGCTGATCCTGACCAACATGGTCGTCGGCTTCGTACTGGTGAACACCCGCCGCAGCGCACTCGTCCACCGCGTCACCGCGCCGCTGCAGGACGTGATGCCGCTGTTGTTCGTGCTCTTCTTCTGCCTCGCCGGCTCGCACCTGGAGGTGCGCCAACTGCTGAGCCTCGGCGTCGTCGGCGCGCTCTATATCCTCGCGCGTTCGGGGGGCAAGATCATCGGCGCGGCCGCCGGGGCCAAGATCGGCAACGTCGAGGAGAAGATCCGCAGATACCTCGGCCTGGGCATTCTCTCGCAGGCGGGGGTGGCCATCGGCTTGAGCCTGATCATCCGCCACGAGTTCATGATGCTCGCGGAGAAGCACCACGCCGACATCGACGCCTTTGCCCAGGCGCATCCGGAGTTGTCGCTGGCGATGTACGATCCGAGCTATATCGCCGGCGCCGTCATCACGACGATTACCGCTACGTGCATCTTCTTCGAGATCGTCGGTCCTGTCTGCACCAAGATCGCGTTGGACCGAGCCGGCGAGATTCCCTCGAACACGTAATATGCTAGGCGAAATAATGTATGGGAAGAAGTTTTGATACGGAAAACGAAATGAATCATCAGGGGAGAACAGAGGTCACGCTGTTGTCTTTCCCGATCACTTGCGGGACAATGGGGACAAAGGTCCCGTTGGCGTGTAAAAAAAGAGGAATTCCGGCCCCAATCATTTGCTAACACGCTTTTGGCAAGTATAGTGTCCAGCACAACTCCGGCCGAAATCGAACAGCAGATGACTAAGGGGGAAGCCTTGGCGGATACAGCCATGACCGAAGCGACCGATCAATCCGACGATGCCGAAGATACCGCCAGCGATCCGCAGACGACCAGCGTTCCCAAGGACGCCGGTGGCAAGGAAGGGGCGAAGCAGAAGAGCGACTCCGGCAAGGCCACCTATCGCATCATCGGCTTCGACAAACAGCAGACGGTGCACAACATGCTCTTGCGTGCGGCCAAGGGCATGGGGCTCGAGTACGACAAGGTCGAGGCCGCGCCGATGGTGCGCCAGACTTTGGCCAACGGCTCGGTGATGGTGGTGGCCATCGACTACGACCAGAAGACCCAGAACACCGCCTTCGACCTCTGCCGTATCGCCAACCGCTACCACGCCGCGCCGGTGCTGATGGGGCATTTCTTCAAGATGGACGTCTTCATGGCCATGCGGGCGGGGGTGGCCGACATCATCAAAAAGCCGTTCGGCGAGAAACCGCTGCAGCAACGGATGAAACGGCTGTTGCAGAAGACCGGCAAGACCGCGCTGATGAAGGCCAAGTCGACGGTGGAGAAGATCGACTGGGGCGAGAGCGCCACGCCGGACAAGAAGGCGCAGCTCCTGGTCAAGAAGGCCAAGGAACTGCTGGCGCTGCCGCATGCGGTCAGCGAGGTGATCCGTCTCAGCAACGACCCCAAATCCGAGATGAAGGACCTGGCGCCGCCGATCAGCACCGATCCGGCGCTGGCGGCGATCGTGCTCAAGCGCTCCAATTCCGTGGCGCTCGGCGGGCGCAAGCATATCGACAATCTGCTCGACGCGGTGATCCGCATCGGCCGCAAGGAGGTGAAGAACCTCGCGGTGGCCATGTCGGTCTTCAAGATGTTCGACAAGAACACCAAGACCTTCGCTTTCAACCGGCAGATGTACTGGGTCCACAGCCTCGGCACGGCCATCGCCGCGGCGGAGCTGGCGCGGGCGGACAAGACGGTCGAGCCCGAGGACGCCTTCCTCGCGGGGCTGCTGCACGATCTGGGGAAGATCATCTACGACGACTACATGAACTCCGAGTACGAGGGGGTGGTGCGCCGGGCGGCCTCGGAGAACCTGCGCATCAACAAGCTCGAGCAGGACACCTTCCTCATGGACCACGCGCTCCTGGGTTCGCTCGTCTCCGAGAACTGGAAGCTGCCGGAGAAGATCATCCGCGCGGTGCGCCAGCATCACAAGGTGCAGAGCATTTTCGATGCGTTCAAGGAGGACGACGACAAGGACGAGATCGAGGCGCGCGCACTGGTGCGCATCGTCTGCATGGCCAACTCGGTGGTCAAGGCCATGCGTCTCGGCCACGGCGGCGACTTCTTCGTCGACGATATCCCCGACGCCGGCTGGGAGGCGGTCTTCCCCAAGGCGCCGGTCATTTCCACCGTCTGCACCAAGATCCGCGAGCAGCTCCGCGAATTCGCGGAACTTCTGGGTATCAACCTCCGCGCCGCGCAGATGGAGGTGGACGTCCAGCACAAGGAGCACATGGCCGCGGTGGCGCCCGAAGGGCTGGGCACGCTCGTCCGCTTCTTCTTCGAGGCCCAGGGGTACAACACCAAGGCCGTTCCGGCGGAGAAGATGATCGGCACCGGCGGGGTGCGCTTCCTCTCGTGCGATCTGCGCCCGCTGCCGGAGGAGGTGCAGAAGAAGCTGCTCGCCGCGCAGCCCGACGAGGAGCGCCGGTACATCCTGCTGGTGCAGCAGAAACCCGACGAGCGGCCGGCGCCGGGCGTGGTCTGCTTCCCCGGCCCGCACGACTTTTTGCAACTCGAGAAGCTGGTCACCGAGTTCGACGCGTAGGGCATTTCGCGAATCCACGAACCGGACGAGGCGTCGGCGACTTGCGCGCGGGGGGCGGCTTTCGGGAGAGGACTACTGCACCGCGATGACTTGGTTGCGGCCGCCGTTCTTGGCCTCGAAGAGCGCCTCGTCGGCGCGCTTGAGCAGGCGCTGCGGGTTGATCGCCTGCTGACAGATCGTGGCCACGCCGAGCGAGACCGTCAGGTTCAGCGTCACGCCGGGAACCTGGAAGTCGTGCGCCTCCACCGCCTGGCGCAGGCGTTCGCCGATATGGTAGCCGATCTCCTCGGGCGTCTCCGGCAGGATGATGGCGAATTCCTCGCCGCCCCAGCGCGCGACGGTGTCGGTCTCGCGGAGCTGCCGCTTCAAGAGCGCCGCCAGGTCCTTGAGCACGATGTCGCCCGCGTCGTGGCCGTGGGTGTCGTTCACGGGCTTGAAGTGGTCGATGTCGAGCATGATCAGCGTCAGCGGGTGTTCGTACCGGCCCGAACGCAGCGCCTCGGCCGAGAGCGTCTGGTTGAAGAAGCGCCGGTTGTTCAAGAGCGTCAGCTCGTCGGTGACCGAGAGGCGTTCGAGCTCCTCCTTCTTTTCCCGCAGTTCCTTCTGCACCGCCATGAGGTGCTCGGCCGTGCGGTCCTGCTGCTGGATCGTGCGGTTGTAGCGCTCGACCTGCTTGCGCAGGTTCTCCTCGGTGACGCGCTGCTGGGTGGTGTCGGTGGCGATGACGATCGCCGACTCCACGCGGCCGTCCTGGTCCTTCAGCGGCGCGCTGCGCACGCTCATGTAGCGCGCCTCGCCGTCGCGCTGGAACTCGACCTCGCCGATGCACGTCTCGCCGGTGGCGATGGCGTCGAGGATCGGGTTCTCGATATCCCCGGCGCGGGTCAGCCCGTAGATGTCCAGGAGCGAGTCTCCCTCGCGCGCGGCGGGGTACTTGTTGCGGAAATGCTTGTTCGTCTCCAGGATGGCGCAGTCGGATTTGACCAGCACCACCTGCACGGGGGAGTTGTCGACGATGGCCTGGTATTTCTCGGCGTTGAGCTTGCTCTCGCGTTCGAGGCAATGCACGCGCACCATGCTCTGGATCACCGCCAGCAGGTGCTTGATGTCGTAGGGCTTGCAGATGTGCTGCACCGCCCCCGCGGAATAGCTGCGGGCCATGTCGGTGGCGGAGGTGCGCGCGGAGAGGACCGCGATGGGGACGCTCCGGGTGTGTCCGTCGTTCTTGAGCTTGTCGATGACCGCGTAGCCGTCGAGGCCGCCGGGCATGTTGATGTCGAGCACCACCGTGTCCAGCGTCCGCCACTGCTCCTCGGCCAGTTTCAGCGCGTCCTGGCCGTTGCGGGCCAGAAACGTCCGGTACCCCTGCCTCTCGAGTATATTCGAGAGCAGCGCCAGCGCGTCGAAATCGTCGTCGACCAGCAGCACCGTGCCCTTGTCGGCCACCAACGGATTGCCTTTCTCGATCACGTCAACGAAATCCGTCTGCACGAATGCTCGTTTCCATCGCCTGCCATGAGAATATTCTTCCCGTTTATGCTAAGCTATTGTTCACACAGGTCAAGAATCTTTATGCTTTGCCGGCAGTTTTCCCGGAAGAGGTTGAAAACCAGGGAGTTTCGACGCGTGGTTTTTGGATCTTGACTTGGCGGCGCGGCCATGGATCATGCGGTCATGGATTTTTTTCTACTCGAAGACGTCTTGCAGGTTCGCATCTTTTACGCGGCGGCGCTCTTTTTCTTCGGCGCCTGCATCGGCTCGTTCCTGAACGTGGTGATCCACCGGCTGCCGCGCGAAATGGCGCTGCATCAGCCGCCGAGCAGTTGCCCGCAGTGCGGCGCGGGTATCGCCGCGTACGACAACATCCCCATCCTCAGTTGGTTCGCCCTGCGCGGCCGCTGCCGGCAGTGCCGCGAGCCGATCTCGTGGCGCTATCCGGCCATCGAACTGCTGACGGCGTGCCTCTGGGCCGGCGCGGGGTGGATGGACGCGGCGAACGACTTCGGCCGGCATACCAACACGCTGATCCTGTTGGCGCATATCCTCTTCCTGGCGCTCCTGGTGGCCGTGGCGACGATCGACTTCGACTTCCAGATCATCCCGGAGGAGCTGAGCTACGGCGGGCTGGCCGGGGGGCTGCTCCTCTCGGCGCTGGCGCCGCCGCTGCACGCGGGCTGGGTGGAGGCGTACCCGTCGGTGCCGCAGTGGATCGCCGGGCTGCTCGGCGGCCTCGTCGGCGCGGTGATCGGGGCGGGGGTGATGCTGATCTTGACGCTCGGCGGCACGCTGGCGTTCCGCGCCAAGCTGAAGGAACTGCAGCGGAAGGACAAGAACCTGACGCAGGCGATCGGGCTGGGCGACACGAAGCTGATGGCGCTCATCGGCGCGGTGCTGGGCTGGCGCGGGGCGCTCCTGTCGTTCTTCCTCGGAAGCTGCTGCGGCGCGTTCTACGGTGCGGGGACGAAGCTGGCCACCGGCGACTGGCCGCCCGCGGGTTCCGCGGAGGCCGAGGCGGGCGGGCTGAACGCGTTGCTCTACCGCTGGCGCACCGGAGAGAGCATCATGCCGTACGGCCCGTTTCTCTGCCTGGGCGCGGGGATCACGCTGTACTGGGGCGAGCCGATTCTCGGCTGGATCGTCGCCTACTACGCCCCGCTGTGGGGCGGTGGGTATTGAGGCGAACGCCAGGCCTTCTACCCGTTCTCGAGGGCGGCTGCACGAAGTCTCGCTTCGGCACGGGCTACACGCACGCCTCGCGCAACAGCGCCCGGGCCTCGGGTTCGTTGACCTCGCGCGGGTTGGCCCTGGTCGAGCCGCTGGCGAGAATCTCCGGCACGAGCAGGTCGAAGTCGCTTTCGGGGATGCCGACGTGCCGCAGGTCGGTCGGCAGGTTCATCTCCCGCAGCAGCTTCTCGGCCAAGTCGGCCGGGTCGGTGCCGAGGACATCTCTCAACCGGCGATAACCATCCGTCTCGCGGTTGAAACGCAGGGCCAGCGGCAGAAGCGTGCCGCAGACCTCGCCGTGGATCAGCCCGTAGCGCGCGCCGAGTGGGTGCGCCAGGCCGTGGACCACGCCGAGGCGGGCGTTATGGAGCGCCATCCCGGCCATCAGGGAGGCGTCGGCGCAGCCAGCGCGGGCGTCCATATCCGCGCCGTCGCGGAACGCGCGCGGCAGGTGCGTGGCCAGCAGCCGCGTCGCCTGCAGGCTCAGCGCCCGGGTGATTTCGGCGGCATGGCGCGAGAGAAAGGATTCCATCGCCTGCGTCAACGCGTCCATGCCGCAGGCGGCGGTCAGCGCCGGCGGCGCGGCTTTACCGAGTTCGGGATCGACGATGGCGGCTCTGGGGAGCATGGTGTCGTGACGGATGCCGCGCTTGAGATGTCTGGCCTTGTCCGAGAGGACCGAGACGCGCGTGGCCTCGGTGCCGGTGCCGAAGGTGGAGGGCACCGCGATCAGCGGCACGTCGGTCGCCGCGAGAGGCTCGCCGTCGAAGAAGGCGCGGGCTTCCTTGTCGCTCGGGGCCATGCCGGCGACGGCCTTGGCCGCGTCGATGGCGCTGCCGCCGCCGAGGCCGATGAGCAGGTCGCACCCTTCTTTGCGGAAGATCCTTCGCGCGGCCTCGACGATCTCGAGCTCCGGGTCGTGCGCCACGCCGCCGAAGACGGCGCAGGCGGCACCTTCGGCTTGGAGCAGTTCCTTCGCCCGGTCGACGAACCCTTGCGCCTGCATCGCGCGCTTGCCGGTGACCAGGAGAGCGCGCTTTCCGAGCGGCCGGGCCACGCGGCCGAGTTCGTCGAAACAGCCTCCGCCGGTGAGGACGGTGGCGGGGATCTGGAAGGCGGCGCTCATGCGGGATTCTCCGTCGGCAGCAGTTCGATTCGTTGCGTCACCTCGACGCGGTCGAAGAACGGGCAGCCCTTCACCGGCACGTCGCCTGCCCCGGCCGGGCGCACCAGGTGCGGGGGCTTGATCTGCCCGTCGGGGCGCCCCTCGGCGGTCAGGGCCGTCCGGTAGCGGCGGTAGCTGCCCGGCGCCAGACGCAGCAGCAATGGCGCGGCGATGCGGCCGCTGGCGCGTTTCTGCCTGTACTCCCCGTTGGCCGCGCTCAGCTCGCGCTCGAACCGGTGCAGCATCGCGGCCCAGGCGGAGTCCGCGCGGTTCTGCGCCGACTCCAGCGCCAGGACGTAGCGCGGCGGATGGTTCATCTCCACGGTGACGGTGAATCCGTCCAACGGCGGAGCCTCGCGCGCGAGCCCGGCCATTATCGTTACCACCTGGTTCTCGGTCACCTTCTCGCCGGTGATGGAGAGGACGCCGCCGGCCTTGTGCAGGAAAGCCACCTCCGGCGTGGCGTGGCGGAATCCGGTGACCTCGACGATGTCCGCGAGGTCGTAGCGATAGAATCCGCCGCCGGTGGTGATGACCAGGCGGTAGCGCTTGCCTTCCTCCAGCTCGTGCGCCAGCAGCGTCGGCGCGTCCGGTTGCGGATCGGCTTCGGCGGGCAGAAACTCCAGGAAGTGGCCGGAAACCCCCAGCGCGCCCGCGGGGCTGTGGTCGGTCATGGGGACGGTGAAATTGCCTTCGCTGGCGCGCAGCCCCAGGCAGCGCTGCGGCGCGTCGCCCCAGATCGCGGGGATCTGGTCGAGGTAGAACGGGGCGCTGCCGCCCTGCCAGCAGTTGATCGCCGTCAGTTCCGGCCAAGCGTTGCGCGGCAGGAGCGCGCCGTCGGCCCGGCGGCGCTCGCGCAGCAGCTTCGCCCGTTTCGGCGCCGGGCGCAGGTGCGGCCGCATCCAGCCGCGTTCCTCCTCGGTCAACGCCGGCGCATGGCGCAGGCTTCCGTGTTCCAGATCGTCGAGCAGTTCCTCCGCGTGCGCGTTCATGAGCTGTCCCAGCAAGACCAGTGTCGAGGGGTTGACGCTGGTGACCACGGTGATGCCGCGGGTAAGAGCGAAGACGAGGATGGCGTGATAGCGCGAGTCGTAGTCCTTGATGCAGAGCGCCCGGTAGGGCACCGGATGGCGCCGCCGCAGGATCCACGACTGGTCGCAGAGCTGCCGCCCGCTGGTGCTGCCGTAGGGGATGCCGCCGGCGGTATAGCCGTCGACGGCGGGGCTGACGACTGTCAGTAGCCGCTCGACCACCGTCGGCTTGCGGTCGCGCATGAGTTGATGCAGCCAGAGCAGGTGGATGCCGTGGTACTCGCGGACGAAGGCGGGCGTGACCGGGCAGAACTTGGGTTCGGCGGTGGTGCCGCTGGTGATGGCGAACATCTCCGGCGCCCCGACGGTGAGGACGTTCCGCTCGCCCTGCTTCGTCCGTTCGACGTACGGCGTGAACTCCGCGTACTGTCGGATCGGCACCGCGCGGCGGTAGGCGTCGGCGTCGGCGAGCGTCGCGAAACCGTGTTGGCGGCCGAAGGCGGTGTCGCGGTTGGGCGCGAGAATTTCGCGCAGTCGCGCTGTCTGCGTCGCGGCCGGATTTCGCAGCGCTCGATCGAAACGGCGGCGGCGCTGGCGCATGTAGAGGTCGAAGAGGCGTCTCATCATGTCCATGGGGCGTCTCTCGCGCTCAGCGGGAATAGGGCCGCAGAAGACCGGTGACTTCCTTGACGAAGAAGCGCGATCCGCCTTCCTGGCGCAGACCGATCCAGGTGCGCTGGACGATCGGGCTGCGGGGGACGAGGAACTCGATGGTCTCGGGGGGCGTCTGCGTGTCGGTGCGCGCGTAGGCGGGGATGCTCTTGCGCGCCAGGGGCACCTCCATGCTGCCGGCGGTGATGAAAAACGGCTGGACGGTCAGTTCGCCCAGTGCCGCCTCCTCGTCGCTCGGCGCCCATCGAATTTTCATCAGCAGGACGTCGTTGTTCGGGTTGTCGTTGCGCTGGACGGGCTGGATCTCGACCTTGATGTCGCTCTCCATCGGTGTTTCGCGGACGATGCGCAAGTTCGCCTGCTCGCCTTTCAGCTCCAGGTCGCCGATGACGTATTTGCGCCCCATGGCCCCCTCGCCGTCGGCGGGGGTATTGTCCGGCGGTCGCACTTCGAAGCGAAGGGTCTCGGTGTAGTACTCGCGGTCCTCGCCGTGCCCTTTGGGGCGGGCGATTTTGAATTCCTGACGGATGGGGCGCACGCGCCAACCGATCTCCTGGCTGAAGTCGGCCGCGCGGGCATAGCGCAGTTCCACGTCGCCGGCGAGGTCGCCGTCGAAGAAGTTGGTCAAGACGACCTCCTGGTACTGGTCTTCGCTGCGCATCGACATCGGCGGGTTGTCGCGGATGCGCAGGCTCATGCGGGTACGCGCGAGGCGCTGGTCCATGCCGATGACGATCTGCGGCACGCGCCGGGCGATGAAGCGCGAGTTCTTCGGCACCGGCGTGACGTTGCCCATCATGTCCACCAGGCGCAGGTTGTTGCCGCCGCCGTAGTCGATCTCGGCAGACTCGCCCTTGCCCTCGTACCAGACGACAACGGCGGTGTCGTTGCTTTCGTAGCGCTGGAAGACGAAGTTCGGGAAGTCGCCGAACTCGTTGTGGAGGACGAAACTGCCGAGGTATTTCGCGCCCCCGAGGTAGTCCTGCAGCACGCGCGCGGCGAAGAACGACGGGCGCGGGATGGGCTTGTCCTCGCGGGTGAAGGTGATCAGGCTCTGCCGTCCGCCCTTGAGCGAGCCGAGGTAGACGCGATCGATATCCACCGCCCGGCCGAGGACGGCCTTCTTGACCATGTCCTCGATCATCGCCCGCTCCTCCTTGAGGTCGAACTGCTGAATATTCGCGGGCGTCAGCTCGATGGAGAGCCAGGGGCGATAACTCTCGAGTTCGGCTTCCACCGCCTCCTCGTCCACCGTCCGCGGCCGGGGCGCCAGCGCCAGCAAAAACTCGGGCGGATAGAGGTGGCGTTTTTGCCGCCGGAACTCCATGTACCCGTCGGGGGCGAAGTGAACCATCGCCTCGGTCATCTTCAGGTAACTCATCGTATAGGGGACGCGGAAAGTCAACGCGTAGGCCAGCTCCGCCGGGGGCGCCTTGGCGCGCAGAGCGCTCAGCTGCACCGGGTAGACGTGCAGCGGGGAACTGCTGACGCTGTTGAGCATCTTGCGGACCGTCTCGACCTCCTTGGGCTCCACGCCGTGGGAGAAGGAGGCGTCGTCCTCGTCGCCGAGCTGCCAGGTGTCGATATACATGTCGAACTTCTCGGCGGCTTGTTGCAGGAAATTCTCGAAGGCCGGCGGCGGCGCGCGCATCGCCTGGTGCATGCCTTCGTGCAGCGAGAAGACCGAATGCTCGACGAGGTTGCCGGTGACGCGGATACCGCTGCCGCGCATCATGCGCAACTCCTGCGCCAGGTCGACGAAGTAGGACTTGCTCTCGTCCAGAGAGAGCTGGCGCGGCCAGAGGTTGATCTTGACGAAGGAGGCGCCCGAACGCTGCACTATGTCCGCCAGCGTGCCGCGCTTGCTCAGCAGCGCCGCCGGCGGTTCGTCCAGGACGATGCCGAAGCCTTTGGCGTCCTCGGCATCGCGCTTGCCCGGGTCGCGCTTGAGCGCGGGCTTCCAGCGGCCGATGACCTGGGTGATCTCCGCGAGCTTCTCGTTCTCCAGATTGAAGAGCCGGACGGTGACGTAATGAACGCCCAGTCGCTCGAGGTCGAGGGAGATTTCCTCTTCGTGGGTGGTGCGGATGCCGGTCCGGATCTGCTGGGCCGGGCTGAAGCGCAGCGGCAGCGAACGCCGGCCGTCGTCGGTCTTCGGCGGATCGCCGTAAATGTCCTTGATCTCGATGGTGCGGATATAGCGCCGTTCGGTCGGCTTGCCCGAGCGCAGTTCCTCCTTGGGCAGCAGCCCGAGGTAGAGGATCTTGAAGCTCAGCGGTTGCGGATCGTCCCGGTTGATGAATTTCGGTTTGAGACGGATCTTGGGGCGCGACTGGATGCGGATGTCGTCGAACCAGGCCACGCCGTCGCGGTCGGCGCCGGGGAAGTCCGGGTCGTCGAGAATCTCGCAGATCACCCGCACGCGGTTGGCTTCCGCCGGGATATCGTTGACCCGCAGCCGCAGCGGCGCCTCGGGCCAGTCGCGTTGTCCGGGGGGGATGCGCAGGAAGTTGCGCGAGATTTCCTTCTCCCCGCGGATTTCGTCGTAGCGCAGCCAGACCAGGGTGAACTGGACGATGCTGTGCTCGAGGCGCCGGGTGCGCGCCCAGACGGTGATCTCGTAGGCGCGGTCGGGGTCGACGATCTTGGGAAACCGCGTCTGCACGGCCACCGGCGCCCCGTCGAAAGGAACTTTCAGGACGTAGCCGGGAACCTGGCCGCCCAGGCCCGGTCGCGGCGCGTCGGCCGGGTCGGTGACGATGGCGACGTTGTTGCGATGGTAATGCGGGTGGATCTGGTCGACGAGCACCTCCCAGAAATCCGGTCGGCGGTCGCCGTCGCGGTCGCGGCTGCGCGGGTCGTTTCCCCTCGGTTCGAAGTCGTAGACGGAGAAGCGCTCGGCCAGCGCTTTGCGCGAGGCGCCCGCGAGCGGTTCCTGCGCCTGCGCCGCCGCCGTAATCGAGACCAGCGCCGGCAGGAGCGTCAGTATGCATCGCGCGAATGATTTGCGGGGGGTGGTCATGATCCCGATCCGTGGCCCGCGCGCGGGCGCGCGGATTGTCGCCGGCGCGGCGGGAAGCGACTAGCCTTCCGGGACAATCGTCGTCTCGCCCGGAACGTCTTCAATGTCTTCGCCCAGATCCGGCACGTGCGGCTCGGGCTCGGGCGGCGTCTCTTCTTCCGGCGCCGCGGGCTCCGTCTCGGCGGGGGGCGACTCCGGCTGCTCGTCCGATTCGTCCTTGTCCTTCTTCTTGAGCGGAAGCCACGAGGGCGGGGGTTTGCGCTGCTTGTCGCGTTCGGCCTGCTGCGCGGCCAGCTTCTCCATGCGCCCGCCCATTTCCTCGCTGCGGGCGATGATGCCGTCGATGCCGTCCTCTTCCTCGACCTTCTCCATAACGTAGTGGAGCTGACGCAGGTCGACGATGCGCTTGGGCACCAGCGCGGCGTTGACCAGGTCGATCCCGGGGCGTTCGTAAAGCGGCTGGGCGATCGGTTCCTTGATGAACATGGGGTAATAGCCTTCTTTTTCCAGGCGGATGCCGTAGACGCCGTAGTGTTTGAAGGTCACCTCCATGGGCGTGGTGCCGACCCAAGTGTTGTTGACCACCACCTTCGCGCCCTCGGGCTCGCTGGTGATGACCATTTTTCTTTCGGTGCAGCCGATGGCCAGCAGGCACAGACAGGTCGCCAGCGTCCAGCCGATTCGCGCGCGCAGCATACAGACTCCTTTGTCGCCGTCTCCGTTTGGCTCCGTGAGCGGCGTCAGTCTAACCGTAACGATGCAATCACGTTACACAAAAATCTTAACGATCCGCACAGCCGGTGTCAACACCCGAGCGCGGGGCGCAATGCCATGCAATCCTTTCTATATATAGGTTACGTTCCGAGAGGAAGAACTTTTCCTCTTTTCGCGCAGGAAAAGAAGAAAATCTTGCCAAAGAATCAGTCGATGAATACTGTAAGTATATTGTCTTATCACCCCAGCACTTAGGGTTGACTGCAAGGAGCGGGCCGTGGCGAAGAGGCAAGTGCGTCTTACAGGATTGGTCGGGATCGGACTGGCGTTGTTGGTCGCCAACGGCTGCAGCGACGCTTGGGGCGTACGCCATATGCGCAAGTGGCTCGGTTTCAAGGACCATGCGCCCGAGTCGCCGGAGGAGAAGGAGGCGCGCAACGGTCCCCAGGCGCCGGCGCCTCAGTCGCAGGTCCCGCCGCAACAGCCGGAGGTGGACGACCCGCGCTACCGCGAGGCGGTGGAACTGATCCGGCAGAAGGCGAATTTCTCGCAGGCGCGGGAGCTCTTGCGCGAGGTGGTGCGCGACTATCCGCGGAACAGCGAGGCCTGGCGCTGGCTCGGCGACAGCCATTACAACCTCATGGAACTCGACCAGGCCATCGAGGCCTACCGCCGTGCGCGCGAGTTGAACCCGGACAACTACTACGCCATGCGCGGCGAAGGCTTCGCGCTGCTGTACCTCGGGCACCAGCAGTACGCCCGCGGCCAGCGCGACGCTGCGCACGACAGTTACCGCGACTCGCTGGACATCCTGCAGATGTGTCTGCGTTTCTACCCGGCCGACATGGAGGCGATGTACGTCCGCGCCATGGCCTGCGAGGGCGCCAGCCGTAAACTCTACGGTAACGCCCTGCGCTACCTCAACGCCGGGGAGAAGCAGCAGGGCATGCCCGAGGCGCGCAACTGCCTCGAGGTGATCGACGAGGGCGTTCAGGCCGCGGCCGAGCGCATCCGCTACAACCGGCAGGAGGTCGGCCCGCGCCTGATCATGGGCGGTTTGTACCACCGCCGCGCGGTGTTGCTGTACCGCTTCGGGTATCTCGACAAGGCCGTGGAGAGCATCCAGAGCGCGGTGCAGACCTACGAGGACATCATCCAGGACGTCGATCCGACCAACGCCGCGGCCAAGGCCCATGCCGAGGATTGCCGCCGCAAACTCGAGGAATACCGCAACGCCGCCGGGGCCGAGCCGGGGTATTAGGACCCGTAAAGCAATAATTTCAGAAATCCCGATCTTATTGCTTAACGGGTCCTTAGGACTTCGGCCATGCTTTCCTTTCGCGCGCGGCTGTGATATACTGCGCGCGACAAGGAGGTAATCATGTCGCATCGCAGTATCCTGCTGATCCACGATTCGAGCACCCTGCGCAACATCGTCCGCCGGTACCTGATGTCCGAGGCCAACGACATCGACCTGCGCGAGATCGTGAACGGGGAGGAGGGGCTGGACCTGCTGCGGCGCGAGAAGTTCGACTTCGTTCTCTGCGGCAACGAGATCGGCGAGACCGATGGCCTGGGCATTCACGAAGAGATGGTCGAGCAGACGGTCAACAGCGAGACGCCGTTTCTGCTGCTCACCTCCTCGCCGGACGAGGCGCACTTCCGCAAGTTCCGCGCCCACGGGGTGGAGAATATCTTGACCATCCCCTTCTCCGCGGTGGACCTGATGAGGAAGATCAACGAGGTTTGCAATCCGCGCCTGTGGCGGCGGCACGAGCGCGTGGGCATGCACGGCACGCGGGTACGGATCTGCGTCGACGACTTCTGCACCGAAGGCAGCGTGGTCAATCTCAGCGAGAGCGGCATGCTCTGCGATATCGCCTACTCGCCGGCGGTGCCGCTCTGGACCTGCCGCGCGGAGGTGACGGTTCTCTTCCCGCCGGAGTTCGCCGCGCAGGATTTCAAGGCCAAGGCCCGCATGCTGCGCGCGTCGGTGCTGTACTGGAAGCGCGAGGACATCCCCGAGGCCCTGCGCACGGCCTGGCACTTCCGCGACCTTGCCGACGAGCAGCAGGACCACCTCAATGCCATCCTCCGGCGGGTGCAGGAAGCCTGAGATGAAACGGCTTGCCGAATCCCGGCGTTTCCTTATGATGGGCACGTGAACGCCTGCTCGGAGGGGAGACGCCGATGCCCTGCGTATACGCCAAGACGCTTTATACCGGCCGCGAGATGCGCGCGGACGCGTGGCTGATCTTCGATGGCTGGAAGATCAAGAAGATCGCCGCCAGGCCCGAGGGCGAGGTTGTCGGCGAGTTCGCGACGCTGACGCCGGCGTTGGTCGATCCGCACTGCCACATCGGCATGAACCGGCCGTTCGAGGGCGGGGAGCCCACCGAGACCAACGAGCGGCAGGCGCCGTTCACCGTCGGCGCCGACGCGCTCGATGCGGTGCTGCTGGACGATCCGTCCTTCCGCGAATCCATCGAGGCGGGGGTGTTGTATTCCTGCGTCACACCCGGAAGCGGCAACATCATCGGCGGGAAGACCGCGGTGATCCGCAACTACGCGCGCAATACCACCGACGCCCTGATCGGGCGCGCCGGCTTGAAGGCCGCGTTCGGGCACAACCCGCGCATGGCCGGTTCCTGGGGATGGAAGGGCGACCGCCCCTCGACGCGCATGGGCGCGCTGGACATGCTGCGCCGAAAGTTCGCCGAGGTGTCGCGGAAGGAGAAGAAGTACCGCGCGGCCAAGGGCGAGAAGAAGAAGGAGATCGCCTTCACCGCCGAGGAGGAGACGCTGCGCGCGGTCCTCGCCGGCAAGGAGACGCTGCGCTGCCACGCGCACAAGGCCGACGACATCGCCGCGGTGCTGCGCGTCGTCGACGAGTACAGGCTGCGCGTTACGCTCGAGCACACCATGGACGTCTTCGAGCAACATGTGTATGACGAGCTCAAGAAGCGCAAGATCCCGGTGATCTACGGCCCGATCACATCGAACGCGCAGAAGACGGAGTTGCGGCACAGCTCCTGGCGCAACGTCTTGCCGCTGGTGGCATCGGGCGTGACCTTCGGCTTGATGAGCGACCATGCCTACGCGATTCAATCGCAGTTGCGGTTTCATCTGCGCCATTTTCTGCGCGCGGGGATGACCCGGCAGCGGTGTATCGAACTGGTGACCCGCGTCAACGCCGAGCTCATCGGCCAGCAGAAACACTTCGGCACGCTGGCCAAGGGACGGTGGGCCTCGTTCGTCGGCTGGAACGGCGACCCGCTGGATATGGGCGCGTGGCCGGTGGCGGTATACGGCGAGGGCGAGGCGGTTTACAACGAGTAAGAATGCCGCCGGGTGACGGCGGTTTCATTCCACCAGAGGGAGACGACGAGGATGACAGCGCAAGCGGATATCGGCCTGATGGGGCTGGCGGTGATGGGGCAGAACCTGGTGCTGAACATGGCCGATCACGGCTATACCGTCGCGGTCTACAACCGCACCACGAGTAAGATGACCGACTTCGTGGGCAGCGACGCGGCCAAGGGCAAGAATATCATCGGCTGCGAGACGCTCGAAGCGTTCGTCGCCGCCATCAAGCCGTCGCGGCCGGTGATGCTGATGGTCAAGGCCGGCAAGCCGGTGGACCTGGCCATCGAATCTCTGGTGCCGCTGATGGACGAAGGCGACATTCTCATCGACGGCGGCAACTCGTTTTTTCTCGATACCATCCGCCGCAACAAGGAGCTTGAGGCGAAGAAGCTTCTCTTCGTCGGTACCGGCGTCTCCGGCGGCGAGGAGGGCGCGCGTTACGGTCCGTCGATCATGCCCGGCGGCCAGAGAGCGGCCTACGAACGCGTCGAGAAGATCCTCGTGGACATCTCCGCGAAGGTCGACGGCGAAGCGTGCTGCGTCCACATCGGCGACGACGGGGCGGGGCACTTCGTCAAGATGGTGCACAACGGCATCGAGTACGGCGACATGCAGCTCATCGCCGAGGCGTACTATATCATGAAGCACGCGCTCGGCATGGACTACTCGCAGATGCACGAGATCTTCGCGGAGTGGAACGCGGGGGATCTGGACAGCTACCTGATGGAGATCACCGCCGACATCCTGAAAAAGAACGACCCGGAGACGGGTAAGCCGATGCTGGAGGTCATCGTCGACCGCGCCGGGCAGAAAGGCACCGGCAAGTGGACGAGCGAGCAGGCGCTGGACCTCGGGATCGCCGCGCCGACCATCGCCGAGGCCGTCTTCGCCCGCTGTATCAGCGCGATCAAGGACGAGCGCGTCGCCGCCGAGGGGCAGTTGAAGGGCCCCGACCCGGCCTACGACGGCGACAAGCAGGAGTTGTTGCTGGCGATCAAGGACGCGTTGTACGCCTCGAAGATCATGAGCTACGCCCAGGGCTTCGCGCTCATGGCCGAGGCCGCGAAGGAGTACAACTGGAACCTCGACTTCGGCGCCATCAGCATGATCTGGCGCGGGGGCTGCATCATCCGCGCGCACTTCCTGCAACGCATCAAGGACGCGTACGACCGCAACCCGGGCCTGAGGAACCTGATGCTCGATCCGTACTTCAAGGAGATCGTCGACAAGGCCCAGGCGAACTGGCGCCTGGTGGTCGGCCAGAGCGCGCGCCTGGGCATCCCCACGCCCGCCTTCAGCAGCGCGCTCGGTTACTTCGACGCCTACCGCCGCGGCACTGTCTGGGCGAACATGATCCAGGCGCAGCGCGACTACTTCGGCGCGCATACCTACGAACGTTACGACCGCGAGGGCATGTTCCACACCGAATGGACGAAGATTTAGGACAGGCATGATCGTCGCCGACGGCGCGCCCGACCGGGCGCTGAACGAAGCCGATATCGAGCAGCACCTGCGGAGGTACCTGGAGACGGTGGGAATTCCGCGACGGGTCCTGCTGGTGCCGCCGGATCACACGCGGCTCTACTCCGGCGCAGGGACGATCACCGCCGTCCTCTATCGTCTTCTGTGCCGCGCCTGCGAGGCGGTGCATATCATGCCGGCGCTGGGCACGCACGCGCCGATGAGCGAGGCGCAGGTGCGGATGATGTTCGGCGAGTCGATTCCGCTCTCGGCCTTCCGCGTGCACGACTGGCGTCGCGAGACGGTGGCGGTGGGGGAACTGCCGGCGGCGTTCCTGGCCGAGGTCAGCGGCGGCAGGGTCGAGCTGCCCATGCAGGTGGTGGTCAACCGCGCGCTCGTCGAGGGCGGCTACGACCGCATCGTCTCCATCGGACAGGTGGTGCCGCACGAGGTGGCCGGCATGGCCAACTACACCAAGAACATCTGCATCGGCCTCGGCGGGCCGGACATGATTCACAAGAGCCACTTCCTGGGCGCGGCCTGCAACATGGAAACGATCATGGGCCGCACCGAGACGCCGGTCCGGCGCGTGCTGGACGAGGCGTTCGGCCGTTTCCCGAACCGCCTGCCGATCGACTTCGTCCTCACGGTGATGCAGGAGCACGGGGCCGATCTGCACATGCGCGGGTTGTTCATCGGCGACGGCGACGCGTTCGAGCAGGCCGCGGCGCTGAGCCGGCGGGTCAACCTGACGCTGCTGGAGACGCCGCCGGCGAAGATGGTGGCGTACCTGACGCCGAAGGAGTTCGCCAGCACGTGGCTGGGGAACAAGGCGATCTACCGCACGCGCATGGCTATCGCCGACGGGGGCGAGCTGATCGTTCTGGCGCCGGGCGTGCGCGAATTCGGCGAGGACGCGACGATCGACAAGCTGATCCGCAAGTACGGCTATCGCGGCACGCCGGCGACGTTGAAGGCGGTGGCCGAACAGGACGACCTGCGCGCGAACCTCTCGGCGGCGGCGCACCTGATCCACGGCTCCACCGAGGGGCGTTTCTCGGTGACCTACTGCACCGGCGTCGACGGCCTGACGCGCAAGGAGGTCGAGAGCGTCGGTTTCGACTGGGCGCCGTATGAGGAGATGCGCAGGACATACGACCCGAGCCGCATGAAAGAAGGTCCGCAGGCGATCGACGGCGAGGAAGTGTTCTACATCGGCAATCCGGCGCTGGGGTTGTGGGCGTTGAAGGGCCAGTTCGAGAACGAATAGGAGAGTGGCATGATCCAGGTGGACGACTTGAAGGGCAAGGTCTGCGTCGTAACCGGCGCGACGGGGGTGCTCTGTTCGGTGATGGTCAGGGCGCTCTGCAAGCAGGGTGCGAAGGTGGCGATGATCGCGCGGACGCAGGAGAAGCTCGATACGCTGGCCCGGCAGATGCGGGACGCGGGACACGACTGCATCGGCGTCTCCGCGAGCGTCACCGACCGGGAGGCGCTGGAGGCCGCGCGGGAGACGATCGTCGATACGTTCGGCCCGGCGGACATCCTGGTCAACGGCGCGGGCGGCAACTCCCCGAAGGCCACGACGCCGCTGGAGAACCTGGATCCCGACTCGCTGGACGATCTGGAGAAGAGCTTCTTCGGTATCGACCTGGAAGGCTTCGACTTCGTCTTCGACCTGAATCTGAAGGGCACCGTCCTGCCGACGACGATCTTCGCCGAGGCCATGGTCAAGCGCGGCACGGGCGTCATTATCAACGTCTCCTCGATGAGCGCGCTGCTGCCGTTGACGAAGGTGGTGGCCTACTCGGCGGCGAAGGCCTCGGTGGACAGCTTCACCCGCTGGCTGGCGACGCACCTGGCGCCGACGGGCGTGCGCGTCAACGCGCTGTCTCCGGGCTTCTTCGTCAGCGAACAGAACCGCTTTCTCCTGTACGAACAGGACGGCAAGACGTTGAGCGCGCGCGGCGGGAAGATCGTCGCCAACACGCCGATGGGGCGTTTCGGCGAAGCGGAGGAACTCGAAGGCGCGCTCCTCTTCCTGGCCAGCGAGATGTCGCGCTTCGTCACCGGCATCGTCCTCCCCGTCGACGGCGGCTTCTCGGCCTACTCGGGAGTATAGCGTGAGCGAATTCCCGCCGACGCCCGAGGAACTGGGCCGCGAAACGAACCACCAGGGGACGGTGCTCGAGTTCGAGACGATCCGCTGGCGCGGCATCGACGGCAAGGAGCGCGTTTGGGAGACGGTCGAGCGGCGCGGCCGCGGCGAGGCGGTGGTGGCGATCCCGTGGCTCAGGCCGAGCAATCGCCTGGTGCTGATCCGTCAGTGGCGCCCGCCCGCGCGGGGCGAGGTGATCGAGTTCCCCGCCGGCATCATCGACGAAGGCGAATCGCCCGCGCACGCCGCACGACGGGAGCTCACGGAGGAGACCGGTTTCGTCGGCGAAGTCGGCCGCGTGCTCCCGCCGACCTACAACACGCCGGGGCTCTCGGGGGAGACCGTCTACCAGGCCATCGTCGAGATCGACGAGATGCTGCCCGTCAACGGCGAGCCGGATCCGTGTCCCGATGAGGGCGAGCACATCGCGGTGCTGATCGTACCGCGCGCGGGTATCGGCAGGTTCCTGCGGGACGAGTTGGCCGCCGGCACGCAGTTCGACAGCAAGGTGATGGGGTATCTGCTGGGCATGCTCTCGGAGAAGGAGATCAAACATTCCGAGGGCGATTGGCTCTCGCGCCTGCTGCAGGGCGGGGCGGGGATGTAGCTAGCCCTCCGCCTCCCACCCTGCCGCGCTCTTTCCGATACCGTCCTCGAGCGACGCGAAGCCGCGGTCGTAGCCGGCCGCGCGCAGCGCCGCCAGGTCGGCCTGGGTGTAGCTCTGGTACTTGCCCCGAAGTTTCTCGGGGAAGGGGACGTACTCGATGCGGCCCTTGCCGAGCTTCTCGATAAGGGCGCCGGCGACATCGTTGAAGCTGCGCGCGGTGCCGGTGCCGAGGTTGAAGATGCCGCGCGCGTCCTCCTTCGCGGCGAAGAAGAGATTCGCGTCGACGACGTCGCCGACGTGGATGAAGTCGCGCATCTGCCCGCCGTCGGCGAAGCCGTCGGTGCCGGTGAAGAGCCTGGCCGTGCCGGTGTCCCGCAGTTGGCGATAAAGCTGCGAGACCATCGACGCCATGCGTCCTTTCTGCAGCTCGCGCGGGCCGTAGACGTTGAAGTACCGCAGGCCGACCACCGGGCTCTTGGCGCGGTAGAGATTCTTGCGCACGTACTGGTCGAAGGCGAGCTTGCTGTAAGCGTAGACGTTGATCGGCCGCTCGTTGGCCGGGTCTTCGCGCGATTCGCGATTGAGGCCGTAGACCGAGGCGCTGGAGGCGTAGACCAGCGGGATCTTCCCGGCCACGGCGAGCTCGAAGATCGCCTTGGAGCAGTCGAAGTTCATCTCCATCATGTACTGGCCGTCGGTCTCCAGGGTGTCGGCGCAGGCGCCGTTGTGGAAGATGGCGACGAAGCGGTCGTCGCCGCCGCGTTCGACCCGGGCCAGGAAGTCGGCGACGTCGAGATAGTCGGCGATGACGCAGTCGGCGAGGTTGCGGAACTTCTCGCCGCGGGTCAGGTCGTCCACGGCGAGGATGTCGGTGGCGCCGCGCTCGTTGAGGGCTTTGACGAGGTTGCTGCCGATGAAGCCGGCGGCGCCGGTGACGACGTACATGCATTGCTCCTCATGCCAATCAATCCGCGAAGTAAGGACCCGTTAAGCAATAAGATCGGGATTCTGAAATTATTGCTTAACGGGTCCTAAGCGCCGGTCGTGGCCTTCCGCACGCGCCACGGCCGAAGGCCGGCCTTCGCGCCCCCGGCAGTGACGGCGTCTCCCGAAAAAACGCCCGGGACACGAAGATCCCGGGGGCGTCGTCATGATTGCGGGCTATTCCGCTTCAGGCACTCTCGCGTGTGGGGCCCTCGTCCTTCTCGGTCTCGTCCCCGTGATCCTCGACTTCGTCGTCGGTCTGCGCCGGGAAGGCGTGGCGTTTCTTGTACTCGGTCCACCCCTGTTCGACAAACGTCTCGTCGATGGCGAAGTTGCGCGGGTGCGGCAGGTCGGGCAGGTCGTACATCAGGTCGACCAGCAGATCCTCCATGATGCCCCGCAGCGCGCGGGCGCCGGTCAGCTTCTCCATCGCGCGCTGGGCGACGATCCGCAGCGCCGGCGCGTTGAAGCGGAGCATCGCGTTCTCGAGTTCGAAGTAGCGCTGGTACTGCTTGACCAGCGCGTTCTTCGGCTCGGTCAGCACCCGTACCAGCGAATCCTCGTCGAGCGGGCGGATCGGCGCCAGGACCGGCACGCGGCCGATCAGTTCCGGGATCATGCCGTACTCGAGCAGGTCGTCGGTGTCGACCATCTCCAGCAGGTCGCCGAGTTCCTCCGGCGCGCTCTTGCCGACCTCGCGGTGGAAACCGATGGACTTGTGCCCGGCGCGGCGGGCGATGATCTCGTCGAGTCCGTCGAAGCTGCCGCCGCAGATGAAGAGGATGTTCTGGGTGTTGACCTGGATGTAACGCTGTTCGGGGTGCTTGCGCCCGCCCTGCGGGGGGACGTTGCAGACGGTGCCCTCGAGCATCTTCAGGAGCGCCTGCTGCACGCCTTCGCCGGAGACGTCGCGGGTGATCGAG
>CAYWFP010000068.1:0-21920 GCA_964457365.1 uncultured Planctomycetaceae bacterium
ACCGCATCGCCGACGGGCTGGAGAAGGTCGAGGCGCTGGGGGCGCCCGAGGCGCGGTGGCACCTGATCGGCCACCTGCAGCGCAACAAGGCCGGCAAGGCGCTCCGGGGCTTTCGCCGGATCCACAGCCTCGCGTCGACGGCGCTGGCGGACGGATTGCAGAAGGAGGCGCAGAAGAGCGACGCGACGCTGGAGGTACTGCTGGAGGTGAACGTCAGCGGCGAGGAATCCAAGTACGGCGTCGCCGTCGCGGAGGCCGGGGCGTTGCTGCGGCACGCGTCGCAACAATCGCGGCTGGCGGTACGCGGCTTGATGACGATGGCGCCGTGGGTCGAACCGGAGGCGACGCGTCCGGTCTTCAGAAGCCTGCGGGAGCTGCGCGAGAGGTTGCGGCAGGAGACCGGCGAAGCGCTGCCGGAGTTGTCGATGGGAATGAGCAACGACTACGAGATCGCCGTGGAAGAGGGCGCGACGATGGTGCGCGTCGGTTCGGCGCTCTTCGCGTGAGACGAAAATGGGTTTTAACGCGATAAACCGACTAGGCCTGCTGGGCGCGGGAAACATGGCCGAGGCGCTGGTGCGCGGCATGCTCGGCGCGGGGCTGCTGTCGACGGATTCGATCCTGGCGGCGGACCCGGACCCGGCGCGGCGTGCGTGTTTTCAGGGCCTCGGCGCCGGCGTCACCGAAGACAACCGCGAGGCGGCCGCGTGCGCTACGGTCTTGCTGGCGGTCAAGCCGCAGCAGGCGATCGCGGTGCTGGACGAAGTCGGCGCGGCGACGGGCGCGAATACGCTACTGGTCAGCATCGCCGCGGGGCTGCGCACCGGGAAGCTGGCCGGACGGCTTCCGGCGGGCGTGCGTATCGTGCGCGTGATGCCCAACACGCCGATGCTCGTCGGTGCGGGCGTGAGCTGCGTGGCCGGGGGCGCCAACGCCACGGCCGAGGATGTCGCGGCGGTGACGGAGATGTTCTCCGCCGCGGGCGAGGCGTACGCGGTGGACGAGGCGATGCTGGACGCGGTGACCGCGGTCTCGGGCAGCGGACCGGCCTACGTCTTCCGCCTGACCGAGGCGCTGGCGGCGGCCGGGGAAGCGGCGGCGTTGCCGGCGGATCTGGCCGCGGCGCTGGCGCGCGGAACGGTCTGGGGCGCGGCGAAATTGATGCACGAGAGCGGCGAGGCGGCGACGGCGTTGCGCCGGAAGGTGACCAGCCCCGGCGGGACGACCGCGGCGGCGCTGGCGTCGTTGGACGAAGACGGGTTCGAGGCGACCATGCAACGTGCTGTTGAGCGCGCGTGCGCGCGGAGCCGGGAGCTCGCCTCGGCGGGTTGAGGAGACGAACGTGGCGATACTGCGGGTGGAAGACGGGCCGGACAGCGGCAAGCAGATCCAGTTGGACGGCGAGAAGGCGCTGTTGCTGTGCGGTCGGCAGGAGGACCTGGACCTGGTGCTGACCGACTCGGCCGTTTCCAGCCAGCACTTCCGCCTCGTCAAGAAGGGCCACTCGTTCACGGTCACCGACCTGGGCAGCAAGCACGGCCTGCTCGTCGACGGCAAGAAGACGACCAAGAGCCAGCTCCGCGACGGCAGCGAGATCCAGGTCGGCAATACCGTCCTGCGCCTGCTCGCCGACGACGCGGTCGTGGAGGAGGTCGACGACGAGGACGACATGGACGAGGTCGGCCTCTCGGGCTACAAGGTCGAGGAGATGATCGGCAAGGGCGGCATGGGCGTCGTCTACCGCGCCCGCCAGATCAGCCTCGACCGTACCGTCGCGCTGAAGGTGCTCTCGCCGGAACTGGTCAAGGGCAAGGACTTCGTCAAGCGCTTTCTGGAGGAGGCCCGCGTCGCCGGCAGCCTGACGCACAGCAACGTCGTGCAGGTCCACGACGTCGGCTCGGAGAACGGCACCTATTACATCGCCATGGAATACGTCGCCGGCGGCAATCTCGCCGACAAGCTCGCCGAATCCCCGCGTCTGGACGTCAAGACCACCGTTCGCATCGGCCTGGACAGCGCTCGCGCGCTCGAGTACGCCGAGTCGAAGAAGATCGTCCACTGCGATATCAAACCGAGCAACCTGATGCTGACGGAGACGGGGCTGGCGAAGCTCGCGGACCTGGGCATCGCCCGGCGGCTGGCCGACGCGCAGGCCGGCGGGCTGACGGAGGTGCTCGGCTCGCCGCAGTTCATGGCGCCCGAGCAGGCGCAAGGCAAGCCCATGGACCGGCGCACCGACCTCTACGCGCTGGGGTGCACGCTCTTCACCATGCTCGCGGGCAAGCCTCCGTTCACCGGCGGCACCGCGCGCGAGATCATGAAGAAGCAGGTGGTCGAGGAGCATCCCGATATCGTCGAGATCAACCCCGACGTGCCGGACGAACTGGCCGACATCATCGACCGGCTGATGGAGAAGCGTCCGGCCGAGCGCTTCCAGTCGGCGCAGGAGTTGATCGCGGATCTGCAGACGTTGCAGGGCGGCAGCGCGCGCAAGTCCGCCGGCGCGTCCGCGAAGGCCGCCGCACCGGCCAAGGCCGGGCCGCCGAAGAAGCCCACGACGCGCGCGCCCAAGCCCGCCACCCGGCCGCTCAAGGGTGCGCCCGCGCCGCGCGAGGGCGGCGCCGCCAACCGCCTCTCGCGGCAGCGCAGCCAGACCTCCTCGGGCGAATTCGCCACCTTCATCGCCATCGGCCTGGGCGTGGCGCTGGCGGTGTTGCTGGTGGCCCTGCTCTACAACCAGGCCGCGCCCGACCAGGCCAAGGGCGCCTACCGCGACGCGCTGCGGGCCTACAACGCGGAAAACTACATGCACGCGCGCAGTATCCTGCAGATGCGCGGCGGCACCACCGACAACGCCTTGGCCCAGAAAATCACCGCCCTGCGCGCGCAGATCAAACAGAAGCTGCTCGAGGTGCAGGCGGAGAAGCAGTTCGAGGAGCGCTGGGCCGCCTACCAGCGCATGGAGGCCCGGGGCGCGAGCAAGCGCGAGCGGTTCGAGGAGTTGAAGGCGCTCTACGATGCCTTCCAGTCGACCGAGCACGGTCCGCAGATCCGCGCGGCGCTGGAGAATTTCGACCAGGAGGGGATGGGGACGAAGGAGGAGTTCCAGACCCATCCGCAACAATGGCAGCGCCTGCGCAAGGGCAAGCAGTACCGGATCTACGCGCGCATCTCGATCCTGCGCAAGTTCAAGGACGACTTCGTGGTCGGCAAGGACTCGCCCGAGCCGGTGGGGTATACCAGCGAGGACGGCACCACGATCACCGTCCTCGACCGCAAGTGGCCCATGGGGCCCAACGGCCTCAAGTCGGTCGTCTCGTGGTACCAGGTGCGCACCGAGGACGGTCTGGATGGATGGATCGACTCGGGCAAGCTGCAGCGCAAGCCGATCAAGATACTCGATCCGCACGAAGAATCCCGCTTCATGGGGCAGTAGTGGAGGTCGAGCGGGAGGAGGAATATGCGGTTCTGCGGGTGAAGGTACACGCCGGCGCGCATCGGAGTCGCGTGATCGGCGAGCACGACGGCGCACTCAAGGTGGAGGTGAGCGCGCCGCCCGAGCGGGGGAAGGCCAACAAGGCGGTGACCCGCCTGCTGGCCGAGGTTTTGGGGGTATCTCGAAGCGACGTCGTCATTCTGGCCGGAGAGACCGCGCCGCGCAAACGCGTCGGCGTCTGCGGAATCTCGCCGGCGCAGATGCGCGCGCGCCTGGAGGAGGCGATCAAGGGGGAGTCATGAGCGAACTGAAGGACAAGGTGGACCGTGCTGCGGAGATGCTTCACGGTCGGCTGGCCGAGGCGCCGGCCATCGGCATCGTTCTGGGCACGGGGCTGGGGGATCTGGCGCGGCAGGTCGAGGATGCCGCGGAGATCCCGTACGAGGAGATCCCCGACTTTCCGCGCTCGACGGTCGAGAGCCACGCCGGGCAGCTCGTCAGCGGGCGCCTCGCGGGCAAGCCGGTGGTGATGATGGAGGGGCGGTTCCATCTCTACGAGGGGTATTCCTTCCAGGAGGTGACCTTTCCCGTCCGCGTGATGAAGGCCCTCGGCGCCAAGGCGCTGGTCGTCACCAACGCCTGCGGCGGCATCAACCCGCAGTACGAGAAGGGCGACATCCTCGTCATCGAGGACCACATCAACCTGCTGCCGGGCAACCCGCTGATCGGTCCCAACGACGAGGCGCTGGGCCCGCGCTTTCCGGATATGTACGCGCCGTACGATCCGGACTTCCTGCGCCGGGCCGAGGACATCGCCCTGCGCGAACGCATCCGCACGCAGCGCGGCGTCTACGCGGCCATGAGCGGTCCGTGCCTGGAGACGCGCGCGGAGTACCGCATGCTCAAGATCCTCGGCGCCGACGCCATCGGCATGAGCACGGTGCCGGAGGTTATCGTCGCGGTGCACGCGGGGTTGCGCACCCTCGGCATGGGCGTCATCACCGACCTCTGCCTCCCCGACGCGCTGGAGCCGGTGAAGATCGAGGAGATCATCGCCGTGGCCAACGAGGCCGGGCCGAAGCTGGCGCGGATCATCGCCGAGTTCGTCAAGGAGGTGCGGCTATGAGACGGCGACTCCTGCACCTGGGCCTGCTCGGCATCGCCTTCTGTTTCTGCGGTTGCCGGGGCAAGACGGCGAGGACGCCGCTGTTTCAGGGTGCCAAGCAGCCGTTGGCCGCGCAGCGTGAGCGTGGTCCCAGCCCCGAGCGGCGATACGCCGAGGCGGTCTTCGTCGAACCGACCGCGTTCGGCGAGCAGTGGATCGAGGTCGACCGCGCGGTGATCGCGCGCACGCGTTACCAGTACATCGACGTCGGCTACTCGGGCAAGGGGCCGAGCACGCTGTTTCCGGACAACGGCAAGCGCCTGCTCGCGCCGAAGGGCGATTTCATCATCCTCGGCGGCGTGGTCTACGGCCGCGCCGACGCCGACAGCCCGGCGGTGCTGGTGCGCGCGACGTACCTGTACGACCGCTACAAGGCGCTGCCGCTCTCGGCGCGGCATGCCGAACGCTTCACCGCCAGCGCCGACGCGGGCGAGGCCGGTCCGGTGAAGGACTGGACCTGCGGCGAGGACGGCATCGCGCTGGGGTTGACGACGGCGGATTCGTCGATCGACTCGGAGGTGCTCGCCTCGCACGTCAGCGCCGCCCCGGAAGAAGCGACGGACGACGACGATGTCTCGCCAGTGATCGAGGAAGCGCTCGAGCCGCAGGATAACCCGCGCCTGGTCTACCTCGCCGCCGACGGCGTCTTCGTCGAGCTTCGCATGCACGCGGACCTGGACGAGACGCAGACGCAGATAATCCTCGGTCGCATTCGCGAACGGCTGGCGGGATTCCTGGCCACGGAGAAGAAGGAGCTGATCGCGCACGACAAATTCCGCCAGCAGATCAAGGGCAGCGTGGCGATGCGCCAGTTCATGCGCCCGGACAACGAAGTGTTCTGGGACGCGCTGGGGCGGCTGGTCTACGGCAACTGGTACAAGAAGAAGTTCTGACGCACGCTGCCTGCGGCGCGCGGCGTATGGACAATATCCGAGTGGCGCAGCCGACGCTGTGCCGCTCGTCGTTTGCGGAAAAGCAGCGGAGATAGGACAGACAAATGGGCGTGTTCCCGCCGGTCGAGAAGGCCATCGATTTCCCTGCCAGCGAAAAGCGCTGGATGCAGTTCTGGAAAGACCACAACGTCTTCGGACGGCAACTGCAGAAGAGCCGCGCGCGTGCGCAAGCGGAAGGCAAGCCGACCTACGTCTTCTACGAAGGGCCGCCGACGGCCAACGGCATGCCGCACCCCGGGCACGTGCTGACGCGGGTGGTGAAGGACCTCTTTCCTCGCTTTCGGGCCATGCAAGGCTACGACGTGCCGCGCAAGGCCGGCTGGGACACGCACGGCCTGCCGGTGGAGATCGAGATCGAGAAGCGGCTGGGCTTCGAGGGCAAGCGGGATATCGAGAACTACGGCATCGAACCGTTCGTCAAGGAGTGCAAGAAGTCGGTCTGGAAGTACTCCGACGTCTGGACGCGTATCACCGAGCGCATCGGTTTCTGGATCGACCTGGACGATCCGTACGTCACCTATCACCAGAGCTATATCGAGAGCGTCTGGTGGAGCCTGAAGCAGTTCTGGGACGCAGGCTTCATCTACCACGGTCACAAGATCGTGCCGTGGTGTCCGCGCTGCGGCACGGCGCTCTCCAGCAGCGAGGTCGGGCTGGGGTACAAGGAGGTGGCCGATCCGAGCGCCTACGTGGGCTTCCGCGCGAAAGGCGACCCGCAGATTCTCTTCCTGGCGTGGACGACTACGCCGTGGACGCTGCTCTCGAACGTGGCGCTGGCGGTGGGGCCGGAGATCGACTACGACTACGTTGGCGTCGGCGAGGAGACGCTGGTCATGGCCTCGGCGCTGCGCGAGGACGTAATGGGCAAGGTGCCGCACGAGGTCGTCAGGACGGTCAGGGGAAAGGACCTGCTGGGCCGGGAGTACGAGCAGCTCTTCCCGTTCGCCGAGGTCGAGAAGCCCGCCTTCCGCATCGTCGCCGGCGACTTCGTCGGCCTCGACGCCGGCACCGGCATCGTCCACATCGCCCCGGCCTTCGGCGAGGACGACTACCGCACGGGGCTGGTGAACGACCTGCCGCTGATCAACTTGGTCAACCCCGACGGCACCTTCGACAAGCGCGTGACGCCGTGGGCGGGGGTATTCGTCAAGGAGGCGGACCGGGAGATTGTTCGCGATCTGAAGGCGCGCAAGCTCCTGCTGAAGTCCGAGCAGTACAGGCACGACTATCCGTTCTGCTGGCGCTGCCCGAGCCCGCTGCTGTACTTCCCGCGCCCGGCGTGGTACATCCGCACCTCGGAGTTCAAGAAGAGCATGCTGGAGAACAACGCCGCCATCCGCTGGCTCCCCGAGCACATCCAGTCGGGCCGCTTCGGCAACTTCCTCGAGACCAACGTCGACTGGGCGCTCTCGCGCGAGCGTTTCTGGGGCACGCCCGTGCCGATCTGGACGTGCGAGGAGTGCGGCGCGCAGACGGCTGTCGGCAGCCAGAAGGAACTGGTCGAGCGCGGCGTCGACGTGCCGGCGGACATCGAGTTGCACAAGCCGTACGTCGACGCGGTGAAGCTGACGTGCGATCAATGCGGCGGCGCGATGACGCGCGTGCCGGAGGTGATCGACTGCTGGTACGACTCGGGCTCCATGCCCTTCGCGCAGTGGGGCTATCCGCACGCCGAGGGGAGCGCGGAGAAGTTGAAGGCCGCGCTGCCGGCGGACTTCATCAGCGAGGCCATCGACCAGACGCGCGGCTGGTTCTACTCGCTCTTGGCGATCGCGACGCTGCTGAAGGAATGCGCGCGGAAGAAGGCCGCAGCCGGCGGGGATGTGGGCGACCTGGCGCCGTGGCACGGCCGGGACTTTCCGCTGCCGTACAAGACCTGCCTGGTGCTCGGGCACGTCTGCGACGAGAAGGGCTTCAAGATGTCGAAGTCCAAGGGCAACTACCTCGACCCGTGGGAGATCCTCGACCGCGAGGGCGCCGACGCGCTGCGCTGGTACTTCTACAGTTCCAACCACCCGTGGACCTCGGTGCGCTTCTTCGAGTCGGCGATACGCGATTCGCAGAAGGAGTTCCTCGTGCGCCTGCGCAACGTCTGGTCCTTTTTCGTCATCTACGCCAACATCGACGGCTTCGACCCCGGCGGCGCGGACGTGGAGACGACCGCGCGCGACGCCTTCGCCAAGGCCGAGACCTTCGTGCCGCTGCAGGAGCGGAGCCTGCTGGACAGGTGGATGGCGAGCAAGCTCGACCGCGCCACGCGCGAGGTGAGCTTTCATCTGGAGGAGATGAACATCCTCCTCGCCGCGCAGACGTTGCACGCGCTGGTGGACGCCTTGAGCAACTGGTACGTCCGCCGCAGCCGCGATCGCTTCTGGCAGAGCGAGAAGGACGCGCAGAAGTGGAGCGCCTACTGGACGCTGTACGAGTGTCTCGGTCGCCTGGCCTTGCTGCTGGCGCCGTTCACGCCGTTCTTCGCGGAGGAACTGTACCAGAACCTCTTCCGCGAGTCCGTCGGCGAAAACCTCCCCGAGAGCGTCCACCTCTGCGTCTGGCCCGAGGTGGGGCAAGGGATGCTCGACAGCGACGTCGAGCGGCGCATGGACCTGGTGCGCGAGATCGCTTCGCTGGGCCTTTCCGCGCGCGCCTCGCAGAAGCTGAAGGTGCGCCAGCCGCTGGCGAAGGCGGTGGTCGTTCTCACCGACCCGGCGATGGCGGAGGCGGTGAGGAGCATGGAGGACATCGTCCGCGACGAGATCAACGTCAAGGCGCTCGAGTTCGCCGCCGATGCGAGCGCATACGTCGACTACCGGGTGAAGCCGAATTTCCAGGAATTGGGGCCCAGGCTCGGCAAGGAGGTCAAGGCCGTCGCCGGCGCGCTCGCCGAGTCCGACGCGGCCGCGGTCGTCGCTGAGTTGAACGGAAGGGGCCGGTACGAACTGGCCTACGACGGCAAGACGATCTCGCTGCGGGCGGAGGAACTCGACGTCCGGCTCGACGCGCGCGAAGGTTTCGCCGCCGCGGCCGGGCGCGGGGCGGTGGTGGTGTTGGATACGCACATCGACGAGACGCTGGAGCGCGAGGGCGTGGCGCGGGATCTGATCAACCGCGTGCAGACGCTGCGCAAGGAGATGGACCTTCCGTACGAGGCGCGGATCAAACTCCGCGTCGGCGCCAGCGGCACGGCCGCGCGCGCGGCGCTGGAGTTCGGCGACACCATCCGCCGCGAGACGCTGGCCGAGGACTACGCCGTCGAATTCGAGGAACTGGACCGGACCGCGACCTTCGCCGTCGGCGGCGAGGAGGTGCGCGTCTCCATCAAACCGATTTAGGAGATCCCCCGTGGCCGAACCGATTCGCGCCGTCGCGTTGCTCTCGGGCAGCGGGCGGACGCTGGCGAACTTGCTGGAGCATATCGACGACGGCGCGGTGCCGGCGAAGGTGGACCTGGTCGTTTCCTCCCGGGCCGACGCGTACGGGCTGGATCGCGCCAGAGAGCGCGACATCGAGACGGCGCTGGTCGAATCGAAGTCGTTCCGCCGCGGCGGCAAGACCGACTGGGACGCGATGTCGCGGGCGCTGGACGCGGTGATCCTTCCGCGCGCGCCGGCGTTGGTTGTCTTCGCCGGATTCATGTGCTTCTACAAGCTGCCGCCGGAATTGTCGGGCAAGGCGATTAACATCCACCCCGCGCTCCTGCCGGCGTTCGGCGGGCAGGGGATGTACGGCCATTACGTCCACGAGGCGGCGCTGCGGGCGGGCGTGAAGCTAAGCGGCTGCACGGTCCACTTCGTCACCAACGAGTACGACGCCGGGCCGATCATCCTCCAGCGCGCGTGCCCGGTCTACCACGACGACACGCCGCCGATGCTCGCCGACCGCGTCTTTGCCGAAGAATGCGAAGCCTACCCCGAGGCGGTCCGCCTCTTCGCGGAGGGACGGCTGAAGATCGTCGACGGCGTGGTGGAGGTGAAGCGGCGACAGGCTCAGCCGGGCGATTCTTGACCGCCGGGCGTCACAAGACATTATCAACCTTTGGCACTAGCAAAAGAATATGCGCAAAGACAAACGTCACAATCACAGCGGGGATCCCCAAGATCAAGAAGTTCAGCAGAGGCAATTGTGTCATATGTGGCAGGTATAGTTTACCCAACACGCATAACGGAATAACCTGAATGATATAGGCTGCATACGCCCGACTTGTGATGGAGCAGTGCAGTGCCTTGATGATCAACTGGTGTCGCAATTTTTGTGCTCATCTAGTTCTCCGCGGTTTGAAGTTTCCAGCGGGTCCTTAGATGCCGAGCCAGCGGCGGAGGGTGGTCAGGGGTTTGCGCAGCAGCCAGTAGCCGAGGGAAACCTTTTCGCCGTAGGCGATAGCGGTGCCGCGCAGGCCCAGCTTGAGTCCGGGTTGCGGCTGCAGCCACTCGGCCTCGGCGAAGAAACCGGGCACGCCCCTGGGGCTGACGCTGCTGTGGATGGCGACGAAGTTCAGCCGCGCCTTGCGCGCGCCCGGAACGGCGTCGAGGACGACGGTGATCGGCTGCGTGCGGTCGAAGGCGACGTTGTCCCCTTCGGGGATCCAGAGGCGGACCTTGGACCGTCCGGGATGCACCAGCGTCATCACCTTCTGGCCGATCTGCACCGGCCGGCCGCGCCACTCGTGCGGCTTGTCGATCATGACCGTGCCGGCGATCGGGGCGCGCACCTCGAGTTCGGCGGCGGTGGCCTCCGCCAGGCGCAGGCGGACCTTCTCCATGGCCAGCTCGAACTCCAGCCCGGGGATGCGCTCGCGGACGGCGTCCTCCTCGAGCGCGCGGTGCCACGAGGTGCGCAGTTCCGCCTGCTTGACGCGGACCTGCTCGCGCGCGACCGCGAGGTCGTCCTCCGGGCCGCGGCGGTCGTAGGCGAAAAGCGGTGCGCCGGGCTCGACCCGCTCGCCGGGCTTGATCAGGATCGCCTCGACCACCCCGTCCAGCGGCGCGGCGATGACCCGCGGCTCGTAGGCCACCACTTCGCACGGGGCGACCACCCGCAGGTGCAGGTTCACGAAGATCAGCGCCAGCGCCAGCGCGATCAGCAGCAGGATCAGGTGCGTCCGTTTCAACAGCGTCCGCGCCACGGTCAACGGCGAGAACGCCGGCGCAGTCTTCTGCCAGGCCGCGCCGTACCCGACCGCCAGCGAGGCGGCGAGCTTGAGGTCCTTCTCCTCCCACGCCGAGACGGTCCAGCGCTCGAGCCAGAGCCCCGCGGCCAGCTCGCCCTCGACGTTCAACGGCAGCCAGAGCACCGAGAGGTTCGGGATCCGCTCGTTGAGTTCCTCCCACTCGCGTTCGCGCTCGGGCATGTCCGCGGCGGCGAGGATGCGCGGCGTCTGCGGCTCGCGCAGGTGGCGCACGCACTCGGCCCAGCGCGTCGCCAGCGGCGCGTCGGCCTTGGGCCCGGCCTGCCCGGAGACGCCCAGCAGCGTCGGGCGCTGCGACGCGAAGCGCCACAGCGCCGCGCGGTTGTACGGCAGCACCGCCAGCGTGCGGTTCAGGAGGCGGAAAATCAGTTCCTGCCGCGTGCCGCTGAGGAAGGCCTCGAGCGTGACCTGGTGCAGCGCGCCCAGGCGCGCGAAGGCGTCGGCGGAGACGCGGCCGCTCTCGCCGCCGCCGTCGGGGTTGGCAGGCGCGTCGGTCGAGACGGTCACGGGGCGGGGTCCTCGAACTGCTTCAGGTCCAGGCGGGCGCTGGTCCCCGCCTGCAGGGCGCGGTCTTGATTGGCCACCTCGGCAAACACGTCGAAGCTCTTCAGGACGTCGTCGCGCTTGGGGCTGATATGCGTCACCGTCACCTTCAGCGGCCGGTCGTCCTCCTCGAGCGTGATGGTCAGCGTCTGGCCCTTGCGGACCCTGGTATAGAACCGGTCGGGCAGGAGGAAGACCGCGCGCAGCACCCGGTCGTCGAGGATGTGCAGCAGTTTGTCGCCCTCCTCGACATAGTTGTACGCGTCGACGTGGACCTTGACCACGCGGCCGGGGTAGGGCGCGCGCACGGTGCAGGCGGCCAGCTCCTGCTCGGCCACGGCGAGGTTGGCCTCGGCGATGGCCACGTCGCGACGGGCGGCCTCGTAGTCCTGCTCGCGGGCGTTGCCGTCGCGGTAGAGCTTCTCGGTGGTCTTGAGCTTGGCCTGCGCGGCGGCGAGAATGGCCCGGGTCTTGGCGACGCTCTGCTCGTACTTGCGCGCATCGAGCCGCATCAGCGGTTCGCCCGCGGCGAAGGACCGGCCCATCTCCTTCTCGATCTTCAGCACCAGCGTGTCGACTTCCGCCGAGAGCACCGCCTCCTGGCGCGCGCGCAACACCACGGCGACGGTATCGCTTGCGAGCAGATCGGTGACCGCCGCGGGCGTCTCCGCGGCCGCGGCCGGCGGGGCCAGAAAGGCAGAGAGAAGGAGCAGGATTCGCTTCATCGCGTTCCCCCGCAGGACAAACGGTTGCGGCAAGCCAGCGATGACGAGTATACCAGAATTCCTCCGCGGCGCCACGGGGTGTGCGGGCGAAATCGCCCGGAAAGTCATTTCGCGGCGGGCGCCTGCGGCAATGGCGGGCGCCGACACGCGGTTGCATCGTTTACGGCGAAGCTTGCAATGACGCGCGGGGCATGCGCCGTACCTCCGGCCGATCGAGCACGGCATACGCGAGTCCATGCGGAATTGCCACTACGGGAGCGAAGATGAAACCGGACCGGAAACGTTGTCTGCGTGCGTGGGGGTTGGTGCTGTTGGGCGCGGCGGTGCTGGCGGCGGGGTGGTGGGCGTATAGGGCGCGCTTCCGCGAACCGGTGGTACGCTGGCGGACGCGTCGGATCGAGGCGGCGCTGCGGCGGGCGAACCCGGGCAGTCCGCACCTGAGCGTGTATTGCGGTTACGACCAGGAATTGTCCTTGCTCGCCGCGATCGGGATGCCGGTGGAGACGACGCTGCGCTTTCGGCTGCTGGGCGAGCCGCGCGTGCTGGAGATCTACGGCGAGGACATCCGCGATCTCTCGCCGCTGCGGGGTTTGCGGCCGGAGTTGGTGCGGCTGGAGATGATCCCGGCCCTCGCGCCGCAGGCACTGCGCCGGTTGCGCCCGCGGCAACTCAGTCTCTACGGAACGAAGATCGCCGACCTTTCGGCGCTGAAGGGGATGCCGCTGAAGAAGCTCAGTATCATCTTCACGCCCGCGGCGAAGAAAGCGCTGCCGGCGTGGCTCAAGCAGAGCGGCTGCCAGGTGGCGAAGTAGGGGACGCGATGTTCGAGACGATACGGGGCCGGTTCGGGGAAATGGCCACGTGGCCGGGGCTGGTGGCGCTACCGTTGCTGGCGGCGCGCGGTATCACAACCCCGGGCCCACGGCGCCGCCGGAGCCTTCCGGTTTCTTTTCGTCCTCATCCTCGGCATCGTCGTCAGCGCCTCCGGCGTCTTCGTCTTTCGCGTCGTCGGCGTCTTCACCCTCCTCGTCGGGGGTGGCGACCGGTTCGGTGGTCTGCGGCGCGGTGGTCTCCGGCGCGGTAGACTCGGTGGTGGTGCGGGGCGGCTTCTTCGGCCTGGTCTCGTCGTCGCCGCCGAGGAACCCCAGCCCGAAGCGCGGCGGCGGTTCCTCCTCTTTCTTCGGTTTTTCCGGCTTCTTCGGATTCCGGGCGACGGGCTCGGCGTCTTCGCCGTTCTCTTCGGCCTCCACGTCTGGCGCGGTCCGGGCGAAGGCCGGGACCTGGGGCGTGGCGGGGGTGGACGGCGTCAACTCGTCGACCGGACGCTGCGAGCGGGTGGCGGCCTTTTTGGCCTGGCCGCTGGAGAGGTAGATCAGGATCCCCAGAAGCGCCGCGCCGCCGACGACCATGGCCAGCACCTTGACCAGCTCCACCGTCTGGTTCGGCTTCGGCCGCGGCTGACGGCGCGGGCGGCCACGGGATTCGGCGTCGCGGGCAGGGCGTTGACGCCTAGCGGGCTCGGGCTCGTCCTCCTCGTCCTGCAGGACGTAGGTCGATTCGTCCGCGCCCATCACCGGCGACGCGGCGGCCGCGGCGGCCGCGGCGGCGGGGGCGGCGGGGGCGGCGCCCATGGCCTGCAGATCATCGGCCAGCGCGGCGACGGTCTGGTAGCGGTCCTCCGGATCGGGCTGGAGCATGCGCTTGATCACCGTCTGCAACGGCTTGGGCGCGTCGGAGGTGGAGAGGGTGAGGTCCTCGGTGTCGCTCTCGGTGATGCTCAAGAGCACCTCCTCGATGGAGTCGCCCTGGAACGGGGGTGTGCCGGTGACGCAGTGGTATAGAATCGCGCCGAGGCTGAAGATGTCGGCGCGGCCGTCGATCTCGGCGCCGCCTTCGAGCGCCTGCTCGGGCGCGACGTAGAACGGCGTGTCGCCGAAGCGTTCGGCCAGGATCTGCAGGTTGCCCACGACGTTGCGCGCGGCGCCGTAGCCGACGAGCTTCACCTCGCCCGCCTCGCCGAGCAGGATCATCGACGGCGAGAGCGCGCGATGGTAGATGCCGCGCTCGTGGCCGTAGCGCAGCGCCTCGGCGGTCTGCCGGGCGACGGTGAGCACCTGCTTCACCGGCAGCGGCGCGCGGTCCAGTTCGCGCCGGAGGCTGCGGCCGTCGACGTACTCGGCGGCGTAATACATGCGCCCCTCGACGCGGCCGCCGAGGATGGGGCGCTGAATGCCCGGGTGGCGCAGTCCGGCCGCGCGCTTGATCTGGCGCTCGAAGTCGGCGACGAAGGTCGGGTCGTCCTCCATGGTCTGCTTGTTGAGGATGTGCAGGGTTACGAGCTGGCCGGTCTCGGCGTGCTTGGTCTTGTAGGTATAGCTGGTGGCGTCCATGCCGAGTTTGCGCAGGATCTTGAACTTGCCGAAGACGGAGTTGGCCTTGCGCCGCGAGGCGGCCGTGTCCGCGGGGGCCGCTTCAGCCGGAGGCGTCGCGGCCGGGACGATCGCCGGCTGGGGGATCTCGCCGGATTCGTAGGCTTCGAGCTCGGGCTCGGGCGCGGGGGCGGGCGGAGCGGAGTGCTGCTGCTGCAGCAGTTGGCGGACCTGGTCGACGGAGAGATAGCCCTTCATGGCCATCAATTCGCCCATGCGCGGCACTTTCTTGCCGGCGGCCTCGTACTGCGCCTGCAGGTCGATGCATTCCTCCATCTGTTCTTGCGTGACCAGCCCGGTCTGGAGCGCGAGGCGCCCGAAGAGCCGTGAAGCCATGCGTGCCATGATTGTCCTTTCCCCGTTCGCGCGGGCGTTCCTACCGTCTGTGGCAGGTTCCCGTTATACGCTCAATGCACACGACGCCCGCCCGTCGCCTTTACCCCTATTCAGCCTACAGCCTCCGTGGCGCCGATCAAGCAAAAATGCGGCGATATCCGGGGATGGGTGGGGGAGGAGTCAAAACGGCTCGAAGGCCAGGGTGATCTTGCCGAAGCGCGCGGAGGGGAGCGTGAAGCGGTCACCCGCCTCGAGGCGGCGGCCCTGGGCGGCGAGGATCGCGGCGTTTTCCTCGGTCGAGGCCATGGTCAGCAGCGCCTCCATGTCGCGCTCGGTGGCGAAGATGTGCGGCCGGTAGCCGACGATCTTCGGCAGCGTGTCGCGCGTCTGGGCGAAGAGCGATTCGCGGCGGGATTCGTCCATGGCGTTCTCGATATTGTCGAAGGTGTCGGAGAGCTTGTCGTCGTCGCCCGCGGCCTCGTCGCCGTCCGTGTGCGCGGCGCAGAAGTCGCGGAAGGCCTCGCTCATCATCACCGTGTCGAGGCGCTCGGTGTGGACGGTGCCGTCGGGCCGGACCCGATTCATCCAGGTGCCGTTGAGGCTGTGATCGAGGAGGAAGAAGTCGCCGCCGTGGTGGAAGATGGTGACGTGGAAGCGCGAGACGATCGGGTCGACGATCCGCATCGGGTTGGCGTGGTGCCGGCCGATGAGGAAGGTGTTTCCCGTCTGCCACTGCGCCGGGTCGATTCCGTCGCGGGCCGGACTGGGCACGATGCGTGCGATCACGGTCGTCCTCCGAAATTCCTCAGACGCCCGCGAGTCTATCAGGTCGCGAAAATACAATCCAGTGGAAACCCTCGCGTGCCGGAAGCGGGGAGAGAGGGCGGAAGAGCCTTGATTAGTGCGCGCGTTTTGGCGTATACTGGCGATGCGTCTGGAATGGACCGGCGCCGCGCACGAGGCGAGCCCATATGAGCGACTATCGTTTCATCGTCGAACCGAGCCTGATTGCCGCGCCGGCGCCGGCGTGGGGGTATTTGCGCGAGCCGGTGCTGCAGCGCATGCCCGGCGGAACGCTCTTCTGCACCTTTCTCACCGGCGGACCGACAGAGCCGCACGACGAGAACCTGGTCGCGGCCACGCACAGCGCCGACGGCGGCGCGAGCTGGTCGCCGCTACGGGTGCTGTTCGACCACCCGACGCGCGCGGCGTGGGCCACGGAGCTTTTCGTCGCCGCAGGGCCGCCGCGTTTCTTCGTACATACGTACGATTGCGCTTGCGACAAGAATGAACTACGCGCTTTCCAATCCGTCAGCGACGACGCGGGGCGCACCTGGACGGAGCCGGTGACGCTGCCGGGCGGCGTCGCCAACCTGTCGGTGCGGCAGGGGATCGTGCTCCAGGACGGCGCGTGGCTCTTCCCGGTCTACTGGCAGGAGCAACTCGGCGACTGGGCCTGGGAGAAGACCGGCCCCGGCATCGACGTGGCCGGCATTCCCGCGACGTGGCCGTTCCGCTGCGGCGCGTTGCGCACCGAGAACGGCGGCGCGTCCTATACGCTGCACGGGCACCTCCGCGCGGCGGGGAAGCTGTGGGAGCCTGCGGCGGCCGAGATCGGCGATGGGCGTATCCTGATGCTGATGCGGGCCGACAAGACCGGCGTGCTGTACCGTTCGCACAGCGCCGACGGCGGGCGAAGCTGGTCGCCGGCGGAGCCGAGTGCGATTCCCAATCCCGGCAGCAAGATCGCGCTGTTGCGCCATGGCGGGGCGCTGCTGCTGTTGGGAAACCAGGACGGGCGGATCGGACGCGAGGGACGCCGGCGGCTCTCGCTCTGGCTCTCGCACGACGGAGGCGAGTCGTGGACGGCGGGGCCGGTGCTCGCCGAGGCGCCGACGGGAAGGGTGGCCTGCTATCCGCACGCATTCCTGGCCGAGGACGAGGCGAAGCTCTACGTCGCCTGCGACACCTACCGCGAACAGTATTTGCTCAAGATACCGTACGCCGAGCTGTTCTGACGCCACCGGTTTTTCCGGCAGATCCGGCGCGACGGCGCGCCGCAGGTTCTGTCCGAAAACCCGGGCGGCCGGCTTCGGCGGGAGCGCCGAGCGCGGGGGCCGTTTTCAATTCCGGATCACCTCGGTGATGACGATGTGCTTGGGGGTGGTCTGCTGGACGACGACGGTGCGGAAGGCCAGTTCGCTCATGATGGCGGCGACGGAATCGACCAGCGCCGGCGCGGTGACGCCTTCGCCGAGGAGGACGGTGGCCTGGCGCTTGTCGCAGACACAGGCCAGCTCCGCGCGCAAGGTCTCCAGGTCGAGGCTGTACTTTCGCGGGCCGTCGACGCCGTATACGACGGCGATGTCGTCGGCGTCGTTGAGCTCGACCATGACCGATGACTGGAGCAGCGCGTCGAGCAGCTCGCGGTTCCGCGGTTCGTCGACGGCGTAGATGCCCGGTTCGTAGTGGAAGGCCGCCGGGGCGCGACCAGGCGGCTGGCCGCAGCCGGCCAGCAGCAGCAGCGCAAGGAGTGCGACAGGTCGGATCGTCATGCCGGCTATCATACGTTTTCGGCGCCGCGACGCAACCCGAAAGCGCAGGGGAAGGGTCCGCTTGCGGGCGCCGGCCCGCGCGTCAGAACGCCTTGGGGACGAAGGTCTGCTCCTCCAGCGGCGGGCGGACGTAACCGACGTTCTCCTGCCGCGGCGGCAACTCGATTTTCTCGGGCGTGAGGTCCTCGTACGGGATCAGGCCCAGCAGGTGCGTGATGCAGTTGAGCCGCGCGCTGCGCTTGTCGTCGGCGTCGACGACGTACCACGGCGCCTGCTTGATATCGGTGTGCGCCATCATCGCGTCCTTGGCCTTGGAGTACTCCACCCACTTCGAGCGGCTCTGCAGGTCCATGGGGCTGAGCTTCCAGCGTTTCGTCGGATCCTTGATGCGGGCCTGGAACCGGCGCTCCTGCTCCTCGTCGCTGACGGAGAACCAGTACTTGATGAGCTTGATCCCCGAGCGGACGAGCATGCGCTCGAACTCCGGGCAGGAACGCATGAACTCCTGGTACTCCGCGTCGGTGCAGAAGCCCATCACGTGCTCGACGCCGGCGCGGTTGTACCAGCTGCGGTCGAAGAGGACCATCTCGCCGGCGGTGGGAAGGTGCGGGACGTAGCGCTGGAAGTACCACTGCTTCTTCTCGCGCTCCGTGGGCGTGCCCAGCGCCACCACGCGGCAGATGCGCGGGTTCAGCGACTGCGTGATGCGCTTGATGACGCCGCCCTTGCCCGCCGCGTCGCGGCCCTCGAAGATGACGACGACCTTCAATTCCTTGTGGCGGATCCATTCCTGCAGCTTCACGAGCTCGACCTGGAGCCGCGCGAGCTCCTGCTCGTACGCCTTCTTCTTGATGCGTTTCTTCCTGCCGGCCTTCCCGTCGCCGTCTCCGGCATGCGTGTCCTTCTTCTCTTCGTGCGTCTTCTTGCTCATGATGATCCCCCGTCGCTCCGATACGCGCACTCCGTCCGACGCGGCATACGCCGCGCCACATCGTCAGTGTAGACGACGAATGCGCTTAGTCGAATCGACAGCGGAGGAAAATGCGTCGGCGAGGGGGTGTACCGCCGCAGCGGATTCTATGCCACCCGTTCCGGGAGCGCGATGCCGGGTGTGCGCGGCCGCCACTGGAAGAAGACGCCCCAGCCGCGGCCGGCGTGGGTGTCCAGCGCGATCACCACTTCGTGCACGCCGGCGGCCAGTTCCAGCGGAATCGCCGACCGGCCGGCCTCGGCCGGATTCAGCAGCGCCGGCTCGCAGAAGACCGGTTCGCCGTCGAGAAAGATCCGCACGCCGCCGTCGTGTCCCAATAGCGCCGTCCACGGATTATCCTCGTGCAGGCGGAAGCGGTTGGCGAGGTAGACGACGCCGTCGGCGTTGCCGCAACGCTTGTGGATGTCGACGAAGGCCGTGCCGACGGAGGCGGAGACCTCCCGCCACTCCGCGTCGGGGGCGGGACAGGGCGCGTCGGCGACGGTCGCACCAGTCCTGGGCAGAAGCTCGCTGACCCGCCAGGTGCGGACGAAGTCCGCGAGGTTGCTCTCCGGGTGCTTGCGACCCCAGTACTGCTTCATCGTCTGCATCTCGTCGTTGACGGGCACTTCGCGCACCGGGGTCCGGCTGTTTTCGTCAGGCAGCCAGTTGCCGCGGTTGTCCTGCAAGACCGCCCGGCGCTCCCGGACTGGCGGGACGTCCACGGCGGGGCAGGGGGTCTCGGCATACCAGTAGCCGACGCTGGCCATCTCGTTGCGCAGGTGATTGCCGTGGCCGTGTTCGATAGTGACCTTGATCTCGCGTTGGAAGCGGACCGGGTTCTCGAGGTGGAAGACGTAGGACGTCTGGTAGCCGCCCCCATTCCCGAGACGCGGGCGGGTATGGCCTTCGTAGACGGAGGAACCGTTGCGGAGGTACGCGTGGTCCTGCATCCCCCAGGCCTGGTTCAGGTAATCTTCGCTTCCGGTGCCGTGGAGTTCGGGCGGCCACTTGTAGCCGTCGACCCAGATCATGTCGTCGCCCTCGCCCCACCACGTCCCCTGGAAGTTGCTGACGCTGAGGTTGCAGCCGATGTAGTGGCCGCGGCCCCGGGTGTCGAGGATGACGTAGTTGTTCTCCCACGCCTCGCGCTCCTTGTTGACGATATTGGCCTCGAAGGTGTTGACCGTGATCTCGCGGCCCCAGCCGCCGAAGGGGTTCTGCCGGCGGAACTCGGCGTGGAAATAGCCCAGCGCGTCGTCGGGAAGTCCGCCGGGCCAGGTCTCGTAGTCGATGTAGAAGTACTGCATGTGCGGCGCCCGGCCTTCGTTGACCAGTTCCACCCGCGCGCGCTCGCGGAACGGCATCGGCGCGTAGCAGTTCAGCGCGCAGCCGGCCTCGAAGACGTTGTCGCGGTTGGCCGAGGCGGTGAACAGCAGCGACTGGAACGAGGCGACCAGCCCGTGCCCGAGGCAGAAGAAGTCGCCCAGCGGGCAGAGCACGCTCGGCTTCTCCGCGTCGTCCCAGGTGATCTTGAGCAGGCAATCGCGGTAGCCGTCGGCCTGGGTGAGCCAGAGGTGGGTCAACGCGCCCGGGCCGTCGATCTCCGCGAGGACGCGCGACTCGCCGGGCGGGACGATCCAGCGGTCGTCGTTGCGGCCCTCGGTATCCCACGAGGAGACGCGGCCGGTGCGGGCATCGGTGATGCGGGCGAGCTTGGCGAGCATGGGAGAAGCCTTTCGTGCAGCGAGTCCGTGATCCTGTTGCCGACGATCGTGCGGCAGCCTTCGCGGTCGCGCCGTCCGGGCGGGAACGCATCGCCCATGTCGTGCAGCGCCGCGGTCCGGCGTAACGCCCGCAGCCTACCCCCTTGCCATGCGCAGGGGAATGGCGTATGTTCGGAATGATTTGTACTATCGGAGGAAACGATGTTCAAAGGCAAGCACTGGTTTGCCGCGCCGTACGCGGAGATCCCCGGTCTGGAGATCCACGGTATAGGCATCCGCGAGAAGATGCCGCCCGGGGTAATCCATCGCCCGCGCGGCACCGGGGACTATCTTTTTATGCTATTTTATGAAACAGTCGAGTTCGGCGCGGACGAGTCGCCAGGCACGCGGTCAGGCCCGGCGGCGATCGTGTGGACGCCGGGGACGTGCCAGCACTACGGCCGCGCGCGGCGGACGTTCACGCATACGTGGCTGCATGCCGACGGCGACTTCTTCGCCGAACAAGTCGCGCGCGTGCCGCGGAACACGCCGTTGGAATTCCCCGCGCCGACCGCGGCGGAGAGGTGGCTGGGGCTGTTGCACGCGGAATTGACCGCGCACGCGAAACCGGACCCGGCCATCGCGCGCAACCTCGTGGAGAACCTGCTGCGCGAGGCGACGCGGCAGGCCGGTCGCGCGCCGACGGTGCCGCCGGCGCTGCTGGCGGTGCGGGGCTACATGGAGGCCAATTGCACCGGGCGGTTGCGGCTGCGGGAACTGGCCGCGCGGGCGCACTTCTCGGTGCCGCACTTCAGCGCGGAGTTCAAGAAGCACTTCGGCGTGCCGGCGATCGAGCTGCTCGTGCGGCTGCGGCTGAAACAGGCGGCGTACCTGCTGGAGGATCGGAACCTGTCGGTGGGCGAGGTGGCGCAGCGGGTGGGGTACGACGACATCTATTACTTCTCCAAGCTTTTCAAGCGGCGCACGGGGATGAGCCCGAGCGCGTGGCGGCGCGGGCGGCAGAGGCCGCAGGTGCGGACGAAAAGCGCTTGCGCAAGCGGGCGCGAGCGGTATAATACGTTACCTTCGCTGTTCGGTTCCGCGCCGGGCAGGCCACATACCGGGGAGTAGCGCAGTTTGGTAGCGCGCTTCGTTCGGGACGAAGAGGTCGCTGGTTCAAATCCAGTCTCCCCGACCATTTTTCAAAAAGGGCCGTTCGGCGAGATAGTCGAACGGCCTTCTCTTTGTCAGGGCGAGACTTACGTCCGACAGGGTACGGTTCAAAGATATCAGATCGAGGATCTCCCGTTTCTCGGCGATCTTTGAACCATTATATATCTTCTTGGCGTCGTGTGCGAAATCGACAAGAGACAACGCCAAGTTTTTCGTCCCAGCCGTGGGACTGGCGTCCCGTTTGAGGTCTTTTTCGCCTTCTTCCAGCAACCGTGTCAGCTCGGTGTTCCGTGACATGTACGTGACATCGTCCAGACATCCTTCGAGATACGCCTCCAGCAATCGATCCCGTTTCTTCTTCATGTCGTCGATCCGGGCCGCGATGTCGCGTTTCCGTTGCCGCTCCCGGGCCTCCTTGTCGTCCATGGCCGCGATGACGGCCTCGCGGAACCACGCGGCGGTTTCCTCGTCGGGCATGCGCAGAGTCTGCAGATCCTTCAGAATCGCCTCCTCCAGATCGGCCTCCTTCCACCGCACCACCGGGTGCTCCTTGCCGCGCTCGTTGTTGGCGCAGCGGTAATACACATGCTCCCGCACGGTGCCGTCGGCAAGCTTTCGGCGGATGCGTTCTCCCGTAATGCCGTGGCCGCAGTAGGCGCAAGTGAAGAGCCCTCCGCTGTAGGCCAGATTCGGTTCGCCCGTGCGCCGGTTGCGCCCATGAAGCAGTTCGTGGCAGCGATTGTAGAG
>CAYWFP010000069.1:0-21532 GCA_964457365.1 uncultured Planctomycetaceae bacterium
TCGGTACTACGGAATCGTCCGACTTCCCGCGTTCGTTCATCATAAGCGTACGTCCTCGGACTTTCTCATGCGGCCTGCTCCACCATCCGGGACAGGCAAACGCGGGATCTCCCGGCTTCCGCGCAGGTTGCTTCCGAACATGCACGAGGTCTCTGACCGCGCGGGGTCCGGAAGCGTCTCGCGCTGGCGACGCGCCGGATGTGGCCTTCCGCCTTCCTCCACGGCGTCGGCGCCCCGAAGCAAGTTCCTTTCGCGGCTCAATACCCGGCCTACGCGTTCCCCTGTCAACGCTTCCCCACGCCCTCTCGGGTCGTCGAGGCATGACTCGGGGCCGTCGTGGCTCGCTACGCCTTCGACGTATGAAACTCGCATTCACTACAACCTGCCGCTTAGACCGGCGCTTTCGAAAGGATAAGCCATGCCATCGACGCAGCCGGACGTCCTCTTCATCCTCTGCGACCAGTACCGCTGGGACTGCCTCGCGGGGCATCCGGTGGCGGAGACGCCGAACCTCGACCAGCTCGCCGCCCGCGGCACGCGCTTCACCGCCGCCTACTCCTCCTGCCCGAGTTGCATCGCCGCGCGCGCGTCGATCTTCACCGGGCTCCACCCGACCAACCACGGCCGCCTCGGCTATTACGACAAGGTGCCGTGGAACTACGAGCACATGCTCGCCGAGGTCTTGCGCGGCGGCGGCTACCAGACCCACTGCGTCGGCAAGACGCATTTCTACCCGCAGCGCAAGCACTGCGGCTTCGAGTCGCTGGATTCGTACGAGGGCGAACAGAATCTCGACGGCGACTACGTCAGCGATTATCACGAATGGCTGCGCGAGAAGACGAACGGCCGGCTGCGCGACCGAGACACCGGCCTCGACGGCAACTCCTGGGTGGCGCGGCCGAGCGCGCTGCCGGAGGAGCTGCACAACAACACCTGGGTCGTCACCAAGGCGATGGAGTTCGTCCGCCGCCGCGACAAGACGCGGCCGTTCTTCCTCAACGTCAGCTTCCACCGCCCGCACCCGCCGATCGATCCGCCGGAGGTCTTCTGGAACATGTACCGCGACGTCGAACTGCCGCCGTTGCCGGCGGGCGACTGGGCGCCAATGCACGACAAACCCGTCGGCGACGTCAACGCCTGGGAGGGTCGGCTGACCCCGCGCCGGCTCGAGCTGGCCCGACGCGGCTATTACGCCCAGATCGCGCACATCGACAACCAGATCGGCCGGCTGCTGCTGTCGCTGCGCAGCCGCCGCGGCGACCGGCCGCTGGCGATCGTCTTCACCGCCGACCACGGCGAGATGCTGGGCGATCATCACCTCTTCCGCAAGACCTACGCCTACCAGGGCTCGGCCGGGGTGCCGCTCCTGATCCAGGCGCCCGGCTGCGAGGGCGGAGGCGTCTGCGAAACGGCCGCCGTGCTGGAAGACCTGTACCCGACGATTCTTTCCATCGCCGGCGTCAAGCCGCCGCGCCCGGCGGACGGCGTGGACCTGCTGCCGCTATGCCGCGGGGAGGGTATCCGCCGCGTCCATGTCCACGGCGAACACTCCGCCTGCTACGACCCGGAGGAAGCGATGCAGTTCATGACCGACGGGAGGGAGAAATACATCTGGTTCACCCGGAGCGGCCGCGAGCAGTTGTTCGACCTGGCTGCGGACCCGGAGGAATGCCATGACCTCGCGCCCGATCCGGCCGCCCGCGAACGACTGGAAGCGTGGCGAACGCGGATGATCGCCCGGCTCTCCGAGCGCACCGAGGACAGCTTGAGCGACGGCGAGAAGCTCATTCCCGGCACGCTGCTGCCGGCGGTGCGGCCGAGGCTGATGGAGTTCTAAAGGTCGCGCAATGTTCGCAGCGCCTGCGCGATATCACGCTGCCGCATGAGATGCTCGCCGACGAGGACGGCGGCGACGCCGTGCGCGGCCAGCTCGCGCAGTTGCGCCGGCGATTCGATCCCGCTCTCGGCCACCAACGGGATCGCCGGCGGAATCCTCTGCCGGAGTCGCAGCGTCGTCTCCAGGTCGACGACGAAGGTGTCGAGGTCACGATTGTTCACGCCCAGCAAATGCGGCGAGAGCGGCAGCGCCTTCTCCAGGTCCGCCTCGTCGTGCACCTCCAGCAGCACCGTCAGCCGCAGATCCACCGCGCGCGCGTACAGTTCCGCCAGTTCTTCCTTCAGCAGCATCCGCGCGATGAGGAGCACCGCGTCAGCACCGTGCGCGCACGCCTCGTAGAGCTGCGCCGGGTGGACGATGAAATCCTTGCACAGCACCGGCAGGCCCGAAACCGCGTGCACCCGCGGCAGGTAATCGAGGCTGCCCTGGAAATACTCGACGTCGGTGAGGCACGACAACGCCGCCGCCCCGCCCTCCTTGTACGCCCTGGCGATAGCCTCGGGATCGAAGTCCTCGCGGATGACGCCTTTCGACGGCGAGGCCTTCTTGACCTCGGCGATGACGTCGGGCATCTCGCCCGCCGCGGCGACGGCGGCGAGAAAGTCGCGCGGCGGATCGGTGCGCAAGCGCTCGTTCGCAACGCGTTCGAGTTCCACGAGGGTTGTTCGGGCCAGCAGCGCCTCCACCTCGGCGTCCTTGGTCGCGCGGATTTTATTCAATATGTGCGGAAGCGGGCGGGTCATGCCGTTTTGCTATCCAGATACAGATAAAATGCGATCACGAACAGAGAGAACGAGAGGGCAAAAAAGACATGCCCGGAAACCAGCGCGAAGATTATCAAAGGCCCCGGCAACGGTCCCGAGCCACCTCGATTAATATCAATCAGCCAGCCTTTCTCTTCCGGGAGGAACATCGCCACCACCGGTACGCCCAGGCACAACGCCCATGCCAGCCATTGGCATACACAGGCCACAACCAGCGTCGCCACCAGCGGATACCACGGACAGCGCTTCACTTCACCGTCCATGTCGTCTCGCCGCCGCGGTCGTTGAGCTCGACGCCGATGGCATTCAGTTCGCCGCGGATGCGGTCGCCGAGCGCGAAGTTCTTCTCCTTGCGCGCCTCCGCGCGCAGCGTCACCAGGAGCTTCACCAACTCGTCGGTTTTGCCGCCGCCCGCGGCCGGGCGCGTCAGCGGCAGGCCCAGCACGTTCAACAGCCGGTACAGCGTTTTCAACGCCACCGCGCACCCGGCAGGGCCGGCGGTTTCCGCCATGGCGTTGGCCTTGCCCACCAGCTCGTGCAGCACCGCCAGCGCCTGCGGCGTGTTGAAGTCGTCGTCCATCGCCGCGCGGAAGGCCGCTTCCTGCCGTTCGGCAATCGCGCCCAACTCGCCCGGATCGCCCGCGGCTTCCTTGAAACCGCCCTCGCCCAGAACGCGCGTCAGCGTCTCGGCGCAGGTATAGACCCGGTCGAGTCCGGCCGTCGCCTGCTGCAGCAGGTCCGGCTTGTAGAGAAGCGGCCCGCGGTAGTGCGTGCCCAGAATCCAGAGCCGCAAGGCCGCCGGCGGCGCGAGCTTGAACGCCTCCCGGAGCCAGAAGGCGTTGCCCTTGGACTTGCCCATCTTCTCCGCCTCGTCCTCCTTGCCGACGGTGATGAAGCCGTTGTGCAGCCAGTAGCGGACGAAGGTCTTCCTGGAATACGCCTCCGACTGGGCCAGCTCGTTCTCGTGATGCGGAAAGGTCAGGTCCGACCCGCCGCCGTGGATATCCAGCGCCATATCGCAGTACTTCCCGGCCATCGCGGAGCACTCGATATGCCAGCCCGGCCGGCCCTTGCCCCACGGCGAATCCCACTCGGGCTCGCCGGGCTTGGAGAACTTCCAGAGCGCGAAGTCCTGCGGGTTGCGCTTCTCCGGGTCGGCCTCGACGCGGTGCTCGGTGGTCTCGTCGTCCCGCTTCTTCCCCGAAAGCCGGCCGTAGTCGGCGAATGTGGAAACGTCGAACCACACCCCGCGCGAGGTGACGTAGGCGGCGCCCTTCGCCTCGAGCCCGCGGATCAGCTCGATCATCTCGGCGATGTGCTCGGTGGCCTTCGGGCGCAGCGTCGGCGCGCGTACGCCCAGCGCGGCCATGTCCCGCTCGTACTCGTCCTGGTAGCGCGAGGCGATAAAGGCGCAATCGACGCCCAGTTCATTGGCGCGTTTGATGATCTTGTCGTCGATATCGGTGATGTTGCTGATGAAGAGGACCGCGTAGCCGCGACACTCCAGATAGCGGCGGATCGTGTCGAAGACCACCGCCGGCCGCGCGTGGCCGATGTGGCAGGAGTCGTACACCGTCGGCCCGCAGACGTACATGCGCACCTTCCCCGGCGCGATCGTCCGCAGCGGCACCTTCGCGCGCTTCTCGGTGGAGTAGACCGTGACTTCGGACGTATTCTCGCTCATCGTTGCGGCAGCTCCTTCCCGGTTCCTTCGGACGATTCGCCCAACTATAAGGCGCACGCGCGGAGAAATCAACAACTTGCGCTTGCCCGCGCCCCGGGGCTGTGCCTACAATAGCCGGCATGATCGAGATCGACGCGCGGACGACCATCCCCGCGCACGAACTCTGGTACGAGTTCTCGCACGCCTCCGGCCCGGGCGGCCAGCACGTCAACAAAGCGTCGACGCGCGCGAGCCTCTGCTTCGCCCCGGCCCGCAGCGGCGCGCTGAGCGATTCGCAGAAGCAGCGGATCTGCCAGCGCCTGCGCCCGCGCCTCAGCCGCGAGGGCGTGCTGCGGGTGGACTGCGACGAGACGCGCAGCCAGGCCCGCAACCGGGAGATCGCGCGCGCGCGCCTGCGGGAGCTGCTGCAGAACGCGCTGCGCCGCCAGAAGAAACGCAGGCCCACGCGGCCCTCGCGCGGCGCGGTCGAGCGGCGGCTGGACGAGAAGCATCATCGCGGGCAGATCAAGCGCAAGCGGCGACGGATCAACCGGCGCAACCTCGACGAGGACGTCTGATGCCCGGGCCCGACCTGCTGGACGACCACCTCCATCCGACCGTGCGCGACTACGTCAACTCCGCGCCGATCGCGACCCAGTACGACACCTACTTCGCCGACTGCGAGCTCTTCCGCTACGACTGCACGTTTATCGAGAAACACCTGCGGCCGCCCGGGCCCGTCCTCGACGTCGGCTGCGGCACCGGGCGCCACGTGGCCCACTTCGCCGAGCGGGGCTTCACGGTGGTGGGGCTGGACCTGAGCCCGCACATGCTGCTCGTGGCCCGGGCGAACCTGCTCGCGCGGCGGCAACCGCGGCGGCTGGTGCAGGCCAACTTCTTCCACCTCCCGTTCAAACCCGGAGTCCGTTTTCAGGGGATCCTGCTCATGTTCAGCACCCTCGGCCTGATTCACAACCGCGCGCTGCGGGCGGAGCTGCTGGGCATGCTGCGCGGATTTCTCGCGCCCAAAGGAAAGCTGATCCTTCACGTGCATAACCGCCTCTACCGCAAAAGCCCGCTGCTGGACCGTTTCGCCGAATCGGTACGCGCGCGGCTGGGCCTGACCGAGCCGGGCGACAGGCTGATGCATAAGTACAGAGGAGCCATGGATTTATATCTGCACACCTTCGACATGAACGAGATGTCGGCCCTCTTCGACCAGAGCGGCCTGCGCCTCTGCTCGCTGGTGGCGCTAAACGATCACCGCAACGGCCCGTACACCGGGAAGAATCCGCGCACCAGCGCCAACGGCTTTCTCATGGCCGCCGTTTCTTCCGATCATGATTTTCCTTGACAGCGGCGGCGGTTCCGACCATGATTGTCGCATTCCGATAGTGGAGCGTCCGGTCAAATCGTGATGCCACGTACCTTCCCGACCTTGTCCGAGATGAACGAAACGTCACAGACCGGTTTGATCAAATGGTTCAGCCCCTCGAAGGGCTACGGTTTCATTACCCTGGAGGACGGGAACGACGTCTTCATTCACCATACCGGCCTGGACAAGGATCAGGACCGTCGGCTGTTTCCCGGCGACAAGGTGACCTTCACCCTGATCAACGGCGAGAAGGGGCTCAAGGCCACCGGCATGCGGCGCATCGCCCGCGCCGACGGACAGCCCGAAACGTAGACGATGCCGCCCGTGCCGGGATGGCGAAGAACAACGGGCAATCTTCGCGCGCGCCGAGAACCGCCAGGGCGCGCCGGGCGTTGCCCGGCATCAGAGGAGAACGAAACGTGCACGGATCCGAATCGACGACCCATATCCACCTCGACCGCCTCGCCGAGAAGGTCGGCGGCCGTTACCGGTTGACCAAGCTCATCTCCGAGCGCATGCGCCAGCTCAACGGCGGCGCGCCGCTGCTGGTGGATTTGAGGCCGCATGAGCGGCTTATCTCCGCCGTCTGCCGCGAGGTGGAGGAAGGGCTGATCTCGCTGGATGTGCCGGAACTGGCCGACGTCGCCGAGCAGGCCGAGTTCGACGTCCTCGGCATCGAGGGTGGCAGCGAGTAGACCGCCCGATCCGCGTTTCCCGGCCGTCGCGCACCGACGGCCGTTTTTTTATGAACGGACAGCATGGATGCCGCGCACGACACGCCGTTCGCCTTCGCGGCGATCTCGGACCTGCATCTGGACGAGAAGGGCCGCGACGGCTGGTCGCGTTTCGAAGGCTTCGCCGCGTGGCTGGCCAAGCACGACGAGGTCGCCTTCGTGCTGGTGACGGGCGATCTGGTCCTGCGCCGGCACACCGCCGCGGAGTTCGACCGGCGACTGGCGGATCTGGGCAAGCCCGTCCACGTGCTCTACGGCAACAACGAGGCCAAGCACCTCGAGGAGACGGAGGCCGTCTTCGGTCCGCGCGACCGGGTCGTCGACACTCACGGCTGCCGCTTCGTCCTCTTCTGGAACGCCATCCGCAAGGGCGAACCCGCCGCCCACCGCGGCGACTGCAACGACGCGCAGTGGGACTGGATCGACGCGCAGTGCCGCGAGGCGCGCGCCAAGGGGATGCGGCGCCTCTTCCTCGCCGCGCACGTCCCGCCGGAGAAGCCCGGCGGCTACCTGCATCCTTCGCTGACCATGCTGCCGGAGGCGGAGGCGCGCTTTCGCCGGATCCTCGGCGACCACGACGTCACCGCCGCGTTCTTCGGCCACGTCCACGAGAACGCGGCCTTCTCCCTCGCCGGCACCGAGATCCTGGTCAACCCGTCGCTGAACTGGAACTTCGCCGTTGTCGCCCCGGAGGCCGCGTCGTACAAGGACCGGCTCGAAAAGGTACGGAACGGCTTCTTCCGCGTGGTCGAGGTCCGGACAAACCGTATCGCACAGAACGTGTTGCCCGTCACGCCCGAGGACAACCTTTAAAGATCGCGATGCATGTTCCCGACGGCATGCTGCAAGGATCGCTCTGTCCCGTCGCCGCCGTCCTCGGCGCCGCCGGCGTCGGGCGCGGCGATCACGTTCGCGCTGGGCTGGCTGGGACGGTCGCTGACAACGCGCGGCGAAATACCCTCGCGCGGATAGCACGGTGAAATAAAGAAGTCAGTGCACGGCGGTCGGCGCATCTTCGGGCTTATCCGGCCCCGCGCAGGGCAGCCTGACGATGAAGGCCGTGCCCTCGCCCTCGACGCTCTCGCAGGCGATGGCGCCCTCGTGCATCTCGACGATGTCCTTGACCAGCGAGAGGCCGAGGCCGACGCTCTTCTCCCCGCCGGTGGGGCGGACCGAAAGGTGGGAGAAACGGCTGAAGATCTTCGGCAGCTCTGCGGCGGGAATCCCCGGGCCGGTGTCGGCGACGCGCAGCACCGCCTCCACGCCCTCGCGGCGCAGCTCGAAGGTGATGCGGTCGCCGCCGGAACAGAACTTGATGGCGTTGCCCAGGAGGTTCTCCACCACCGAGAGCAGCCGCTCCTGGTCGCCGACGATGCTGCCGACGCCGTCTTCGATACGCGGCTTCTCGATCTCGATGCCCTTCTCCGCCGCGCGCGGCTTGAGCGAGACCACCGTGGCCATGATCGCGTGGGCCAGATCCACCGACTGCAGGTTGAGATAGAATTCGCCCGAGTCGATCAGGTTGACGTCCATGAGCTTGTTCAGCAGGCCCAGGACGTGATCGCAGTTGCGTAGCACCACGTCGACGGCGTTCTCCTGCTCCGCGTTGATCTCGCCCAGCGCGCCGCTCTTGAGAAGCTCCGCGTAACCCTTGATGTTGGTCAGCGGGCTACGGATGTCGTGCGAGGCGGCGTTGATGAACTGGTCCTTGATGCGCGAGATGCGGTCGAGCCGGTCGTTGCGCTCGGCCAGATCGTCGACGTGCTGCTGCAGGTCGAGCTGGAGTTGCCGCTGACTGACGGCGTTCTGCATGCGCCTGAGCAACTCTTCGGCGCCGAAGGGCTTGGTGATGTAGTCGTTGGCGCCGGCCTTCAGCCCCTTGAGGCGGTCCTCCTCGGAGTCGAGCGCCGTGACGAGGATGATCGGCAGTTCGCGCGTCGGCTCGTGCGCGCGCGCGAAGGCCAGCACCTCCAGCCCCGAGGCGTCGGGCATCATGATGTCCAGCAGCACCGCCGCCACCGCCGGCTCGCGCTCGAGATAGGTCTTGGCGTCGGCGGCGCGGGTCACGTGGCGCGAGGCATAGCCGTTGGTCTCGAGCAGCGTGACGATGAATCCGGCGACGTCGGCCTGATCCTCGACGATGAGGACGGTCTGCGGCGAATCGTTTTGCGTCATCGTGCTCCTCGTGCGGCGCCGGCCCCTCGTCGAAAACCGGTCGGAAACGCATGCTCCATGTATAACGTCGGGGACGCCGTCGTGTCAACGGGAGAATCGCGTCGACGGATCAGCCGCGGCAGAAGACGCGGTAGTCCATGTCGACGGCGAGCAGGTTGTCGGCGGTTTCGAGCGTGCAAAGGTAGAGCGGGTTGATCTCGTCCCGCTCGATCTGGCGCATGAGTTCGTTGGCGCGCTCGATGTGGGAGACGATCTGGAGCTCCGAGTAGCGCACCGCCTGCCCCGTCTCGATGAGAAAGCCCCAGTCGGAGGCGACCGCCAGCAGCACCTCGCGGGCGGCCTGGTTGAGCGCCCTCACCCGGACGGGATCGGCCTCTCCGGCGTTGGCCGTGGCCAGGTCGATCATGCGGTTGCAGAGGCGGAAGACGTGGCGGTAAACCCAGCAGTTGGGCTGGTACTCCCGCTCGAGCACCCAGGTGCAGAAGTAGTCCTTCTTGCCCCAGGAGCTGGCGCCGGGCGTCATGCGCTGGTGGTGCGGCTGCTCGGCGAGATACTCGCTCGGGGTCACCGGGCGGACCTCGTTCTGGTCGAAGAGCATCTTGCGGAAGACCGCTTCCAGCCACGCGGGGCCTTCCTCCCACCAGTGGCCGAAGAGCTCGGCGTCGTAGGCCGAGACGACCATCGGCTTGTGCCCGCCCTGGGTGTCGCGCGCGTGGTTGGCCTGGACGCCGCGGTAGTAGACGAACTGGCCGGCCTGCTCGTGCAGCGTCCCCTCGGCCCAGAGCGGCCGGTAGTAATCCTTGTTGCCCAGGTCCGAGTCCTTGGCGGTAATGCGGTAGTATTTCAGCCCGGTATTGCGCCGGACGTTGGCGGTCTGGAAATACTCCGGCAAGTAGTCCCAGTCGGCCTCGTAGCCCAGGTCGCGATACCATTCCTTGTAATTCGGGTGCCCGGGATAGCCGGCCTCGCGCGACCAGACCTGCGCGCGCGTCTCCTGGTCGATACCGAAGGCGGCGACGCCGCTGTGGGTGATGACCGGCGCGTTGGTGCCGTAGAAGGAGCGCGTGTCGCCCTCGTCGACGCCGTTGGCGTTGACGAGGAACCACTTGATGCCCTGCTCGGCCAGGAAGCCGTCGATGCCGGGCGCGTAGGCGTTCTCCGGCAGCCAGATGCCGCGCGGCCAGCGGCCGAAGACGCGCTCGTACTGCCGGCAGGCCAGGCGGATCTCCGCGCGCACGGCCTCGGGGAAATGCTTGAACAGCGGCAGGATCATGTGCGTGGCCGGGCAGGTAATGACCTCGAGCTTGCCCATGTCCTGGAAGTCGCGGTACGCCCGCGTCAGGTCGCCCTCGTAGGCCTCGAAGACCTCCTTGGCCGCCCAGAAGCGGTGCAGGATCTGCTGAACGGTGTCGTGATACGGCTGCTCGAGGGAGTTGTCGCGCTCGCGCGTGGCCAGGGCGATCGACTCGTCGATGTGCCGCGCCGCGCGCGTCTTCAGGAGCGGATCCTGCATCATGCTCAAGAGCGACGGCGTCAGGCTCACCGTCAGGCGGAAGTCGACCTTGTCGTTGGCGAGGTTCCACATCACCCTGATCAACTGGGTATAGACGGTGAGCACCGCCTCCATGAACCACTGCTCCTCCAGCGGCACCTTGTACTCCGGGTGGCGGACGAACGGGAGGTGCTGGTGCAGCACCAGCGCCCAGTAGCCCTTCTCCTCGGGCGCGGCGTGGGTGCGCCGCTTCCAGTAGTCGTACTGGTTGATGCGCCACTCCTCGGGTGCGGCAGGGACCTCGACGTCGTTGGGATCGACCTCGATGTTGGCCCACTCGCTGTACTTCTCGGCCGTCTCCTCGAAACCCTTGGGCACGTAGACGCTGTTGGAGCGCGCAACCATCTCGAAGTACTCGGTCCCCGCGGCGCGATAGCCCATCTCGGCGATGTAGTCGTTGTCGGGCTCCACCGAGAGCCAGTAGCTGTTCTTGTCGTCAAGCCAGTCGTCGACCTCGAAGACGCCGTGCGCGTTGAGCCCGTCGAACTCGATGCCGGTGACCTTGTAGACGCGCAGGATCAGGTGATTGTGGCCGAAGAAGCCGTCGCCGAAACGCTCGCGCAGATGCTTGCGGGCCTGCTCGCCCACCTCCCACACGGCGAAGATCGAGCGCGGATCGCGCGGCACGAGATAGCAGTAGGTCTCGTTGTAGTACTCCTCGATATAGGGTTCCTTGAGGAGGATATCGAAGTCCAGTTCGACCGTCTCGCCGGTGTCGGGGTCCTTCATGGTCCGCTCGACGAGGCACGGGTCCGAGGCCTCGTAGTCCTCGGCGGCCTCGGCGGAGGGGCGGTCCACCTCGGCATGCCCGCCGTAACCGTCTTCGGCGGCGTGATCGGGAACCGTCGGTTCGGTGGCGGCATCGGCAGCCGGAGGATCGTCCATGTCGTCGGCACGGGAGGATGTATCGTCGATCATTGCGACTCCGGGACCGCTACATGCCGAGGAAGGCGGCGCCGTAGCGGTTCAGCTTGAGCGTATGCGGTTCCTCGCCGTCGGGCCCGGCCGACAGCGGCGGCGCGCCGGCGCGGTCGAGCACGCGGCGCAGATCGATCGTCTGTTCGTGGTCCACAAGGTTGAATACCATCAGGGCGCTTTCGTCGCCGTCGCCGGATCTCTTCTTGAGCGCCAGCACGTCGTGGTTCTCCGCGTCGATCCGTTCGAGCCGGCTGTCCTGGTGGAAGACGCGGTAGCGCAGCTTCATCTTGTTAACATCGCGGATGAAATCCGTCAAATCATAATTGGCGCCCTCGTAGTCGTACGGATTCGTGTGCACGACATGGAGATTCTTCTTGAAGCCGTACTCGAAGCCGAGGGGAACGAGTACGCCCGTGCTGATGAGCGCGGTGAAGAGATAGTGCTGCTTGATATGGTCCAGATCGGCGTTCCGCTCCGTCGCCAGCCGCTCGGTGTCGTGGCTCTCGGGGAAGCAGATCGAGCCGGTTTTGCCGGCCATGCGGTTGGCCTGGTCCAGGAACCAGTCCTCGCGGTAGTCCCACCACTTGCCGGAGTTGAAGACGAAGTCGTGCCCCGCGTCGACGAGGCCGAGCGTCTCGTCCAGCGAACACCCGAGGCTCTCGGCGAAGAACCGCACCTGCGGATCCCGGTCGCGCGCGCGGCCGATGAGCATCCGCCACAGGTCGTTGGGCACCTGGTAGGCCGCGTCGCAGCGGTAGCCCCGGACGCCCGCGTCCAGGAACATCTCCAGCACCTGCCGCCAGTATTCCCAGAGGTTGTCGCGATCGGGCGAGTTGGCGTTGTCGATCTCCGAGAGGTCGCCCCAGGTGACATAGCCGTCCGGGGCGCTGTCGTCGGGGGCGCCGGGGTTGACGATGTTGCCGTGCTTGTCGAGCTTGTACCAGTCGCGGTGATCGCGCGTCAGCGGATTGTCGTAGGCGGTGTGGTTGATGACCAGATCGACCATCACCTCCGCGCCCGACTCGCGGCACTGGCTGACGAAGCGCTTGAATCGGGCCTTCTGGGCGCTGGGGTCGTTCTCGGGGAAGAAGACCGGGCTGAGGGTGAAGTAGTCCCGGATGGCGTACAGGCTCCCCGAAGCGCCGACGAGGTGGATGGGATTGAGGAAGACCCAGTTGAAGCCCATGTCGATAGCGCGCTCGACATGCGGCAGCCACTTGTCCACATCGCCCACCAGCGGCGGAAAGAGGTTGTAGATCAGCGGGATTTCGCCAGAGCGGTCTTTGGCCATGTCGGATTCCTTTGTCCAAGCCGAACACGGTGCCGTCACGAGTGGCCACAGAAATAGGCGATGGTCCGTTTGCCGTCAAGGAGAAAGGCGACGCGGCGGGGAGCGTTTAAATCATTGCTAACAAAACGGCTCGCGAAGCCTGCATTTCGATGCGAGAGACGTATCGCCGGCAACCGCTTGCGAAATCCGGCCGCTCAGGAAAAGCCCTGTTCGCGCAGAAACGCTTCGCTGAGGCCGGCGCCCCCGGGCATAGTCAACTGCCGCCGGATATAGCGCGCCAGCACGTCGGCCTCGAGGTTTACTTCATCGCCCGCGCGCTTCTGGGGCAGCGTCGTCTGCGCGAGGGTGTGCGGGATCAGGGAGACGGTGAAGCTGTCGGTGGCGGCCTCGACCACGGTCAGGCTGATGCCGTCGACAGCGACCGAGCCCTTCGCCGCCACCAGCGGACGGAGCGCTTCGGGCAAGGCGAAACGCCAGACCTGGCTCTCGGCGCGCGGCGCGATGGCCAGAATCCGCGCGGTCGCGTCGACATGCCCCTGCACGAGGTGCCCGTCCAGCGGATCCCCCGCGCGCAGCGCCGGTTCGAGATTGACCCGGTCGCCGATCCGCTTCTCCCGCAGCGTCGTGCGACCGATCGTTTCGGCCACCGCGTCGAACGCAGCGACCGTGGCGGCCCGCGTCGTCACGGTGAGGCAGACGCCGTCGATGGCGACCGAGGCGCCGACGGCTGGCGGTTCGCGAAGGCCGGAGATGTCGATTGCCAGCCGCCGCCCCTGGCCCAGCGGCTCGGCGCTGGCAATGGTACCCACTGCCTGGATCAGGCCGGTGAACATGCCTTGTCCTCCCGGGACGGATCGTAACGTCCCGTTTATCCAGGGTCAAGAGCGCCGCGGCGGCGAAAGGATCCGGCGCAGGGGGAATTTCCTTGGCAATTTTTCGGCGCGAAGCCATAATGGGCGCCTCGACAACGCGCCTCATCGACCGGAAAGGAAGCTTCGGCAATGATCGTCATGAAGTTCGGCGGCACGAGCGTGGGCACCGCAAAGCGCATCCGCGAGGTCTGCGGCATCGTCAAGAGCCGCTTGCAACACAAGCCCTTCATCGTCGTCTCGGCCCACAACAGCCCCCAGTGCCGGATGACCGACACGCTGATCGACTCGGCCGAAAAAGCACTCGCCGGCCAGCCCGACCCCGCGCGCGTCATGGAACTCCAGCGCGACGTCTGCCAGGCGCTGGACGCCGACACGCAACTGGTCGAACCGCTCCTGAAGCAGTACGCGGACCTCCTCGTCGGCATCAGCATGATCGGCGAGATCAGTCCGCGGACGATGGACCTGGTGATGAGCTTCGGCGAGCGCATGTCCTGCCTCGTCGTCGCGGAAGTGCTGCGACAGGAATTCGGCGTCGACTGCGGTTGCGCCACGGCGATGGAACTGGACCTGCGGACCGACGGCGTCTTCGGCGCAGCCCATCCGGACGAAGACAGCTACCCCGAGATTCGCAAGCGCGTCGCGGCCGTCGGCGGCGACGCCGTGGTCACCACCGGTTTTCTGGGCCTCGGGCCCGATGGCCACATCACCACCCTCGGTCGCGGCGGCTCGGACTACTCCGCGACCATCTTCGGCGCCGCGCTCGGAGCCGAAGAGGTGCAGATCTGGACCGACGTCGACGGCGTAATGACCGCCGACCCGCGCGTGGCCGGCGGCGCGCACAGCATTCCCGAACTCTCCTTCGCGGAGGCTTCGGAATTGGCCTGGTACGGCGCCCGGGTGCTGCACCCGGCGACCATGGTCCCGGCGATCCGGCACGGCATCCCGGTGCGCGTGCTGAACACCATGCGGCCCAACCAGCCCGGCAGCCTGATCCGCCCGGAATGCCCGGACGAGAACGCCCGCGTGGCCAAGAGCATCGCGCACAAGAACCACGTCAACCTCGTCACCGTCACCTCCTCGCGCATGCTCGGCACGCACGGCTTCATGGCCAAGGTCTTCGAACTGCTGAGCCTGCACAAGGTGGACATCCACATGATCGCCACATCCGAGGTCTCCATCAGCCTGACCACGCCCCCCGGCGCGCAACTCGACAAGGCCGCCGAAGCGCTGAAGGCTTACGGCGATGTCGTCGTCGAGACCGCCAAGGCGATGGTCTGCGTCGTCGGAGAAAAGATGGCCGGCACCCCGGGCGTGGCCGCGCGCGTCTGTACGGCCCTGGCCCGCAACAAGATCAACATTCACATGATCAGCCAGGGCGCAAGCGAGATCAACATCGCGTTGCTGGTCGACGACGCCGACGCCGACGCCACCGTGAAGGCGTTGCACGAGGAGTTCTTCGCCGATTGACCCCCGGCCGCGGGAGCCCGGTATGCCGACCATCGACGAACCCGTCGCCTTCGTGACCGACATCCACGCCAACCTCGCGGCGCTGCGCGAGGTGCTGGCCGATATCGACCGGAACAACGTCAAGCGCATCTTCTGCCTCGGCGACACCGTCGGGTACGGGCCGCAGCCGCGAGAATGCCTCAACCTCGTGCGCGAGCGTTGCGACCTGGTCCTGATGGGCAACCACGAACACGCGGTCCTGCACGGCTGCGAGAACTTCACCCCCCTCGCGCGCATGGCCATCGACTGGACCGCCAGCCAGCTCCGGGATCCGGAGATCCTGGGCTTCATCGCCTCCCTCAAGCCGGTCTACCGGCAAGGCCAGTACCTTTTCGTTCACGGCAGCGTCCGGGATCCCCTGAACGACTACGTCCGCGAGGCCGACAGCCCGTGGATGTTCTACCGCCTCGTCCAGACCCTGCGCGAGAGCTTTACCGATTTCGACCTCTGCTTCTGCGGGCACAACCACCGCGCTTTCCTGGGCACCGAGGTGGGTTACATCTTCCCGCACGACGACGGCCCGATCCCGCAGATGCGCTTTCACATGACCGACCAGAAGGCCTACGTCTCCGTCGGCTCGGTCGGGCAGCCGCGCGACGGCGATCCGCGCAGTTCCTGGCTCATGTTCGACGGCAAGGACGTGCACTACCACCGCGTCGACTACGACCGCGACAAGACCATCGACCTGATCCAGAAGGTCGGCCTTCCCGATTACCTCGCCGAACGCCTCCTCTACGGCGAATAAGCCGCGCGCGGGCAACAAGCGTTTTGCGTTAACGCCCCCATGTCGATTATGGCGTAATTAACAGATGTCCCGACCGCGACGTCCCACCGGCTGTCCATTTTGCGACATCTCTCCGGAAGATGCATTTCGCGCATGTCTTTTTATTGAACGTCAATGGCTTTTTAGCTTGACAGCTAATGTTTTTCGCGAACGATAAGCGCAAGCATTCATGGACCCATGGCGGATGGGGTCGATGTGAGTGACAAGGAGCTGCAACCGGACGCGGAGTTGAAACAATTACGCTCTCTGCTTGGCATTTCGCTCTCGCTGGGATTGGGCGTCGCCGGAAGCATTCTCGCGTTCTTTTTCGCCGGCTTGGCTTTGGATCGGTATTTGCATTCCGGCCGAATCGCCTTGGTCATCAGTTTGCTCGTGGGGATTGCCGTATCGGTTTACTGGGCCTACCATCGCATCAGCCGTATCCTGGCCCGGTTCGATACGGCGCAAGACGAACAGACGGAGCCGCATGACTGAATTCCTCCGCTACCAGCGCGTCATTGCGCTTCTGATCCTGGGGATGGGTCTGGGCGGTGCGGGCGCGTTGTATGCCGGCCTCCCGCACCAGCCGCAATGGGCGCTCGGGCTGCTGCTGGGCACCGCCGTCGGTTTCGTCAAGTTCCGCATCAACGTCATCACCCTGCTGCGCATCGCCGACAACACCGAGGACAACCCCGAGGGGAAGATGCTCGGCGCCAACTTCCGCGGGTGGCTGCTGACCGTCGCCGCCTGCGTGCTGGCGGTGGTGTTCTCCTCGGTCTTCAACGTCTGGATGGCCTTCGCCGGAACGGTGCTGCCGAACCTGGTGCTCACCGCCGACGGCCTGCTGCGCCCGGCCCAGGCCGCGCCGACCAACGCCGCAGCGGGCGCCGAGGAGACCGCCGATGCGTAAGCTGCTCCCCGCACTGGCGATCCTGCTGCCCGCGGCCTCCGTCGCCCGGGCGGGACCGCTCGACACGCCGCGCTCGATCGAGATCGGCGGGCTGTACTTCAACCACCAGATCGTCCTGATGGCCTTCGTCGCGGCGGTGGTCGTCTTCGTCTTCTGCTGGCTCTGGAGCCGCGGCTTCGACCAGGACAAGCCCACGCGCGGGCAGTCGCTGCTGGAGATACTGGTCACCGCCTTCGACGACCTGGTCAAGCAATCCATCGGCAAGGTCCGCGGGCGCAACTATCTGCCCTACATCGGCACGCTCTTTCTCTTCCTCTGGTTCTCCAACATGATGGGGCTGTTCCCGCTGCCGAGCTGGCGCATCGGCGGCGAGGAGATCCTCGTCGACTACGAGGGCGACGGCCAGTACGATCCGGGCGACAGGTTCGACGACGAGAACAACGACGGCATCCACCAGCCGGGCTTCGTCATCCCCGAGCCGAAGGAGCCGACGACCAACGTCAACGTGCCGCTGGGGCTGGCGCTGCTGTTCGTGCTGCTCATCGGCCACGGCTCGGACATCTACTACAACGGCATCTGCGGCTACATCGGCAGCTACTTCACCCCCGGCGGCGTGATCGGCCTGCTGATGTTCCCGCTCAACGTCGTCGGCAAGATGGCGGAGATCGTCTCGATCAGCTTCCGTCTCTTCGGCAACATCTTCGGCGGCGCGGTCATCATCGGGGTGATCAGCGGCCTGGTGGCCTACGTGGCGCTGCCGATCTTCCTGTACGGCTTCTTCGGCGTCTTCGTCGGGACCGTGCAGGCCTTCGTGTTCACCATGCTGGCGCTGACCTACATCTCCTCCGGCGCCGCGGAAGAGGAGTAATCCGTGGAGGACGTGGCGAATCTCTCGGCCTACCTCGGCGCGGCCCTGGCGATGGGCCTGGGCGCCATCGGCAGCGGCTGGGGCATCGGCTACGGCGTCGTCGGCGCGGTCCGCGGCATGGCACGGCAGCCCGCCGAGAACGCGCGCCTCTTCCGGGCGATGATTATCGGCCAGGCCGTGGCGAGCAACCCGTCCATCTTCGCGCTGGTCATCGCGCTGCTGCTGTATTTCAAGGGCGGATCCAACCTCGCCGCGCCCGACAGCCTGGCGCTGGCGGCGGCCTACCTCGGCGCGGGCCTGAGCATCGGCATCGGCGCCATCGGCTCCGGGGCCGGCAACGGCCTGGTCGGCAGCGACGCGGCCGAGGCCATCGCCCGTTACCCCCGCACCAGCGGCAAACTGACGGTGATGATGGTCATCGGCCAGGCCATGGGCCAGACGCCGGTGCTCTTCAGCCTCGTGGTCAGCCTGATGCTGGTCACCGCCGACGCGGCCGACTTCGCGCGCTATACGCTCTCGCAGGACCTGCTGCACACCGGGCGTCTCCTGGGCGCGGGGATCTGCATGGGCGCGGGGGCTCTGGGGCCGGGGCTGGGCAGCAGCTACGTCGGCGGCGCGACGTGCAAGGCCATGGCCGAGAATCCGTCCCTGACGGCCAAATTGAACAACACGTTCTTCGTCGGCGCGGGCATCAGCCAGTCGACGGCGATCTACGCGTTCGTGGTGAGTCTGTTATTGATTACTTGATGATTACTTGATGCCAACAGGCACAGAGGAGAAGACGATGGACGAATCTGGAATCAGCGGGCAGGACATCATCAACGCCGCGTCGCTGCTGGGCGCGGGCATCTGCATGGGCTTCGGCGCCATCGGCCCGGGCGTGGGCGAAGGCTTCGCCGCCGGCAAGGCGTGCGAGGGCATCTCGCGCCGCCCCGAGGAGTACTCGCGGCTGTTCCGCACGATGCTGGTCGGGCAGGCGATCTCCGAGTCGACGGGGATCTACTCGCTGGTCATCGCGCTGCTCTTGATCACCCGCGTGTAACGAACGAAGCGTAGAGGGAGAAACGGTCTTGGAATTCAAGTCGTTGCTGCGCAAGCTGTTCATCGTCGCCGTGGTCGCGGTCTTCGTCGGCTACTGCGTGATGGCGTATCGCAACTACACCACGCTGCCGTTGCCCGATTTCCGCCTCGAAGAGGTGGACATCATGAAGTGCTCGCGCTCGGTGTGGGAGAGCGACCCGACCTACGCCAACGAGCGCGTCCAGGAACTCGCCGCCATCCAGTACCAGCCGCCCGCGGGCGGGCTGAAGCTGCCCACCGGCGAGGTGATCCCGCCCGACAAGGTGCTCAGCGCCGACGACTTCGACAAGATCGTCCGCGCCTACACGCTCAGCTCCGACGCCCGGGTGCCGCTGATCGCCCTGCGCAACCCCGAGGATATCCTCGCTTTGGCGGAGAAGGACTACCAGCTGCGCAACCCGATGCCGGACTACGACCTGAAGGGGGGCGAGCCGATCACCAAGGAGATGATCGAGTTCCTCCATTCGCGCGGGCTCCAGCGCATCCCCGTCGTCGGCGAGGGCGAGACCGTCGCCATCGAGTGGGGCACGATGCTGATGACGGTGCTGATCTTCCTGGCGCTGGTCTTCGCCCTGCGGCTGATCATCTTCGACCCGCTGCTGGGCATCCTCGACGCGCGCAACGCCGAACTCGAGGAAGGCCAGCGGCTGGCCAAGGAGAACCGCCAGGAAGCCAAGCGCCTCCAGGATGAGCGCAAGCAGCGGCTGGCCGACGTGCGGCGGGCGTACATGAAGCAGCTCCAGGACGTCCAGCACGAGGCGCTCAAGGAAGCCGACGGCATCCTGCGCAAAGCCCGCATCGAGGGGCACCGCATGCGCGACAACGCCACCAAGGAGATGCGCAAGGCCGTCAGGGAAACGGAAGAGTCGCTGATGAACGAAGTCCCCGCCCTCGGCGAGGAGATCTTCCGGGCCGTGCTCGGACGCAATGGAGAGAGCGCATGAGCGCCGACGCCAACACCGACAGCGAGACCAAGGACGCCCGCGGATCGAACATGCTCCCGGTCAAGATCTACTTCGGCGTCTACGCGGTGCTGCTGATCCTCTATATCGTCCACGGCCTGACCAGCGGGGTGACGATGGAGCCGCTCGCGTGGGTGAAGAAGGCCTTCCCCAACTACGCCCGGGGCGACTTCAAGAGCATCAACGCCGACGCGTCGGGGATCCGCCTCTGGAGCCGCCTGGCCTTCGCCGCCCCCGACGGCACCCAGGTCAGCAAGGACGCGCGCGCGCCGATCAGCCCGCACGTCGCCCGCCTGCTGGCGCGGACCATCGCGGCCGAAGCGAAGAAGAACACCCCACCCGAGCAGCGCCAGGTCCGGCAGATCCAGTTCTACTCGGACTCGCCGCTGGCGCAGATCCCCTGGCCGGCGCTGCTAAACGTCTACAACCTGCTGGGGCTCTTCGGCGCGGCCTACATCTTCGGCAAGGGCCCGCTCCTGAACATGCTCGACGACAACGCGCGCCAGACGCGGGAGATGCTCGACGAGGCACGCGAGGCCAAGGCCGCCGCGGAGGAACTGAAGCGCAAGTACGAGGAACTGCTGGCCGAGGTCGAGGCCGAGAAGGAACGCCTCGGCGCCGCGGCCAAGACCGAACTCCAGGAGGAGCGGGAGAACATCCTCAACCTCGCCAGCCACGAGGCCAACGGCATCCTCGCCGCGGTCAAGGCCGGTATCGAGGCCGAGGTCGCCGCCGCCAGGGAGAACCTGCGCGCGCGCGTCGCCGAGCAAGCGATCCTCCACGCGCGCAAGATCGTCGCCAAGCACACCGAGAAGAAGGACCACGAGGCGGCGTTCGAGCTGTTCGTCGAGAACCTGAGCGAGGTGAAGCTCGATGATTGAGAACGTGATCTCCAAGCGCTACGCCAAGGGACTGGCCGAGGTCGCCGCCGAGCGGGACGAACTCGACGCGGTGGGCGAGGACATCGGGCGCCTGGCGGACCTGCTGGATCCCGAGCGCGGAGATATCTCCGAGCCGGAGTTGCCGGACTTCCTGGGCAGCCCCACCGTCCCGCCGGAGCAGAAGGTCAAGCTCACCGATGTCCTCTGCGACAAGCTGGGCATCGGCCAGACGGTCTCGGATTTCCTGAACGTTCTGATCCAGAAGAGCCGCGTGCAGCTCGCCGGGCGCATCGCGCGCGACTACGTCGGTATCGCCGCGCAGATGCACAAGCAGGCGACGGCCTATGTCGACACGGCCGAGCCGCTGAGCAAGGAGCAGCACAAGCGCCTGCGCGAGGAACTCGAGCGCATCCTCGACTGCGAGGTACGCCTGGTGGTGAAGGAACAGAAAAAACTGATCGCCGGTCTGCGCGTGCGCACGGGCGATCGTCTCTTCGACGGTTCGATTGCCGGCCGCCTGGACCGACTCCAGGCGCAGGTTTGCTGACAAGGAAGGAGCGATCATGCAGACGCGGATCCGCCCCGAGGAAATCAGTTCGCTCATCAAGCGCGAGATCTCGTCCTTCGGGCGGGAGATGGACCACGCCGAGGTCGGCGAGGTGCTCCAGATCGGCGACGGCATCGCCCGCGTCCACGGCCTCGACGGTTGCAAGGCCGGCGAGCTGCTGGAGTTCCCCGGCGGCGTCATGGGCCTGGCCCTCAACCTCGACGAGGACAACGTCGGCGTGGTGCTCCTGGGCTCGGACATCGGCATCCGCGAGGGCGATACCGTCAAGCGCACCAACACCATCAGTTCCGTCCCCGTCAGCTACAACCTGCTCGGGCGCGTCGTCGACGCCCTGGGCGACCCGGTCGACGGCCTGGGCGATATCGAGGCCGACGAGCGCCTCCTGATCGAGCGCATCGCGCCGGGCATCGTCCAGCGCCAGCCGGTCGAGGAGCCGCTGCAGACGGGCATCAAGGTCATCGACTCGATGACCCCGATCGGGCGCGGCCAGCGCGAACTGATTATCGGCGACCGCCAGACCGGCAAGACCGCCCTCGCCTTGGACACCATCCTCAACCAGAACCGCGGCTGGGACGGCAACCCGGAGAACCTCGATGTCATCTGCATCTACGTCGCCATCGGCCAGAAGCGCGCCACCGTCGCGCGCCTGATCGAAGTGCTGAAGAAGGAGAAGGCCCTCGGCTACACCATCATCGTCGCCGCCACCGCCTCCGACCCGGCCTCGCAGCAGTACCTCGCGCCCTACGCCGGCTG
>CAYWFP010000070.1:0-7887 GCA_964457365.1 uncultured Planctomycetaceae bacterium
TTTTTGCCCACCCGCCACGGCTTCGACAGCTATTACGGCATCCCCTACAGCAACGACATGGGCCGGCAGTACAACGACAAGGGCGAACTCCGCCAAGGGGGCAGCCACGCGCCCTGGCCGCCGCTGCCGCTGCTGCGTGAGGAAGAGGTGATCGAGGCCCAGTTCGACCAGGCCGGCCTCACCGAGCGCTACGCCGAGGAGTCTGTCCGCTTTATCCGCGACCACCGCGACGAACCGTTCTTCCTCTACCTGGCGCACATGTACGTCCACCTGCCGATCTACGTCCAGGACCGCTTCCTGCGCGAGTCCGAGAACGGCCGCTACGGCGCGGCGGTGGCCTGCATCGACTGGTGCGCCGGGCTGATCCGCTACGAGTTGCAGCGCCTGGGCATCGCCGGGAACACGCTGATTCTCTTCACCTCCGACAACGGCTCGCGCGTCCGCGGTGAGGGCGGCAGCAACGGGGACCTGCGCGGCACCAAGGGCACCACCTGGGACGGCGGCATGCGCCTGCCGCTGATCGCGCACTGGCCCGGGGTCGTCCCCGCCGGCGGCACCTGCGCGGAGGTGGCGTGCTCGCTGGACCTGTTGCCGACGCTCGCCGGGCTCGCCGGCGCGTCGGTGCCCGACGACCGGGTCATCGACGGCTGCGATATCGCGCCGCTGATGCGCAACGAATCCGGCGCGCAGGGCCCTCGCGAGGCGTTCTACTACTATGGCGGCGCGGGGCTGGCGGCGGTGCGTGCGGGCGACTGGAAGCTCCACGTCAGCCGTCAGGGCGAGGTCGTCGAGGAGCTGTACAATCTGCGCGAGGATGTCGGCGAAACCGTCGACGTCGCCGCGAAGCATGCCGACGTGGTCAAGCGGCTCCAGGGTTTTGCCGGGCGCGCGCGCGAGGATCTCGGCGACGCGATCCAGAACGCCGAAGGCGCCAACCGCCGCCCCGTCGGCTGGGTCGACAACCCGCGGATGCTCTGCGAATACGACCCCGCGTGCCCGTACTACATGGCCGAGTACGACCTCACCGAGGGCGGCTGACCGGCGGGTCGCCGGAGACGATGACGCCACGCGTTCGCGCCGACTTCCGGATTGCCGCGCTCCCGCCGGTTGCGGGCCCGAGGAAGAAGACCGGGCTGACCGGCGGGTCGCCGGAGACGATGACGCCACGCGTTCGCGCCGACTTCCGGATTGCCGCGCTCCCGCCGGTTGCGGGCCCGAGGCAGAAGGCCGGGCTGACCGGCGGGTCGCCGGACAGGATGCCCGCGGGCGGCGGCGTGGTGGTGCCGGCTGAACGGGCCAGGTGAATTTCCTCTTCGATTTCCTGTACGAAAGGTCGCCCCATGCGCCCGAACATCCTCTTCGCCTTCGCCGACGACTGGGGCCGCTACGCCTCCGCGTACGCCCGGTTCGAGGCCGAAACGTCGCCGAACCGCCTCGTCGATACCCCGAACTTCGACCGCGTCGCCGACGAGGGCGTGATCTTCCGCAACGCCTTCGTTCCCGCGCCGAGCTGCACTCCGTGCCGCAGCTCGATCCTCTCGGGGCGTTATTTCTGGGAGTGCGGCCTCGGGGCGATTCTTCTGGGCGCGCGCTGGGACGAGTCGATCCCGTCGTATCCCCTGGAGCTGGAGAAGGCGGGCTACCACATCGGCCACACCTACAAGGTCTGGTCGCCCGGCAAGACCGAGAACGCCCCCTACGGCGCCGCGCGCACGGCCTACAACCCCGCCGGCCAGCGCTACGGCCACTTCTCCCACGCGGCCACCGGACGCGCGCGGGAGGTCGGCGTCGACGCGGCCAAGCGGGAACTCTTCGACGAGACGCGCGCCAACTTCGACGCGTTTCTCGAGGCGCGCCCTTCCGATACCCCGTTCTGCTACTGGTGGGGGCCGACCAACACCCACCGCACCTGGGAGAAAGGCTCGGGCAAAAATCTCTGGGGGCTCGAACCCGACGATCTGCAGGGCCGGCTGCCGGCGTTTCTTCCCGACGTTCACGAGGTGCGCGAGGACGTCTGCGATTACCTCGGCGAATGCCTCGCCGTCGACGCGGGGCTGGGCGTCTTGCTGGCGCGGCTCGAGGAGATCGGCGAGTTGGACAACACGCTTCTCGTCGTCAGCGGCGACCACGGCATTCCCGGCTTTCCGCGCGCCAAGTGCAACCTGTACGACATCGGCTGCGAGGTCGCGCTCGCCGCGCGCTGGCCCGGGCATGTCGCGGCCGGCCGCGTGGTCGACGACTTCGTCAACCTGATGGACCTCGCGCCCACCTTCCTCGACGCCGCTCAGGTGCCGCATCCGGCGGGCGTCAGCGCCAGGAGCCTGCTGCCGGTGCTGGAGAGTCCCGCCTCCGGACAGGTCGAGCCCGCGCGCGACTTCGTCGTCCTGGGACGCGAGCGCCACGTCGATTCCGCACGCGAGGGGTTTTTGCCGTATCCGCAGCGCTGCATACGCACGCGGGATTTTTTGTACATTATCAACTTCGCGCCCGAGCGTTGGCCGATGGGCGATCCGAAGGGCCTGGACGACATGAACGTCGCGCCGCCGTCGTTCGAGGAATTGGAGAAAGACACCCGCGTCTGTTACGCCGATCTCGACGCCGGGCCGACCAAGGCGTGGATGATCCACCACCGCGCCGAGGAGCACGTGGCGCCCTTGTTCGAACTCGGCTTCGGCAAGCGCCCGCGCGAGGAGCTGTTCGACCTGCGGAGCGATCCGCATTACTTGCGCAACGTCGCGGGCGATCCGGCCTACGCACGGGACAAGGCGGAGCTGGAGACGCGGCTCTTTGCGGAACTGCGCGCCCATGCCGACCCGCGCGTGGTCGAGGATCCGTGCCGCTTCGAGCACGCCCCGTACGCCGGGCCGCCGGAGGCATGACCGAACGACGGGCCGCGCGCTGGTATTTATGGGAGCTCTTGAAGCCCGCCCCCGCTTGCATCCTCGCGGCCGCGCGCTATGATGTGGGCGGGGTTCGGGTACGGCGGTTCGGGGCTTCGTAACCCGGCGCGCCGGCCGCGCGTACCCCTTGCGGAGGCGACTGTGAGCAGACTTGTTCAGGGATTGGCCGCGGTGGCGGTGCTGGTCGCGGGCGTGGGCGTGGCCTACGTCCTGATGGCCACGAGCGCGACGGCCAGGCGCCGGCCGCTCCGGATCGTCCCGCGCGACGTGGAGGTGCTCGCCGTCGAGGTCGGGCCGCGCGCCGTACGCGTGCCGGCGATGGGTACGGTCGAGGCCGACCGCAGCGTCTCGTTGCAGCCCGAGGTCGGCGGTCGCGTCGTCGAGGTCAGTGACGAATTGACCCCCGGCGGCACTTTCGCCGCGGGCGATCTGATCCTCCGCATCGATCCGCGCGACTACGAATTCGCCGTGGCGCAGCAGGAGGCAGGCGTCGCGCAGGCGGTGCTGGCGCTGAAGGAAGAGCGCGGCCGGCAGACCTCCGCGCAGCTCGAGGAGAAGATCACCGGCGGCCGCCCCGGCGCGGGGCCCGAGGCGCGGGCGCTGCGGCTGCGCGAGCCCCATGTCGCCGCGGCCGAGGCGGCGCTGGCGGCCGCGCGCGAGCAACTCGCGCAGGCGAAGCTGAACCTGCGGCGCACCGGGTTGCGCGCACCGTTGGCGTGCATGGTGCTCGACGAAGCCGTCGAGGTCGGCCAGACCCTCTCGCCGCAGGCGCCGGTGGTTACGCTCGTCGGCACCGAGCGATTCCGCGTGCGCGTCAGCGTCCCCGTCGAGCGCCTCGCGCAGATCGAGCTGCCCGGCGAGGATAGGCCGGGATCCCCCGCGCGGGTGATCCACGAGGTCGGCGACGCCGCGCCGCTGGTGCGCGAGGGGCGGGTGATGCGCCTCCTGGGCAACCTCGACCCGCAGGGCCGGATGGCGCAACTGCTGGTGGCGGTGAACGAGCCGCTGCAGGGGGCGCGGCCGCTGCTGCTGGGCGCGTACGTCCGCGTCGAAATCGAGGGCCCCGGCTTCCCCGCCGCCGCCGAGATTCCGCGCGAGGCGCTGCGCGAGGGCGACGTCGTCTGGCTGATGGACAAGGACGACCGGCTGGCGATCCGCCCCGTCGAGGTACTCTGGCGCCGGCCCGAGACGGTGCTGGTCGGCGGCGGCCTGCGCGCGGGCGAGCGCGTGGTGCTGACGGCGCTCTCGATGCCGGTGCCGGGCATGGGGCTGCGCCTGGCGCTCGCGAGCGAGACGAATGCCGCGGCGGGCGAGGCGTCTCCATGACGGCGCTGCCGCCCACGGACACGACCCGCGGTCCGGTGGCGTGGATGGCGCGCCACCCGGTCTCGGCCAACCTGCTGATGGCGATTCTGATGATCGGCGGCCTGCTCACGGTCACGCGGATCAAGCAGGAGATCTTTCCCGAGTTCGAGATCGACGCGGTCAGCATCGTCGTGCCGTACCCCGGCGCCTCGCCCGAGGAGGTCGAGCGCGGCATCCTGCTGGCGCTGGAGGAGGCCGTCCGCGGCGTCGACGGCGTCGACAAGGTCACCGCCATCGCCGAGGAGGGGCTGGCCAGCGTCACCGTCGAGTTGATGCTCGGGACGGACAACAACAAGGCCGCGCAGGATATCAAGAACGAGGCCGACCGCATCACCAGCTTCCCCGAGGACGCCGAGCGGCCGATGGTGAAGCTCGAGGTGATGAAGCCGCAGGTGGTCAGCGTCGCGGTCCACGGCGAGCAGGACCAGCGGCTGCTGCGCGAGCTGGCCGAGCGCGTCCGCAGCGAGCTGCTGCGCCATCCGCGCATCACCCAGGTCGAACTGAAGAACGTCCCGCCGCTGGAGATCGCCATCGAGGTCCCGCCCGAGGCGCTGCGCCGCTACGGCCTGACGCTCGAGGCCGTGGCCGCGGCGGTGGGCGCGACCGCGGTGGAGGTGCCCGGCGGCGGGGTCAAGACCGGCAAGGGCGAGGTGCTGCTGCGGCTCAACGAGCGACGGAATATCGGCCGGGAGTTCGCCGACATCCCGCTGGTGAGCCTGCCCGACGGCACCACCGTCGTCCTCGGCGACGTCGCCGAGATCCGCGACGGTTTCGAGGAGACCGACCAGCGCTCCTACTACAACGGCGAGCCGGCGGTCAACATCGAGGTCGGCCGCGTCGGCGACCAGACGCCGATCGAGGTCGCCGAGGCGGTCAAGGAGATCGTCGCGCGCATCCGCCCGGCCCTGCCGCCCGGGGTGGACGTCACCGTCTGGAACGACCTCTCGGAGATCTTCCGCGACCGCATCGACCTGCTGCTCCGCAACGGCGCGCTGGGGCTGGTGCTGGTGATGGTGCTGCTGGGCTGCTTCCTGCAGGTGCGGCTGGCGTGGTGGGTGATGATGGGCATCCCCGTCTCGTTCCTCGGCGGCATGCTCTTCCTGCCGGGCTTCGATGTCTCGATCAACATGATCTCGCTCTTCGCCTTCATCATGGCGCTGGGGATCGTCGTCGACGACGCCATCGTCGTCGGCGAGAACGTCTTCGAGATGCGCCAGCAGGGGCTGGGCTACCTCGACGCGGGTATCGCCGGCGCGCGCCAGGTGGCCATGCCGGTGACCTTCTCGATCCTGACCAACGTCGCGGCCTTCTCGCCGCTGCTGTTCATTCCCGGGACGATGGGAAAGGTCTTCCGCGTTATGCCGGTGGTGATCATCGCCGTCTTCGTCATCTCGCTCTTCGAGGCGCTCTTCGTCCTCCCGGCGCACCTGGGCCACCAGCGACCGCCGCAGCCGGGCGGATTCTGGATGCGGCTCAACTGCGTCGAGCGTTTCTTCGGCGGACTGCTCGGGCGCTTCGTCGAGCACGTCTACGCGCCGGTGCTGGAGCGGGCGGTGCGCTGGCGTTACTTCACCCTGGCGCTGGCGTTGGCGATCCTGGTGGTCGCCGTGGCCTACTTCCGCAGCGGGCGCATCCGCCAGACCTTCCGCCCCGAGGTCGAGATGGACCTCGTCGTCGCCAGCCTGGAGCTGCCTTTCGGCGCGCCGGTGGAGCGGACGGAGGCCTTCACCCGCCGGCTGGCGCGGGCCGCGCGGGAGGCGGCCGGAGAGATCGAGGACGAGCGGATCGTCGAGAGCGTCTACGCCCAGATCGGCGGCATCCTCATGCGCCACGGGCCGCGCGCCGGCGGCAGTGGCGGCAGCGCCGGGCACCAGGCCAACGTCTTCGTCTTTCTCGTCTCCGCCGACAAGCGCGACGCCTCGGCCAAAGCCTTCTCCGACGCCTGGCGCGAGCGTTTCGGCAAGCCGCCCGGCGTCCGTTCCATCGGCTTCCGCAACGACCTCGGCGGCCCCGGCGGCGGCGCGCCCGTCGACGTGATGCTGACCCATCGCGACCTCGGCGAGCTCGAAGCCGCGGCGGCGGAGCTGGCGCGACAGCTCGAGGAGCACGAGGGCGTCAAGGATATCGACCCGGGCTTCGCGCCGGGCAAGCCCCAGCTCGACTTCGCCGTCCGTTCCGCCGCGCGCAGCCTCGGCGTCACCGCGGAGGACCTGGGCCGGCAGGTGCGCGCGGCATTCCACGGCGTCGAGGCGCTGCGGCAGCAGCGCGGCCGCGAGGAGGTGCGCGTCATGGTCCGCTACCCCGAGGCCGCGCGCCGCTCGATGTACGCGCTCGAGGAGATGATCATCCGCACCCCGGGAGGCGGCGAGATGCCGCTCAGGCAGGCCGCGGCGATCCGCCCGGGCAGCGCTTACAGCAGCATCGTCCGCGAGAACGGCCAGCGCGTGCTGCACGTCACCGCCGACATCGTCCCGCGCAAGAACGCCGAGCTGGTGCTGACGGCGCTGACCGGGCGCGAACCGAGCCCGATCGAGCGCGCCGCCGACGCCCTGACGCGGCTCACGGGCGGCACGGTTCCGGCGCGGCCGACGCCGTACCTGCAGACGCTCAAGCAGCGCCACGTCGGCCTCGACTACGGCTTTGGCGGCCACCGCGAGGAGATCCGGAAGAGCCTCGCCTCGCTGGCGATCACCTTCCCGGTGGCGCTGCTGGTGATCTACCTGCTGCTGGCGGTCCCGTTCGACAGCTACCTGCAGCCGGCGATCATCATGGTCTCGATCCCCTTCGGCATCGTCGGCGCGGTGATCGGCCTGGCGTGGATGGGCTACCAGCTCAGCATCATCGCCATGCTCGGCATCGTCGCGCTCTCGGGGGTGGTGGTCAACGACTCGCTGGTCCTGGTGGACTACGCCAACCGGCTCCAGCGCGCGGGCGGCCAGCCGCCCCTGTCGGCCATCGTCGCCGCGGGCAAGCGCCGCCTGCGGCCGATTCTGCTGACGAGCCTGACCACCTTCGGCGGGCTGACGCCGATGATTCTCGAGACGAGCATGCAGGCGCGGTTCATGGTGCCCATGGCCGTCAGCCTCGGCTACGGCATCCTCTTCGCGACGCTGATCGCGCTGCTGCTGGTGCCGGCGCTGTACCTCATCGTCGAGGACCTCCGCGGCCGCCCCGTAACCGCCAGCCACCGTGGGGACGACATCCACCCGGATCATGCCCCCGAAGCCACAGACGATTTGCATGACATTCCTCCTGTTCCCTGACCGGTCGCCACGCCCGGCACCACGCCGGCACGCGTCGCTGCCAGTCAATCTGCGGCAGAGGAGGGCGAAAATCAACAAGACGTGGTACAGAACTGTACTCTACAAGATTTCGAGAAAAGTTGAAAAGGAAGTTAAATGCTTTGCAGGAAGGCGAATAGGTAGACGTGAAAAAGGGTAGAAAAACTTATAAAATCGTGTGAATGGATTTCCTGAATCATCCCGATACAGGTCCGTGCCGGACTGGCAATCACGCTGAGGCGGCGGCGGGAGCGGTATTTTTGGCGCTGCCGCGGGGTCCGTGCCGGACTGGCAATCACGCTGAGGCGGCGGCGGGAGCTTTATCTTTGGCGCTGCCGTGG
>CAYWFP010000070.1:7987-21201 GCA_964457365.1 uncultured Planctomycetaceae bacterium
TCACGCTGAGGCGGCGGCGGGAGCTTTATCTTTGGCGCTGCCGTGGAGTCCGTGCGCCGGCAGACCGTGTGCGCGGCGGGCGGCGAGTTTTGCCTGGGCGCCTCGGGCTCTTCGCGGTTTCGTGGAGAGGCGCCTACGCGATGCCTTTCTTCCCGCAGAGCTCGGTATAGATCCGCTGCAGCTTGCGCATGATCGTATGCGGCGCGAAGCGCGCGACGTTGGCCGCCGCTTCCTCCACCAGGCGCGCGCGCGCGGTCGGCTCCAGCGAGGCGAGGATGCCGGCGCCGAAGGCTTCCGGGCTCGGATCGTCCACGACGATGCCGCCGCCGCCGGAGAGAACCTCGTCGACGCCGCCCAGGGGCAGCGTCACCACCGGCTTGCCGGCCGCCTGCGCCTCGAGGAGGACTTTCGGAAAGCCTTCGCGTTCGCTGCAGAGGACGACGGTGTCCAGCGCGCGGTAGACGCGGGCCATGTCGCGCCGCGGGCCGGTGAAGGTCAGCGCATCGCCGAGGCGCAACGCCTCGGCCTGCCGCTCGAGTTCATCCTCCAGCGCGCCGCCGCCGACGACGGCGAAGTGGAGCGCGTGCCCCCGGTCGAGCAGGTGGCGGGCGGTCTGCAGGAAGAAGGCGTGGTTTTTCAGCGGGTGCAGACGGCCCACCAGGCCGATGCAGGCAACGGCGGGCGACTCCGGCAGCGCGAGCGCGCGGCGGGCCTCCGCGACCGAGCCCGCATCGCGGCAGGCGGCCGGATCGACGAAGTTGTGCAGCACGCGCAGCAACGTCGCCGGCTCGTCGCCGGCCTCCAGGCGCGCGCGGCGGACTTCCTCCGAGACGCAGAGCACCAGGTCGCTCCGGGCGGCGAGCCAGCGGGTCATCAGCTTCTGCCGCCGCTTCGTTTCGGCGATGGTGTCGTGGTGATGCGCCACGATCACCGGCGCGTCGGCGAGCACCGCGCCGAGGCGGCCGACGTGGTTGGCGCGGCGCAGATGGGTGTGGACGAGAGCGACGCGCTCGCGGCGGATCATGCGGCGCAGGCGGATGAGCCCGGTCAGGGAGAAACGGCTCGCGAAGGGGATGACGTGGACCGGTACGCCGATGGCCTCGAACTCGCGCTCCAGCTCGCCGCCCGCGCGCAGGCAGCAGACGCGCGGCAGAAAACGCGCGCGGTCGAGGTGGCGGACGATGTCCAGGACGACGAACTGCGCGCCGCCGGGGTCGAGGTCGGACAGGACGTGGAGGATCGACGTGGCCATGAGGATCAAGGATATGCGCCGGCGGGGGAGCGGACAAGAGAATTGCGGGGGAATGCCGCCGGCCGCCGGGTCGGCAGCCGCTACGCGGGGGCTTCCAGGAGAACGAGGGTGATGTCGTCCTCGAAGGTGTCGCCGCGGTAGAACTCGTTGACCTGCCGCAGCAACTCGTCGAGGGTGTCCTCGCCGTCCATGTCCTTGCAGGTCTGGAAGATGCCGATGAGGCGTTCGGGGCTGAACTCCTCGTCGTCGGCGTTGCGGGCCTCGGTGATGCCGTCGGTGTACATCAGCAGCCGGTCGCCGGGGCGGAACTCGACGGTGTCGTCCTCGTAGGCGGCCTGCGGGCTGACGCCCAGAGGCATGCCGCGGCTGTAGAGCTCCTCGGTGTCGCCGGTCTGGCGGCGCAGCAGCAGCAGCGGGCAGTGTCCGGCGCCGCTGAAGGCGACGGTCCGCGCCTCCGGGTCGTAGACCAAGCCGGCGTAGGTCATGAGGAAGTCGCGCTTGAAGGTGTCGAACATGAAGCGGTTCATTTCCCCGAGGATGCGCGCGGGGCCGACGGCCTTGCCGACGGCGGTGCGGGCGAGGGTGCGCATCTGCACGCTCACCAGCGCCGGCGCGGCGCCGTGGCCGGTGACGTCGGCGATGCAGGCGAAGAGCGAACCGCCATCGGTGGCGACGTAGTCGTAGTAGTCGCCGCCGAGCATGGCCGCGGGGATGTAGCGGTTGAAGAGGCGCAGCCCGCCGTCGTACGCGAAGTTCTCGGGCATGAGGTTGACCTGCAGGCGCGAGGCGATCTCCATCTCCCGCTGCATGGTTTCGAGGTGTTTCTGGATCTCGTGCTGCTGTTTGCGGATCTGGCGGTCCTTCTCCTGCAGGTCCTGGTTCTGCGACTTGATCCGGCGGTGGGCCTCCTCGAGCTGCAGGATCATGTCCGCGGCCTCGGCGCTGGCGCGGGCGAGGCTGGTGGTGCGGCGGTGGTTCTCCAGCACCTGCTGCCGTACGCGCAGGTGCGCGCGGATGCGCAGGACCATCTCCTCGGGCGGCATGGCGATGGTGAAGATGTCGGCGGCGCCGGCGGCGTAGGCGCGCTGGCGTTCGTCCGGGGCGTCGCGCAGGGCGTAGACCACCACCGGCAGGAAGATCGCCCCCTGGTTGTCCTTGACGCGGGCGCAGTTGTCGTAGGCGGTGGTGGTGCGAGCCATGGCGCAGAGCAGCACCACGTCGGGTTTCTCGGCCTCGAGCGTCTCGAGCAGCCTGGCCGGGTCGGAGAGTTCGACCGTGCGCCACGGTTCGCCGTCGGTGGCCAGAAGCGAGACGGTCTCGCGGATCTTCTCCGAGTCGTAGACGATGAGGATGGTGGCGTCGGGATTCTCAGGCATGCTCGTCTCCGTCTTCAACACCCGGCGCGTGCTGGAAATACTTCGTCATGACGACGATGTTGCCCCTGTCGTTGAAGGTCAGATCGTCCATCAACTTCCGGGTCAGGAAGATGCCGTAGCCGCCCGGACGCTTGCCCTCGGCGGCGCGCTTGGCGATATGGCTCAGCGGGTCGACGCTCGGGTCGCGCAGCGTCTCGGTGTCGAAGCCCTTGCCCTCGTCCTCGACCTTGAAGACCAGCCGGTCGCGGAAGATGCAGTAGGAGAGGCGGATCTGCTTGTGCCGGTCGCGGCGGTTGCCCCACTCGACGGCGTTCTGGCCGATCTCGTCGATGGCGATGCGGATGTGGCGCTTGTCCTCCTCCCGCAGCGGCGCGTTGCCCAGCAGCGAGGTGAAACGCTGGAAACGTTCGACATACTCGAAGTCCGTCGGCGCGGTCAGCTCGATCCAGCCCTGGAGCTCGATATCGACGGAGAAGACCTCGGTCTTGCCGAGGAAACGGTCGATGCGGAAGAGCGCCCGGCCGATGACGTCGCTGACCATCGTTTCGGCGAACGGGCGGCAGAGGCAGTCGAGGGCGCCGCGCTCGAGGCAGCGCAGGACGCTGGCGTCGTCGCGCTCGCGCAGGATCACCACCGCGCCGAGGGTGTCGTGCTGCAGGTTGATCTCCTCGAGAAGTTCCAGGTCGATCATCTCGGGCATCTGCATGTCGATGACGACGAGCCCGTGTTCGAAATGCCCGGCGCGCAGGAAGGCCAGCGCGTCGGCGTCGGGCTCGACGAGGCGGCAATCGCTCATCTGCAGCAGAATCGCCGCGAGTTCGCCGCAGAGAGCCGCATCGCGCGTCACGATCAGGACAGGTTTGGCCTTTACGATTTGCTCGGTCATGGACAGTTCCACTATTTTGCCAAAACTCTATTGTGCCGACGCAACCGACCGCCTGTCAAGTTGTTATCGCGTTATCCGTGGCAGGCGGATAAAATCGACGAGGGCCGAAAGTCCGGAATGCGCACAATGGACGCCCTGGAAACCGCATATTTCCCGTACACTCCGGAGGTTATTTCGATTCAACGCGGCGGTTTCGCCCGCGGCACCATCTGCACTTTGACAAACGCCGCGCCCAGGTCGAAGCGGCCTTCCTCGTTGCGCCGGGCGCGGACCACGCGCATGTTGCCGCGCATGTCGGTCTTCAGGAACGGTCCGTGATGGCCGCGCAGGGTGGCGGTCAGTTCCTCGCCGCGCTCGATATCGTCCCAGACGACCATGCGCACGCCGCCGCGGCCGATATCGAGCACCTGGCCCTTGCAGGTGAGGCAACTGCCGTCGCGGCGGTAGAACGAGGTCAACTGGATATTGTGCCGCGGACTCTGGCGCCGGTTGGGTTCGTTGGCGCGGCCGTAGGCGACGAAGCGGACGCCGATGTCGTAGCGGCCGTCCTCGGCCGGCGTGACGCGACGGACCTCGCCGCCGGTCTGAACGAGCGCGTTCATGAAGTTTTCGTTGAGGCTGCCCGGGAGGAAGCGCAGCGTCAACCCGCGTTTGAGCGGAATGTCGGTGAACATGCGCAAGCCGCCCTGCGAGATGTCGATGACCTCGGCGTCGTGGGGCGTCTCGTCGCGGTTGAGCGCGTACTGGATGCGGAACTCGGCTTCGTGCCGCGAATGCTTGCGCGCGTGCGAGCGCGGCGGCGGCGCGGCCGGGGGCTTCTCCTGCTCGAAGGCGCTCAGTTCCTGCGAGACCGCATGCAGCAGCGAGTGCGTATCGCTCTTGGGCGTCTCCGGCGGGGCGCTCCCCGTCTCGGCGCGGGCCTTGCACGTATGGCAGACGGGCGCGGGCTGTCCGTCGGGCCCCGTCGTCTCGACAAGGTCCTCCGGGCGCTGGAAATCGTGTCCGCAGACGCTGCAGCGCGCCATACCGGCAATCCCCCTCGGGCAAGAAAACCATGGTCTACAATATGCGATACGGGCATGCAGTGCAAGGCGGAAGTTCGGGCGGACAGGGGCGGAACAGTTTTTGTCTGCGCCGAAGGCGTTCGCGGCCGCGCGTGCCTGCGCGGTACGGATTATCGGGTATCGCTGCGCTAACCCGGCCTGCGGATCATCGTCCTTTCACGAGCACCGCCTCGGCCGCGCGCAGGCCGTCGATGGCGGAACTGACGATGCCGCCGGCATAGCCCGCGCCCTCGCCGCAGGGATACAATCCCGCGACGTTGACGCTCTGCATCGCCTCGCCGCGGAGGATGCGCACCGGGCTGGAGGTGCGCGTCTCGGGACCGTACAGCACGACCGCGGCGGGATCCGGGTCCGCGAGTTCCCCGAGCATCGGCGGCAACGCCAGTTGCAGCGTGCGCCGCACCGCCGCGGGGAGGAAACGGTCGAAGGCGACGGGACGCGCGCGCGCGCAGGAGCGCTCCGGCAGCGTCGCCGACACGGTATCGGCGAGGAAATCCGCCAGCGTCGCGGCCGGAAGGGCGTAGTCGCCGCCGGCGAATTCGAAGGCCTCGCGCTCGATCTGCTCCTGCAAGGCCATCCCCGAGAGCGCCATCCACGGCACGCTGGGAAAGTCGATCGGCGTGACCGGGACCAGGAAGGCCGCGTTGGCGAACGGGCCGTCGCGATGCGAGTGGCTCATGCCGTTGGTGCAGAGGAAGAGCGGCTCCGCGGCGCAGGCGATGACCTCGCCGCCGGGGCACATGCAGAAGCTGTAGCAGGCGCGGGCCTCGCCCGCGGGGCGGCGGGTGAGGCGGAACGAGGCCGCGCCCAGCGCCGGATGCCCCGCGCCGCCGCGCCAGCGCGCGCGATCGACCGTGTCCTGCGAGAGCTCGACGCGCACGCCCACGGCGAAAGCCTTGGCTTCCAGCGCCACCTCGGCGGCGTTCAACAGGCCGAAGGTGTCGCGCGCGGAGTGCCCGGTGGCCAGGATGCACGATTCGGCCGCGTATTCCCCGCCGCCGGCGACCACGCCCCGCAGCGCCTCGTGCTCGATCAGCAGCCGCTCGAGGCGGCAGGAGAAGCGCACCTCGCCGCCGGCACGTTCGATCCGTTCGCGCAGACGCGGCACGATACCCTGCAACCGGTCGGTACCCACGTGCGGCTCGGCGTCGAAAAGGATCTCCGCCGGCGCGCCGCAGTCGACGAGCGTCTGCAGCACGTGCCGTTCGCGGGCGCGGTCCTTGCTGCGCGAGGTCAGCTTGCCGTCGGAGAAGAGCCCGGCGCCGCCCTCGCCGAAGAGGGCGTTGCTCTCCGCGTCGTGCGCGCCGTCTTGCCAGAATGCCGCCACCCGACGGCGCCGCGCGGCTACCGGTTCGCCGCGCTCGAAGACCAGCGGCCGCGCGCCCGCCTCCGCCAGCGTCAAGGCCGCGAAGAGCCCGGCCGGTCCGGCGCCGATCACCAGCGGCCGCGACGAACCGGCGAAGCTCTCCGGCGGCGTCCAGGCCGGCTCGGGAACATACGCCTCGACGTGCTTGAACGCGTCGGGATTGACCGGCCGGCGCAGCCGCACGCGCAGGCTCAGGACGAAGACCGGCCGCTCGTGCCGCGGACGCGCATCGACCGAGCGGCGGATCGGCTCCAGCGTCAGAATATCCTCGCGCGCGCAGGACAGGCGCTCCGCCACCGCCGCCGCGAGCGCCTCGGCGTCATGATCCAGCGGCATAACCAATTCGCGCAGCAAAAGCTCCATGGGCACGACTCCGGGGCGATTGCGAGAGCGGACGGAATATTAGTAGAATAAGAAAAAGCGATTGTTGCGGCAATCCTCGCGGGACGAAATAGTTGTAACGGAAAGAACGTGAAAGTCAGGAGAAAAAAACTGGCAGTGGCGTTATCCATGGAGGATAATATGCACATCTCGGACAACGGGAGGTCGCGATGGCGGACAAAGCCAAGCCGAACCTGAATCTGCTCAAATTTCAGGAAGCCGCCAAAAGAGCAGGACAGAAAACCGGAAATTTGGGAAATGCCAGAGGTGCCTCCGCCGGCGCGAAACGCAAAGCGGCCGCACCGACCAAGGCCGCCCCGGCGACGCGCTCGGTCAAGCTCGGCACGGTCTACCTGGCGGTGCCGGACAAGCGCGCGGTGATGATGCTCTCCAACCAGATCAAGACGCTCAAGCTCGACACGGCCTCGGTGGCGACCGGGCAGGAACTGATCGACAAGGTCAAGGAGGAGGTGCCGAAGCTGATCATCCTGGCCAAGGATCTCGAGGACATGTCGGGGCTGACCTGCTGCAGCCGCGTGCGCGCGCTTCCGGGCGCCTCGGAACTGCCCATCATCATCGCCGCCCCGGACAAGAGCGAGCAGACCCTCAACGGCGCGATCATGGCCGGCGCCACCGACATCATCGGCCGCCCTTTCAGCATGCCGGACCTAATGGCCAAGATCAAGCAGTACGCCCGGTTCGGCGCGAAGTCGTAAGGTACTTGCCGCTTTCCGCCGCGGCGTTTATCATCCCGGCATGAACAACCTGCACGGAAGAGTCGCACTCGTCACCGGCGCCGCGCGCGGGCTGGGGCAAGGGATCGCGCTGGCCCTGGCGCGGGGGGGGGCGGCTCTCGCGCTCTGCTGCCGTGAACGCGAGGACGAACTGGCCGCCGTCGCCGCGTACTGCGCGGAAGAGGGCGTGCAGGCCACGTGCCACATGGGCGACCTGGCCGAATCCGACGTGCCGAAACGGGTGATCGACGAAGCGCTGGCGCGGCACGGGCGGCTCGATATCCTGATCGCCAATGCCGGGATCACGCTCGAGAAGAACCTCATGCGGACCGCCGACGACGAGTGGGACCGCGTTGTCGAAGTCAACCTGGGCGCGGTGGCGAAGCTCTGCCGCGCGGGGTGGGCGGTGCTGCGCAAGAGCGGCGGCCACGTGATTCTGATCACCTCCCACGCGGGGCTGACCGGCCGCGCGGGCCTCGCGGCCTACGGCGCGGCGAAGGCGGGGCTGGTCGGATTGACCCAGGCGCTGGCCGTCGAAGGCGGCGCCGCGAACATTCGCGTCAACGCCGTCGCGCCGGGATTCCTGCTCACGGACATGGGGCAACAGGCCGGCGAGGAAGCCCACGCGCAGGCGAATAAGCAGAATTGCCTCGGGCGGATCGGCACCGTGGAGGAGTCGGCCGCGTTTATCGCGCACCTGGCGGGGATGGAGCACGTCTCGGGGCAGGTCTTCAACCTCGACAGCCGCCCGCTCAAGGCGTTGTAGCCTCAGGGCACGCCGCCGCCCGCGCCCGCCGGGGCGCGCCAGTTCGCCGCCATCCGGCGTCGCTCGCCGTAACCGAAGAATCGCATCGCTTTTCGCTCGCTTCTTGGCCGAGGGCGAAATGGTTGCGCCGAAATTCTGAAATTATTGCTTAACGGGTCCTTAACGGGTCCCAAGGGCAGGGGGATTCAAGCGTCGGGTGAGAAGTCGGCGGCTCAGTCGTAGGTCTGCAGTTTCTTGCAGTCGTAGCGCATCTTCTGGTAGCTGTCGTTCCGGGTGAGGTGCTGGTAGGTCGGATTCTTGTCCACAAGATCGATCAACTGCAGCGCCCGCCGGTAGCACCGGTTGCGGGCCTCGCCCTGGATCTCGCCGGTGAGGGCGGTGGCGTGCAGTTCCCGCGCGACGCCGAGGACCTGGTTGGCATCGGCGCTGCTGCCGATGCTGCCCGGCAGCGGCTGCTGCAGGAGCTGTTGCCAGCGCGGCGCGCCCGGATCCACCGTGACGGCCGGCGTATCCGGCGCGCCCGGATCGGCGCCGCCGCCGTCGCCGTTGCCTGCGGCCAGGGCGACGACGACGATCACCAGCAGCGCGCCGCCGCCGATGGCGCCGTACATGACCATCGGGTTGGACTTGCCGCGGCTGCCGCGCCGACCGGAGCGGCCGGTGTCGCGCTTGGACTTGTTGCCGGAGCGGCGCGAGCGACTCGCGGGCGTGTCATTCCTGCTCGCGCGGCGGGTGGTGCGGGAGGTTTCCTCGGCCTCGATCGGCTCGGACTTGCGCCGCGAGGACTTCGCCGTCGTGCGGGCAGTGGTGCGCGAGGATTTGGCCGAAGACTTGCTTGCCGAGCGCGAGGACTTGGCCGCGGCGCGGGAACTGCGTGAGGGCTCGGATGTGGCGGAGGCGCGGCGGCTGGAGCGCCCGGCCGGTGGTTCGGGGTCGGCCTGGCGGCGCGAACTGCGGCTGGTGCGGGTGCGGCGTCTCGAAGCGGTCATGCGGGAAATGTACCATACGAAACGCGCATCACAAGGAATTTTTCGACGCGCGCGGCGGATAAATCATCCCGCCAGCAGCGGCAACGCCGCCGCCAGCCCCAGCAGCGCCGCGGTTTCGGCCAGCTCGCACGTGGCACCCAGCGTATCCCCGGTGGCCCCGCCGAGGCGGACATGGCAGAACAGCGCGAAGAGCAGCGTCGCCCCCAGCGCCGCGCTTGCGCCGACCAGCCCGGCCGCGCCCAGCAGCAGCCAGCCGCAGAGGAAGGAGAAGAGCGCGGCGGTGACGGCGTCGAGCGGGCTGCGGTGGCGGTAGATCGCCGAGGCCAGCCCCGTGGGGCGCGCATAGGGCAGCAGCGCCACGACGACGCTCACGGCGCAGCGGCCACAGATCGGAAGAAGGCAAAGCGCGTAGACCATCCCCGGCAGCGGCATCCCGACCACGCGCGTGGGCAACGCCGCCAGCGTCAGGACCTTGAGCAGCAGCACGAAGACCACCGCCAGCACGCCCATGGTGCCGATGCGGCTGTCGCGCATGATCTCGAGCATGCGCTCGCGCTCGCGGTGGCTGCAGAGGCCGTCGGCGCTGTCGGCGAGGCCGTCGAGATGCAGCGCGCCCGAGGCGCCGGCCAGGAGCAGCGCCGCCACCGCCGCCAGCGGCACCCGCAGGTGCGGCAGCAAAATCAGCAGCGGCATCATCAGCGCGGCGCAGACCAGCCCGATCAGCAGGCCCACGAACGGGAAGAACGGCACCGAGCCGGCGATGTCCTCCTCGCGCACCCAGCGCGAGGGGACGGGCACGACGGTGAGAAAGGCGATGGCGGCGAGCAGGCGTCTCATTCGTTCGCTTCCGAAACGGCGGCCTCTTCGAAGGTGGCGACCTCGGCCAGCACCGCCACGGCCGCGTCCACCAGCGGCATGGCCAGCGCCGCGCCGGTGCCCTCGCCGAGGCGCAGGTTCAGGTCCAGCAGCGGCCGCGTGCCCAGCAGTTCGTGCATGCGCAGGTGCCCGGGCTCCACGCTCTTGTGCGCGGCGATCATGTAGTCGCGGCAGTTCGGGCAGAGCGTCCACGCCACCAGCGCCGCGGCGGTGCTGATGAAGCCGTCGACGATGACCGGCTTGCGCAGCGAGGCCGCGCCGAGGATCAGCCCCGCGAGGCCGCCGATCTCGAAGCCGCCGACCTTGGCCAGGACGTCGAGGCCGTCCGCCGGATCGGGCTTGTTCGCCGCCAGCGCGGTCTCGATCACCTCGATCTTGCGGCGCAGGTGATGATCGTCGATGCCGGTGCCGCGCCCGGTCAGTTCCGCCACGGGCGTATCGCAGAGGGTGGCGACGATGGCGGTGCTGGGGGTGGTGTTGCCGATGCCCATCTCGCCGGTGGCGAAGAGGTCGAAGTCGTCGGCCCGCTCGCGGGCAAGTTCGATGCCGGCGGTCAACGCGGCCTCGGCCTGCGCGCGCGTCATCGCCGGGCCGCGCATGAGGTTGGCCGTGCCGGGGGCGACGCGCTTGGAGATGACCTTGCCGGCGTCGACGAAGGGGGACAAGTCGCCGGCGACGCCCATGTCGACCACCAGCACCTCCGCGCCGGCGGTGCGCGCGAGGGCGTTGATGCCGGCGCCGCCGTTGACGAAGTTGGCCACCATCTGCGGGGTGACTTCCTGCGGGAACCTGCTGACGCCCTCGGCCACCACGCCGTGATCGCCGGCCATGACCACCACGGCCTTGCGCTTCGCCGGCGGGGTCATGGAGCGGGTCATGCCCGCGAGGTCCTCGGCCGTGTCCATCAGGCGCCCGAGCGCCCAGCGGGGCATGGTCAGTTGCTCGAGCCGCGCGCGGGCCTTGGCGCGCCAGTCGGTATCTTGCGGGGCGATGCGGTCGACGGTGTCGCTCAGGATGCTCATGAATCCGGTCCTTTCCACCAAGCTTTCAGAACAAGCGGCTGGCCGCAGCAGAGCAGGACCACCTCCTCCGCGCGGTCGGCCACGACCTGGTTGGCGCGTCCCAGAAGATCCCGGTAACGTCGCGCCAGCGCGTTCTCCGGGACGATACTCATGCCCACCTCGTTGGTGACGACGACGACGGTGCCCGGATGGTCCGAGCAGGCTTCGGCGAGCGCGGAACAGCGGGCGACGATTTCGTCCTCCTCGGGCCAGGTCTCGCCGGCGGCGAAGAGGAGGTTGTTGACCCAGAGGCCGAGGCAGTCGAGGAGCACGACGTCGAAGTCGGCGGCGGCGCGCACGACGGCGCCGGGGTCGGTCTGCTCCTCGCGCGTCTCCCATCCGCGGCCGGTGCGCTCGCGCCGGTGGCGCTCGATGCGCGCGGTCATCTCCGCGTCGGTGACGGGGCAGGTGGCTAGAAACAGCCGGCGCGTCCCGGCGGCCTCGGCGCGCTTCAGGGCGTAGGCGCTCTTGCCGCTGCGGCAGCCGCCGGTGACGAGGAGCAATCGGCTCATGGCAGACTCCTGCGGGGATGGTCGCCGCAACCGCCGTCGGCGTCAAGCGAAACCGGCGCGGGATGAAAAACGCCCGGACCGGATCCGGGCGCGGGGAGGACGAAGACGGGGCACGGGTCAGTTGATCATCTCGTGCGCGTGGCGGACAATCTCGCCGTCGATCATGTAGATGACGTCCTCGGCGATGTTGGTGGCCAGGTCGGCGATGCGCTCGAGGTTGCGTGCCACGCCGTTGGCGGCGAGGAGAATGCGCGTGGAGGAGGGGAACTCTTCGATGGCGGCGATGATCTGCGCGCGGATCTCGCGTTTCAAGGCGTCGACCGCGTCGTCGTCGGCGCAGACCTCGCGCGCGGTCTCGGTGTCCATCTGGATGAGACTGTCGAGGGCGCGCTGGAGCATGTCGCGCGCGCGCTGGAACATGGCGTCGAAGTCGATGGTGATCGGCAGCGGGCCGTTCTCGGCGATGTACTCGGCCTTGTTGGCGATGTTGACGGCCAGGTCGCCGATGCGTTCGAGGTCGTTGTTGATCTTGAGCACCGAGACGACGTAGCGCAGGTCGATGGCCACGGGCTGGTGCAGGGCCAGGATCTTGAGGCATTCCTCCTCGACCTCGATCTCCTTCTGGTCGACCTGCAGATCGCGTCGGCGGGCCTGGTCGGCGAGCTCGACGTCGCGCTCCCGGAGCGCCCGGCCCGAGAGCTGGACGTTCTCCTCGACCAGGGCGCTCAGGCTCAGCACCTGCCGCTTGAGCCGTTCGATCTCGCGCATCATGTGAATGGCCACGATTGACTCCCTCTATGTGGAAGCGGAACGTTCCGCCCGGGCCCGTATTATTGACGATCCCCTCCCCGGGGTCAAGTGGGGAGGGGATCGATGCCGTTTCCGCGGCACCGAGGACGCATTAGCCGAAGCGGCCGGTGATGTAGTCCTCGGTGTCCTTCATCACGGGGTTGGTGAAGAGCTCCTTGGTAACCCCGTACTCGATCAGGTGGCCTTCGTAGAAGAAGGCGGTGTAGTCGGAGACGCGCGCGGCCTGCTGCATGTTGTGCGTCACGATGGCGACGGTGAAGTCGCCGCGCAGGATGCCGATCAGGTCCTCGATGCGCATCGTCGCCTGCGGGTCCAGCGCCGAGGTCGGCTCGTCCATCAGCAGAACCTCCGGCTCGAGGGCGATGGCGCGGGCGATGCAGAGGCGCTGCTGCTGGCCGCCGGACATACCCAGCGCGTTCTGGTTCATGCGGTCTTTGACCTCGTCCCAGATGGCGGCGTGGCGCAGGCTCTTCTCGACGATCTCCGAGAGCTTGGCGCGGCTGGAGATGCCCATCAGGCGCGGGCCGTAGGCGACGTTGTCGAAGATCGACTTGGGGAAGGGGTTGGGCTTCTGGAAGACCATGCCGATCCGCTGGCGCAGGGCGACGACGCTGACGCGCGGCTCGAAGATGTTCTGGCCGTCGAAGATCAGCTTGCCCGTGTAGTGACACCCCGGCACGAGGTCGTTCATGCGGTTGATCGCCCGCAGGAACGTCGATTTGCCGCAGCCGCTGGGCCCGATGATGGCGGTGACATTCCCCTTGGGAATGGCCAGGGACGCTTTCTTGACCGCCTCGAAGTCGCGGTACCAGACCGAGAGTTCGTCGGAGGTGATGTGAGCTTCGGCCGGGTCGATCTGGGCGATGGCGGGGCGCTTGGCGTCCCCCGCGGAGGTATCGCGCTGGAGCGCTTCGCCGGGCTTGGCCATCCGGATACCTTCTGTCTTCTCAACCGATTCGCTAGTCATGGCTCTTCCTTCTGTCCTTGCTGGGAGAAAAGCGTCCGGCGCAATCCTCATCCTCTCAATTTCTTCGAAATTCTCGCGCGCAGGTAGATGGCGGCGAAGTTCAGCGCCAGCACCAGCGTCTCGACCGTCAGAACCATGCCCCACTGCATATGCTGGATCTCTTCGGCGGCGTCG
>CAYWFP010000071.1:0-21068 GCA_964457365.1 uncultured Planctomycetaceae bacterium
GACAGGCTCGGCCTTCTTGCCGTCGATACGGACGCTCTCGACGCCGGGGTGGCGGCGAGGTATTCCCGCCTGGTCGTTACCTCTTCGGCGGGGGATTCGCCGGCGAGCTGAAGATACGAATGAACGTTCTCGCCCTTGTCGGCGTCGACCTCGTCGATAAGGACGAAGTAGCCCTCGGCGCCGTCCCGGGGGTGAACCATGATCAGGCTGCGCCGGAACGAATGCTTGCCGAGCGCTCGGCCCGAATCGCCGCAGGCGTAGTCGAACCCGTCGGCGAGCAAAGCCTCGGTCAGGCCCGCGCCGGTCATTTTCTTATGGCGTTTTCCGTTGACCGCGAGAGTGTTGTTTTTGGCGGGCGGTTGCATGTCCTCGCCGAGCCAGCCGCCGTTGACGAGCAGGCGGTTGCCGTAAGCCGAGGCCGAGATGGCGTTGGTCTCCTCGTGGGCGTGCCAGTCGGGATCTCCAACGATGTTGTACAGCGCGCACGCCAGGGCCAGCGGGTCGTCCTGCGGCTCGCGGAAGACGGCCTCGCCCCGCATGAAAAGCCGGCTCTTGGGCACCACCGCCTCGGGCAGCGGCTCCTGCATGAGTACATAGCTGAGGATATTGCCGGGCGGCTCCTTTCCCTCCAGCAGCCATGCGGCATAAGCGGCGGCCTTTTTGTCGAAACGCCCCACGCGCCACATCAGAGCCGAGTTCGGCGGCCCCCACTGAGGCGCGACGTCGCCGAACATGTGAAACTCTTTTGCCGGGGTGACACTGTAGCCGAAGAGCCAGCGGTAGAAGTTCTGCAGCTTCTCGTTATCGTAATAACGGTTGTCGATGCCGGTGAATTCCAGCACGTCGGCGTAACCGGTCTTCTGCGGCCGGCCGTCGCCGGAGCCAAGGCGCGCGCCGCCGGCGAGAAGATTGAAGGCGATATGAAGGACGTGGTCGGACTCGTGATAGGGCTGGTGCTGCTTGAGAACATGGACGTTTTCGTCGATGGCGCGCTTGAGGCCGACGCGTTCGGCGAGGCGGTGGAGAAGCGGTACGCCGCCGCAGGCGATGGCGGCGGCCTTGTCGGCGAGTTCGTAGCGGAGCCCCGCTGCCGAGAGCTGCGGGTTAAGGTTTCGATTGCGCCTGGGACGGCAGCGGCGTGGCATTTCGCGTTTGCGTTTTGCGTGAACTCGCGATCTTCTTTGGAAATTGAAGGTCAATAAGCGCGGGCACGCCGGGGGGATGACCATGGCGAGATCGTCGCCGGGGTCACGGTGTCAGCTTGACAGCTTGGCGGGGTTTGATCGTGAAGAGATCGAACTCGTCGCGCGTCACGGGGAAACCGTCGAAGTTCCAGCGTTTTCGTTCGATGCCGCCGTCGGGATTCCAGATCGTGTGGCAACCGTAAGCCAGACCGTCGCGGAAATGAAGACGTTCTCGCGGGCGGCCATCTTCGCCCCAGTGCATGAACCATCCGTCCTGGCAGCCGTCCTCGTACCAGCCTTCGCTTGCAAGCAAGCCGTTCGGGCGCCAGTGACGCCAGCGGCCGTGCTTGCGGTCGTCGCGGTAGTGACGTTCGAACTGCAACGTACCGTTTTCATGCCAGCCCAGCGAGTGCCCGTGGCGCTTGCCCTCGACGAACGCGGCGGCGAAGTAATTGCTGCCGTCGGGACGATAGACCGTCCACGTGCCGGTAAAATCGGATGGCATCTGCGGGCGTGCGCCCGGCCAGCATTGCCATTGGAAGCGGTAGATCAGCGCATGCCAGTTGGGGTTCCCCAGCGGCAGCACCCACGGTCCGGCGACGAGCAGCACGCCGAGGAAGACCGCAGGCAAGCGCAGCCAGAAGCGGCGGCAGAGGAATGGACTGCGGCGGGAGATCATGAAAGCCTCGCGTGGACGGTCTGCACCAGCCCCACGACCCGGTCGTTGTCGGCGATGGCGACAGGGTGGTTATCCGGGGTCGGATTGTCCGGCATTCCGATATATCCGCCGCGCTCGGTCCTGCGCAAGCGTTTCAAGGTTACGCCGCCCTCGTGTACGGCGATGGCGACAATCTTGCCCAGCAGCATCTCCGGATCGGTTCGCGAGCGATCGATGGTGACGATGGACCCGGCGGGGATGGTCGGCTCCATGCTCGTACCGCTGGAGTGGACCCGGACGTAGTCGGTCGCTTCGGGATGCGGACACCAGGCGCGGTGAATGATGGCTGGGCCCTCGATCTCGGTGTCGCGCATCTCCAGGGGCTGCCCGGCGGCCACCTCGTCGGAATAGAGCGGCAGGACGTAAAATTCGGCGAACGCCCGTTCCTCGTAAACGGCATCGCCCGGATTCACCGCCGAGACGGTCATCTTGCGCAACTGCTCGCCCGCGCCGGCGGAGGCCCGCATCGCTCCTTCGCCGAAGAGCAGCCAGTACGGATTGGCGCCCAGTCGTACCAGCGCGGCGATAACGTGATGCGGCACGCGCGTCCCGTTCTCGTATCCCGACAGACGCTGCTGATCGATCCCGATCGCCGCGGCGAACGCCTGCTGCGTTTCGATTCCGGTGCAAGACTTGCGGAATTCACGAAGTCGCAATCCGATAGTGCCTACGCCTGTCGCTGCCACAATCGTATCCCCCTCGCAATGAGAGATTCTCGTCTTGTCCCTGCCATGCTGAATCGCGCAATTTGGTCTCGGCGCTTCTCGCATGCCGAGTTGGTTACGATTCTAGCGCAAGTATACAAATTCATCAAACGACATAAAAGTCTCGATTAGCCATAATTGATACACAAATACACGATAACCAATAATTGGAAAAAAGAAAGAAAATAAACACGAATGTATGACGGCACTGATAAAAGTATGTTGGGTGCTCCGTAACCCACTATTGCTTGTGGTAAGCAAGGCTACGAGCTCATATATCTGGACCGCCAACTGACTTTTGGCAGTAGCGTCATGTATACCGACACTCCAAAATCAGTCTATCGGCGCATCGCCTTTTTTTCGCTGCAAACGGATATCGACTTGGCGCGCAGCCATACGGCATTCCTGGATTGCGACCAGGCGTTCGCTCAAGACGAAGACGATCTGGCTGTCGGCCGGACCGTAGGCAACCACTTTCCACTTGCCCGTCGGCAGTTCCATCTCCTCGAACACCCAGTTCGGGAGATCGTCGAATTGGCGGATGATTTCGCTATCCGGATCCGGCATACGCCACCTTTGAGTTACGTCGTTTGTCAAAGTCGTTTATACGCAATACGGCCTGCAATGCAAGAGCGGGTTATTTCCATGCGTAGGCGCCGAGGGTCAGCGGGGTCTCCCGCGGACGGGACGAAAAGCCGAGACGATAGGCGTATTCCACTGACAGCGGCGGGACAAAGCGTTCTTTGTTCCGCGTGTCTTCCGCGCCGGGTACGGGTGGGACCACAACCTTGTTCAGCGGCATGCCGGCACGGACGATGGCCTTGATTTTCTTGGCCAGACGATAGTCGTGTTTCTGGGGAGCGCGAAACAGACCCGGTATCGAGGCGGAGATACGATTTGTGTTGGACTTCATGTTCGCGCCTGTCGGCAGGGAGAAGCCGCCGCCGAACTGGTTGTGCGCGCCAGAGACATTGGCCATCGTGGCGCCGTTTCTGACATTGACGAGTTGTTGTCCGTGCTGTCGGGCGCCCCCGTCGGTGACGAGATTGCCGCAGAAATACGCGCCGGCTCCCGGGGCCGACAGATCCACCACCGGGGAGATATACGGCGTGAGGATGGTGTTGTGGATCAGGTGAATCGTACCGTCGTGCTCATGGCCGCCGTCCTGGCCGAAGTGAATGACCGTCTTGTTGCCTTTCATGTTCCGGGCCTTGACGATGACGTTGCCGAGCAGGACGGCGTAACTGTTCGGGACGGTCGTATTGCCGTCGCGGTCGACAAGGTCGAATTCGCGGTTGGACGATTCGTGAACGTAACAATACTCCACCCGGGTATAATGCGCGCGGCTCTTGACGTTTTGCCCGGTAAGGCTCTCGTGGATATCGCAGTAGCGAAGGACGACGCTGGTGCCGCCGAGGTAGAAGTTGTGGTTGTATCCCGGCCGGGTCGGGTCGCCGTTATGATGCACATGGCACGATTCGACCAGCAGATCGGCACATGTTCCGTCGGCCAGTACGCCGTTACTCATGATGCCCATGTCGTTGTGATGAATCTCGCAGTCGCGAACGGTGACGTGATTGGCCTGGTTGACGCGGACGCCCGCGGCGTTGTGGCTCTCGTTATGGGCGCCGGTGAGGACGAAGCCCTCCAGGATGCAGTGATCCGTTCCCTTGTTGAACTGGACGATCGCCCGCGGCACCGAGCCGACGCCGGTATAGGCGAATCCCGTGCCGGAGAGCGCCACCCGCGGTTCGTTCTCCTCGCGCGCGGCGCGGATGGTCAGGTCGCTTCGGCGGATGAAGAGCGCGACCCGCTCGTAAGGCCGGTTGTCTTCGCGCGGGTAAACCAGGATCGTGTCGCCGTCCTCGGCGGCGGCGCTGGCGTCTTCGATTCGCGCGTACCGCTTGCCCGGTCCGACCTTCAGCTCCGCCGTCCTCGCTTCAAGCAGCGGGACCAGCGCCAATACGGCCAACACCGTCACGATCCGCATGGGAGATCCTTTCTTGGCTTGGCTGTCGTTCAGCTTACCGGTTGAATGCGGATGGAGCAAGAAGACTTCGGCGGCATGACGGACGTTCCTGTTGTCGAATGAAAAAACGCGGAGCAGATGCTCCCGGATCTATCACTCCTCGTCGGCCAGCGTGAGGTAGCTCTCCTCATCATGGACCGAGCGGCAATAGAAATGCGACGTCTGAACGCTGACGTTGCCGTCTTCGTCCCACCAGGTCTCCGTGCCGTGACGATGGCCGTTGAGGAAATGCGCCTCGGCGCACTTTCGACCGTTGGCGTGCCAGGCGGTTACCTTGCCGTCTAGTTTGCCGTTTACGAGTACGCCCTCCCATGCCTTAGTCGCGTCGGCGTGATAATCGGTCCAGCGGCCGGTATAGTTCTCGGCCAGAACCGGCCGTACGCCGGGATAGGCCCGCCACTGGAACATGTAGATCGCACGGTTCCATTGCGTATCGCCAAACGGCAAGGCCCAGGCGGTGAACAGGAAAGCGGCCGCCACCGCGCTGAGCCCGGCATATTTCCAGAACCGTAAGCAGAAGAAGGGGCTGCGATGTTGATTCATGTACACGATGTCGCTCCTCGCTGTCTCGATCCGGGCTGCACGGGCCGCTGGAGCCGTCCCCCATCCACGGCGACACAAACACCGATCCTTACGAATCCCAAATCTCCTTCTAGCGGTATTCTAACAACATCTAAGGATATAATCGGTCGCCGATTGATCAAGAATAAGCGGGATATTCCAGAAAACATCTTTATATCCGAAGCAAAACTTTATATTTGACAGTGACTTGCGTGGAAGTTATTTTGTGGAAGTTGTTAATAATTGCCAGCCTGGTCCGAACGCGAACAGATTATCGGACATCTAAAATAGCGCGAACTGGGGTATCCCCTTGACTCAGGTGCAATCACCGTAACCCTATTTCCCTCAGACAGTTGCATTACATTTGGCGAAGAGGCAGAAAATCCACTCAACCTATTGCTCCAATGAGGCTTACAAGAAATCCACCGGAGTTAAGGGGATACCCCCATAGCGCGAATTCGCAGGAAGATCGATTTCATGGAATGCGGGAATCGTGCAATCGGGCCGTCTCATGTCGGATTGTGCATAATCGCGTGACGGCGATTCGTCACAGGCGATGCGGCGAGTCGATCGATTACAAGTCGAATTCCGCCACGACGAAGGTGTGATCCGACGGCTTGGGCAAGCGTCTCGGCGCGGTGTCGATGCGGCAGGCAGTGGCTTTCCGGGCCACCGAGGGGGTGGCGAGAACGTGGTCGATCCGCCAGCCCAGCCCCTTGTCGAGCGCGCCGCGGACACGGTAGTCCCAGAAGGTATATATTCCCGTTTCCAGATTGAACTTGCGGACGATATCCTCGAAACCGAAAGCCAGCACCTCGTTGAAGGTGTCGATCACCGGCTGGCAGAAACAGACATGAGGCCAGATGCGCTCCGGATCGTGCACATCGGCCGGCGTCGGCGCGACGTTGAGGTCTCCGAGCCAGACCGCTTTGGCGCGCTTGCTCTTGAGATGCCGCTCGAAATACGCGCACAAGCGTCGCAGCCAATCGAGTTTGAACGCAAACGCCTCCGAGTCCAGTTCCCGCCCTTGCGGTACGTAGGTGTTGACGATGTGCACCCCGCCGTAGCGGATATGCCCCAGGCGCGCGCGGCTCTCGCCGTCGTCGTCCTGCAGGCCGAAGGAGACGGACTCGGGTTCCTCGCGCGTAACCAGCGCCACGCCGTTGTACGACTTCTCGCCGGCGAAAGCGACGTGCCAGCTCGCGTCGGTGAACGCCGCAAGCGGAAATTGCTCGTCGACCACCTTGGTTTCCTGCAGTGCCAGCACGTCGGGCTGCTCGGCCTGCATCCAGTCGAGGACGATCGGCAGGCGCGCGCGGACGGAGTTGCAGTTGAAGGTGGCGATTTTCATGGAGGGCTCACCGCGCCAGGACGACCAATTCGCGGCTGCGGGAGCCGCGGAAACGCTTGCCATCCATGCCGCCGTACCACTTCTGTTCGGTATAGCCGACGATCTCGATCATCTGGCGCAATTCCTCGAACTGCAGGTCCAGCAGCAGGTTGGTCTCGGTGAAGACATAGGCCTCGTGCTCCGGATCGATCACGCCGGTGACGCTGAGCACGCGCTTGTGCCCAATCGGCGCGAGGGTCTTGATCACCGTGGCGGTAGTGTTCTCGATCTCACCGTGCTTGACGACGACCGCCCCTTTAGCGTACTTCGCCGCCTGCGGATTGATCGCGTGCAGCAGCAGCGCGCCGCCCTCGTTCAGAACACAACGCGTCGCCGCAAGCATGCGCGTGACGGTGGTGCGGTTGGGCAGCAGGTTGACGGAGTTGCCCAGGCAGCAGACCAGGTCGAACGGCTGGTCCGGCGGGCCGCACATGTTGCGCACCTCGTAGCGGATCGATTGATGCGGCCGGCGCCGGCCGGCGTAGGCGATCATGTTCGGCGACAGATCGCACGCGTGGACCCTGGCGCCGTGGTCGGCGAACCAGAGCGCATGCGCGCCGGTGCCGCAGGCCAGATCCAGCACCTCCAGGCCGGGCCGCACCAGCTTCTTCAGCAACGCCTCTTCCTTGGCTAGGCGCGCTTCGGCGTTGCTGAGGATCTCGTAGACGATGGCGGTACGATTGAACGTCGTACCCAGCGTCGCATTGCTCATGCTTCGTGCCCCGAATGTCCCGTAGCGCCCGTTCAGTGTAATCCAAGCCGCGGCTCGCGTCCAGTTATTCCGTAGAGGAGAGCAGGTCGATCCGCCGGCCTTCGCGTTGCGATTGGTAGATGCCCAGCACCACCTCGACGGTATGCGCGGCGCTGCCGACGGTGACGAAGGGTTCGCGTCCCTCGCGCACGGCCGCGACGAAGTCGGCGATTTGCGCGGGGTGGCTCGGGCCGTAATAGCTTTTTCCCGGTCCTTCCTGTTTGGCCGTCTCGAACGCCTCGAAACGTTCGCTCACCTCCCGTTGGAGGGCTTCGTCCTCGAAGTGGACGGTCTGCGCCTTGCCCCCGACGAGGTCCAGCGAGCCGGCGGAGCCGCTGAGTCGGATCGACGGGTGCCAGTGCATGTGGCTGGAACTGGTGGCTTCGAGCGAACCGAGCGCACCGGAGTGGTAGACCAGCGAGGCGACGGCGGTGTCCTCGGTCTCGATGGCCTCGCCGTGGGTCAGGTTGGCGAAGGTGCCGCTGAGGGCTCTCACCCCGCCCATGACCCAGACGATGGCGTCGATGTAGTGAATCGCCTGGTTGATCAGGACCGAGCCGCCTTCCTGCTCCCAGGTACCGCGCCAGCGGTCGGCGTTGTAATAGTCGTTGGTGCGCAGGCACCGCAGGCTGACGCTGCCCGAGAGCATCGTGCCGAAGGCGCCGGCGGCGACCAGTTCCTTCAGATAGCGGATGGCCGCGTCGATGCGGTGCTGGAAGACGCCGCCGAAGACGAGTTCCGGATGCGCCTGCTTGGCCGCCAGCATCTGCCGCAGCCCCTCGGCGTTGGCCGCCAGCGCTTTCTCGCAGAGCACGTGCTTGCCGGCCTCCAGCGCGTCGACGGCGACGGGGGCGTGGCTGGCGTGGTCGGTGCAGATGGAGATCGCGTCGACCGACGCATCGTCCAGGATTTCGCGGTAGTCGGTGCTGATGCCCGCGATGCCGTGCCTCTCCGCGATCGCGCAGGCCTTCTGCTCCACCAGGTCGCACGCCCACGCCACCTCGACGTCCGCGAACTGCCGGAAGCTGTGGATATGGGACGGGGCGATGACGCCGCAGCCGATGATGCCGACGCGCAGGGATGGGCTCATGTGCCTGTCGTTCCGCTCGCTCCGCTCAGAAGTGGATCAGGGAGAATACGTTCTCGCCGGCGCCGAGGCGCGTCCGCCCGTCGAGGAAGTCCAGCTCGATCAGGAAGCCGATACCCACTACCTCGCCGCCGGCCTGCCGCGCGAGCTGGGCCATGGCGCTGGCAGTGCCGCCGGTGGCGAGAACGTCGTCGAGGATGATCGCTTTCTCGCCCTTCTCGATGGCGTCTTCGTGCATGCACAGCTCGTCCGTGCCGTACTCGAGTTCGTAGACCGCCGAGATCGTCTTGTACGGCAGCTTCCCGGGCTTGCGCACGCAGACGAAGCCGATGCCGAGCTTGTAGGCCACGGCCGCGCCGAAGATGAAACCACGGGCCTCGGCGGCGACGATCTTGGTCGCGCCGCTCTCGGCGTAGGCCTTGGCCAACTCGTCCACGGCGTAGCGGAACGCGGGCGGATGCTGCAGCAGCGGCTGGATATCCTTGAAGATGATGCCTTCCTTGGGAAAGTCGTGAATATCGCGGATATAGGGCTTCAGGTCCATGTGGCTTCGTCCTTTCCGTATGCGTCGTCCGCTTCAGTGATCGGTCTGCTGGAACTTGAGCGCTTTGAGCCGTTTCATCACGGTGTTGCTGGCTTTGCCTTCGCGGCCGAAGTAGTCGTGCAGTAGCGCGTACTCGACGTAGAGCTTGTCGTAGACTTTCCGCGCCGTCGGCCGTGGCCGGTAGACGGTCTTCTTCAGCTTCGCCATCTTGCGCGCGGCCTGCTGGATGGTGTCGTACCCGCCCCCGGCCTTGCCCGCCGCGAGCGCGCCGAACATGGCCGAGCCCAGCGCCGGCGTCTGCGCGCTCCTGGCGATACGGATGGTGCGGCCGCTGACGTCGGCGAAGATCTGCATCAGCAGCGGGTTGCGCTCGGGCAGCCCGCCGCAGGCGTAGAGCTCCTTCACCGGCACGCCGGCCTTCTCGAAGCTGTCGACGATCATGCGCGTGCCGTAGGCCAGCGACTCGATCAGCGCGAGGTAGATCTCCTCCGGGCGCGTGGCCAGCGTCAGGCCGAGAATCATCCCCGTCAGGTCCACGTCGACGAGGACCGAGCGGTTGCCGTTGAGCCAGTCCAGCGCCAGCAAGCCCGACTGCCCCGGCTTCAGTTTCTCGGCCTTGCGCGTCAGGAGTTCGTGGTTGCTGATCTTGTTCCTGCGCGCTTCCTTCTCGTATTCCTCCGGCACGCCGTTCTTGACGTACCACGCGAGGATGTCGCCGGCGCCGCTCTGCCCGGCCTCGTAACCGAAGTGGCCCTCGAGGATGCCGTCTTCGACCACGCCGCACATGCCCTCGCAGACCTTGCGTTTCTCGCCCATCACCATGTGGCAGATGGAGGTGCCCATGATCATCAGCATCTTGCCCGGCGTGGTGATCGTCGCCGCCGGGACGGCCACGTGCGCGTCCACGTTGGCCACGGCGACGGCGATGCCCGGTTCGAGCCCCATCAACTTCGCCGCCTCGGGGGTCAACTCGCCCGCCTTGGCGCCCTGCGGCAACACCGGGCCGGGCAGCTTCTCCTCGACCACGTTCTCGAGGCGCTTGTCCAGGGCCTTGAAGTAGGCCTTGGAGGGATACCCCTTGCCCTTGGTCCAGATCGCTTTGTAGCCGGCCATGCAGGCGTTGCGCGTCTCGACGCCGGTGAGTTGCATCACCACCCAGTCGCCGGCTTCGATGAAACGATCAGCGGCCTTGTAGACCGCCGGCGCCTCGTCCAGCACCTGCCAGATCTTGGCGAAGAGCCATTCGCTGCTGATCTTGCCGCCGTAGTACTTCAGCCACGGCTCCTTGCGCTTGCGCGCCACGGCGTTGATCCTGTCGGCCTCCGGCTGGGCGGCGTGATGCTTCCAGAGCTTGATCCAGGCGTGCGGATTGTCGCGCCACTTCGGTTGCAGGCACAGCGGCGTGCCGTCCTTGGCGATCGGCAGGCAGGTGCAGGCGGTGAAGTCGATGCCGATGCCGACGACCTGTGCGGGTTTGACCTTGGCCGCCTTGAGCACGCGCGGCACGGCACGCTTGAGCACGGTCATGTAGTCGGCCGGATTCTGCAGGGCGAAGTCGTGGGGTAGCGCCTTCTTCGAACCCGGCAGCGTCTCGTCGATCACGCCGTCGGGATACGGCACGACATGGGTGGCCAGTTCGTTGCCGTTGGCGACGTCCACCAGCACCGCGCGTCCGCTCTCGGTGCCGAAATCGATTCCCAGAGCATATGTCTTCCGGACAGCCATACTCATCTCCCCCTCGCGGCGGCTTCGGAAACGGCGGCAGGTGTCGCGAATGCGTGGCATTGTGCGAGTTGGCTCGCGGGCTGTCAACCGAAAAAGAGGCGCAGGGAGGGCACGGAAGCGCTTGACGTGCGTGTGCAGGGGAGATAGCCTGTAGCCTGTCGCAGGAGGGGTGTTGCCGCGCCGCGATTCCCGCCTCTGGCGGCCGGCCTCTTTGACGACCCCGTCGGGATCGGTTAGGATAACAGCGAGGTGCCGCCTTTCGGGCGGCGAGAAGCGGGAGCACGATGGCCGAACGCATCCTGATCGTCGAAGATTCGCGTCCCATGCGCGAGGTGCTCGCGGAGTACCTCGCCGGCGAGGGTTACGAGTGTGCCTTCGCGGAGACCGGCACCGTCGGCCTCGCGTGCATCGCCAAACAGCCCTACGACCTGATTCTCACCGATCTGCGCCTTCCCGGCGCCGACGGCTTTAAGATCGTCGAGCGCGCCAACGAATTGCAGCCGGAGACGCCCAAGATCATCATGACCGCGTACTCCGAATTCGAGGACGCCCTGCGCGCCCTGCGCCTGGGGGCGTACGATTTTCTACGCAAACCCATCAGCGAGCTGCAGGAGCTGGGCCTGCTGGTGCGGCGGGCGCTCGAGCACCGGCGCTTGGTGCGCGAACGGGCGGAGTACCTCGCTGAGATCGAGCGCATGAACCAGGAACTCGGTCATTTCAACGAACACCTGGAGAACGAGGTACAGCGCCGCACCGAGGAGCTGAGCAAGGCCAACCAGCAGTTGCGCACGCTCGACGAAATGAAGAACAACCTTCTTGCCAACGTCTCGCACGAATTGCGCACGCCGCTGGTATCGGTGCGCGGCTACACGGAGCTTTTCCGCGGCGGGCATCTCTGCGAGATCCCGGATAATGCGTGCAGATATCTCGACATCAGCCTGCGCAACATCGACAAGCTGCTGATGCTGATCGAGAGCCTCGTCCGCTACGCCGACCTGGCGCGCGACAAGGCGCCGATGAACCTTGCCGAGTTGGACCTCTGCGAGACGGCGCTGCGCACGCGCGAAAGCCTGGCGGGGGAAGTGGAGAAAGCGGGGATGTGCCTGGAGGTGGAGTCGCCCGATCAGCCGCTGCTGGTCAACGCCGACGTCGGCTTTCTGCAGCAGGCGCTGACGCACCTGGTGCAGAACGCGATCAAATTCAACCACCCCGGCACGCATATCCGGATCAAGGTGGAGATGATCAGCCGCAGCCTCGTCAAGGTAAGCGTTATCGACGACGGCGTCGGTATTCCTCAAGACGAGCAGGCGCAGATTTTCGAGCGTTTCTACCAGATCGACGGCGGCCCCACGCGCCAGCACGGCGGCACCGGCATGGGCCTGGCCATCGTCCGCGACAACATGCGGCTCATGGGCTGCGAGGTGCGGGTCAACTCCGAAGCGGGCCACGGCGCGACCTTCTTCTGGTCGATGCCGGTCAAGAGTGCGCTCATGCGACCGGAAGAGGATGCGCCTCGGGAAATGAAATCGCCGGGCGAGTGAGTGGTGCTCTACGCCTGGCGACGGCTGGCTTGCTGGCGCGGTGGCGGCTGGCCGCCGGGGTTTTCGGGCTGGCTTTCGTCGTATTCCCGCGCGAGTTCCTCGACTTTCTGGTGAAATTCCGGATTCTGCAATGCCGCGAGCAGCCGGTCGGAGAGATGGCCGATGGAGAAGTAACGCGCCTGGCGTTCGGCGCTCAGCTCTTCGGCAGGCTCGCGGACGACGGTTTCCAGCCGTTCGCAGAGGCTGGCGAGTTCCGGCGTCTTCTTCTGCTGGCGTACCATCTCCAGACATTCGCCCAGAATCGATTCGAGCACGCACATACGCTCGCTCAACTGCGGGCACTCCTTCTCCTGCTTCAGCAACTGGTCGAGCAGTCCCGCGTCGACGGGGTAGAGATCGCCCATGCGTTGCAGCGTATCCTCCGATGGCAGCGAATATCCCGACTCGATGGCCTCGAGTTCGTTCTCGTTGATGCCCAAGCGAGTGGCAACCTGTGAACGCTCCAGATGCGCGCGCAGCCGGCTCTCCAGCAGCGTATGGGCCAGCAGGCGCAACGGCCCGTTCGAGCGAATCGTGCCCGTGCCCCAGCAGACCTGATGCTGTTGCGGCTGTTCGGCGAGGAAGGTGAAAGGATGGACCTGCAGGATGCCGGCGATCTCGGCCAGCAGTTCGAGCGTCACTCCCTGTTTGCCGTTCTCGATCCGGCTGACCGTGGCCTGGCTCTTGTTGATCAGCGCCGCCAGCTTCTGCGTCGACAGGCCGCGCGCCAACCGCGCCCGCTCGATTCGTTTTCCAACCAGGATCCGCTTCATTCTTCTCCCCCTGATGTCGCTGTCGCTTGAGCTGTTTCGGCCAGGCACCATAGGCAATACGTAATATGCAAAGCCGCGCCGCTTTTCGCGCCGAAACGTGCAGAACGCCCGCCACTATATGCGAGAACGCCTGGAAGTCAAGATTTTCTCCCTTATCGACAAAGCTCTGCTGAACCTTCTTGCTGCATTGCTTTAACCGATTCGGTAGAAACGTTTACCGTGGCAGTGGATACGACTTGGTCTGCGAAGAAAAAGCGGGCAGAATTCCGATAACGGCTGAACTTGCCTATTCTCCTTTGCCGATAATACTTGCGGCTTCAAGCAAGACCCCCAACATAATGGACTGATCCCTCCATTTCCACCCGGTCCATTATGGCTTCCTCTGTGAGCCCGGGAGAACATTTTCCCGGGCTCGCTCTTCTGCTTCGGATTCGTACGCCTTTCCTTGACGACCAGTCGCTCGTGATTCATACTGATAGAGCTTTCGGATCGGTTATGCTTGTCGCGCATGTCGGGAGAAGCCATGCCAGCGGAACTGGACGAACGGCTGCGTAACGAAATCATGGACCATATCTTTGCCGGCCGGAAGATTGAAGCGATCAAACGGTATCGCGAAGCGACCGGCAGCGACCTGAAGGAGGCGAAGGAATATCTGGACGATTTGACCGATCAGCTTCGTCAGACCCATCCGGAGCGGTTCGGGAAGGCCGATGGCAGAAGCGGCTGCGGCGGGCAGGCGGCGGCGTTTCTTGCGCTGGCCGCCTGGTTGTGGTTGGCGCTGGGTTGAAGCGCTATGCCGGTTGCTCGACATCGAGGCCGGACCAGTCGGTCGTCTCCAGCACCTGCGCCAGCGCCTGCCATTCCGTGTCCAGCGTCTTCAAGAGGAGCGGGATTTCTTCGCTCTTCCTCGCATCGCAGGCCTGCTCCACCGCCAGGGCCGACACGCGCACGCGATTGCCGCCGACATTGGCGGCCTGTCCCTTGACGGTATGCGCCTGACGTTTGGCCGCCACCAGATCTCCGGCGCTGTAGGCCGCGCTCAAATCGGCCAGTTGGATCGGTAGATTCTCCAGCACGATGCGGGCGAGACGCTCCAGGCGATGGGCGCTGCCCATCACCGTCTGCAGCGCCTGTTCGAGATCGAAGACCGGCGGCCCCTCCTCTTGTATCGCTTCTGTCTCATCCCCGGCGGCGAGGACGGAGCGGATGACGGGGACGACGTCCTCGACGAACGGCTTGTGCAGAATATATTTCACCCCCAGCCCGCGCAGCCTGTCGATTCGCGGGTCTTCGTCACCGAGGGCGGTGACGACCACCACGCGCACGCGGCGATACCGCGGCGAATTGCGGATAAAACGGACCATTTCGACGCCGTCGAGTTCGGGCATGAGGATATCGGTCAGCACGAGATCGGGGAGAAAGCTGCCCAGCAGCGCGCAGGCCTGGATGCCGTTGCCGGCCGTCTCGATTACCGCGCCGGGGAATGCCAACTGCACCGTGCGCCGCATGGAGTTGAGCAGGCGCGGCTCGTCGTCGACAAGCAGCAGGCGCATCTCCGTCGGCGCGTTCTCCGTCGGCGCCTCGGGGCAGTAACGCAGCAGCGCCTCCTGCAGCTGCGGCAGGCGCAGCGGCTTGGCCAGATGGTCGTTCATCCCCGCGGCGAGGCAGTCGGCGCGGTCGCCGGCCATGGCGTTGGCGGTCAGCGCCACGATCGGCACCTGTCCTCGTTGCCCCGGCAGCGCGCGGATGGCGCGGCTGGCGGCGAAGCCGTCCATTCCCGGAAGCTGGCAGTCCATGAGCACTAGGTCGAACGTCTCCGCCGTCGCCTTGGCCACGGCCGTCTCGCCGTCCTCGGCGAGAACGAACCGGCAGCCGCAGCGCTGCAGCATCGCCTGCGCCACCTCCTGGCCGACGGGATTGTCCTCGACGAGCAGAATGCGGGCGCGGATCAGCTTGCGCTTGCCTTCTTCGGCGTCGCCGGGCGCGGGTCCGTGCGGAATCAACGGCTCGAGCCGCCGCCCCTCCCGCCGGGACGAGTACAGCAGGTAGAGCGTTTCGAGAATCTGGCGGCGGCGCGGCGGTCTTGTCACGACCGCGTCGAAGACCCTCTCCTGCGGGGTTTCGCCCGAATCCGCGGCGGAGAGTGAACGTTGCAATACCAGAAGCGGTGGGGGGGCGGCGGTTTCATCGGTTTGTGCCCGATGCGAGTGCGCTTGTCGAATGGTCTGCGCCAAGCGCCGGCCGCTCATGTCCGGCAGCGATTCGTCGATCAGCAGCAAATCGTGCAGCGTCTGCTCGTTGTCGGCCCGGCGCAGCAGCATCAGCGCCTCCTGCGCGTTGCCGGCGGCTTGTGGCCGCGCACCCAGCCGAACGAGCAGTTCCGTCATCACCTCGCGCGCGCAGGCGTTTTCGTCCACCACCAGGACGCGCAAATCCTGCAATCGCTGCGGATCGTCCTTTCGCGCCTCCACCGCCGCCAGCGGCAGTGTCACGCTGAAGGTCGAGCCCTCGCCTTCCGCACTCTCGACGAAGATCGAGCCGCCCATCAACTCGGCCAACTCGCGGCAGATGGCCAGCCCAAGACCGGTCCCGCCCTTGAGGCGCGCCATCGAGCCGTCGAGCTGGGTGAATTTGCGGAAGAGCAGATCGAGCTTCTCCGCGGGGATGCCGATGCCGGTGTCGCGCACGCGCAGGAGCACGCCCTCGCCTTCGGCGCCGGGCTCGACCGCGGCGAGGACGTGGCCGTGCTCGGTGAACTTGACGGCGTTGCTGATCAGGTTCGTCAGAATCTGGCGCACCCGGCCGCTGTCGCCGACGACGCGGCGCGGCGCGGCGGGCGCGTAACGCGTCACGAGCCGGACGCGCTTGGCCTCCGCGCGCACCGCCGCCAGTTGCGCCACGTCCTCGAGCGCCGTCTGCAGATCGAACGGCTGCGGCGCCAGCTCGATTTTTCCGGCTTCGATCTTCGACAGGTCGAGGATGTCGTTCAGAAGCGTCATCAACGACTCCGCCGACTGGCGCAGGATGCCCGCGTACTCGCGCTGGCGGCTGGTCAGCTCGCTCTCCTCCAGCAGCGAGGCCATGCCGATGATGCCGTTCATGGGCGTGCGGATCTCGTGGCTCATGTTGGCGAGGAACTCGCTCTTGGCCCGGTCCGCCCGCTCGGCCGCCCGCCGCAATTCTTCGGACTCGGCCAGCGCCCGCTGCAGCTCCTGCAGCGCGTCCTCGGCGATGATGCGCGTGCCGGCGAGTTCGGCCTCGGTCTGCTTGCGCGCGGTGATATCGCGCGCGATGGCGATCGCCAGCGCGCGATCGCCGAAGTTGAGCGGACTGACCGAGATCTCGACCGGGTAGACCGAGCCGTCGCGGCGCCGGAACGAGGACTCGACGACCGCGCCGGCAGCGGCATGGCGCGATATCATGTCGCGATGCCAGGCCAGATCGCGCGCGGGATCGGAGAACGTCTTGTCCAGATCTCCCGGCCCTATCCGCAGCAGCTCCGCGTAATCGTAACCCAGCGAGTTGCAGGCGGTCTGGTTGACGTCGACGAAGCGGAGCGTCTCCAGGTCGATGATGAAGATGCAGTCGGCGGACTGGTCGAGCGCCTCGCGGAAGCGGAGCAGATCGAAATCCACGGCGTCGCGCTGGCGCATCTGCGCGCGCAGACGGTCGAGTTCCTCATCGGCAGGCGGTCGTTCGTCCATACCGGTACCCTACCACCTGCGGCGGCGCCGGTCAATCCACACGCGCATCGACCGGAACAATGGCATCCACCCGATGAAGACTTCGGTTCCGTTCCGGCTTCCGCCGTGCATACCGGACATACGGTTCGATGTCTGGCGATTCCGCCGTAATCGCCGGTATCGCGCAGACGTTCTTCGACCTCTGCGGCGTGGAGGCGCCGACGCACATGCCGGGCTTTCCTTCTGTCCGCCGCCGCATGGCGCGCGCCACAACGTCGCCGGGCACTACGGCGCGCCTCGGCGCCGGCGCGCCCGGGTTTCAGACAAAACCCAATCGTGTCTGATCCGCCGGCCAGTTAGGATCGCGTTACGATTGCCCATGAGGTCGGGAACGCGTGCATTCGCCCGGAAAAATAGGCAAAATCGAGAGACAGGAGCGATTATGGGTGCGCCAACCGATTATCGTCGGCAAGAAGACCTACGAACACGACATCGTCATCGGACTAGACGGTCGGGCGCGCAAGCGCAAGAAGAAGCTGTCGAAGAAGGTCCACGGCACTTGCCACGTTTTCGCCCGGCGCGGGCTGGAGCGGATCCTGGAGAAGGGTGCGGAGGTGCTCCTCGTCGGCACCGGCCAGCACGGCGTGCTCGGCCTCGGGGAAGACGCTGCGCGTCTGCTGGAAGAGCGGGGCGTGCGCGCGAGCCTGGCCCCGACCCCGCAGGCGCTGGAGAAATGGAACCTGATGCCGCCCGGCACGAGAGCGGTCGGGCTATTCCACGTAACCTGCTGAACATTTACGCCAGGGCCGGTATCCGCGGCTTGAATTCCGCGACCGGGATTTCCTGCGGCAGGCGTTCGGAGCGCGCGGCCAGCGCCGCGACCACGCCGGCGCTTTCTCCCGTCGCCGCGGCGTTGCCCATCACCCGATAGCTCGAGTGTGCCAGGAAATCGCCGCTGATGCAGCGCCCGGCCGTCATCAGGCCGTCAAGGTCCCTGGCGATCAGCGCGCGCAACGGAATGTCGTACGGCTGCACCGGGCCGCGGTTCTCCTGGCTGATCGCCTTGCTCTCCTCCGGATCGGTGCTGTGAACGTCGATACAGAAGGTCACGCGGCAGACCGCGTCGTCGTGGCGCGCGCCGTTCATCAGGTCGTCCACGGTGACGGTGTAATGTCCGCGGATGCGGCGCGTCTCGCGCACGCCGATGTGCTCGCCCGTGGCCAGCAGGCGCAGGTTCCGCCACGGGCCGCCCTGCCCGCGGAGCGCCTCGATCTGGGTGTGCGACTCCGCCCGGGACCGCAGCGTGGCGGCGGTGATCTGCGCGGCGTCGAGGCCGCTGACGCGGTATTCGTGGTTGGCCATCATAACGAAGCGGTCGGCGCCGGCGTAGAAGAGCGTCGGCGCGCCGTAGGAGGGCGAGACGCCGCCGGCCTCCATCGCTTCGCGGAACAGCTGCTTGGGCTTGCTATCGCCGAGATAGAACGGTCGCACCGCCTCGGGGTCGAGGCCGCCGAGCGCGCAGATCAGGCTCATCGGCTGCATCTCACCGGTGCCTTCGCGCCCCATGTCGAAGCCGCACCCCGCGCGCGCGGCGAGGTCGCCGTCGCCGGTGGCGTCGATGAAGATCTTCGCCCGCCACGCCTGGCGGCCGGATTTCGATTCGGTCACGGCCGTCCGGAGACGCCCCTCGCGTGCATACCCCGTCGCGACCTGGGTGTGGTACTGCACGTTCACGCCCGCGTCGAGGCACCACGCCTCCAGGATGCGCTTGGCGTGTTCGACGTCGAAGGCGCAACGCGACTCGCGGCTCGAGGCGTGGCCGGTGCGGCGGTACACCTCCTCCAGAAAGTCGCGCACCAAGCCGTTCTTGTTCTCCGCGTCGATGATCCACGGCAGTAGCCCGGTGGTGCACAGGCCGCCGAGTTGCCCCTTGGCCTCACAGAGCTGAACGCGCGCGCCCGTGCGGGCGGCGGCGATGGCGGCGAAGACTCCGGCGGCGCCACCGCCGGCGACGAAGACGTCGACATCCCCGGCCACGGGCACCTCCCGGGCCGGCTCCTCGAAGGTCGTACTCATCGCGGTTTCTCCTCGCGGCAGGTCACGTCCGCGAGTATACCCGAATCCGCCGCAGGCGCAACCGCGTCGGCGAAAAACCGTCGCGCCCGGCGAAGAGACACCGCGGCATGATCCGAATGCGGCTTTCTACTGCACTTTCTTCAGCGCTTCGGCGAATTTCTCGACCAGGTCCGCGCCGGCCTTGTTGGCTTTGGAGAAGGCGAGGTACATCGCTTCGTCGGCGACGACGTAGTCCTCTTCGGCGAACTTGCCCTCGAGGCCCTGCTCCTTGGCCGTGAGCTTATAGACCAGTTCGTTCATCACCGCGCAGTCGATGCGGCCGGCGTTGAGCTTTTTGAGCAGCGTGGCGTTGTCCTTCGAGGCTTCCTTGTCCAGTTCGGCCTTGTCGAACTTCTCGCCGTAGCTGTACTCGGCCACCACGCCGACCTTCTTCCCCTTCAGGTTCGCGAGGCCGGCGACCTTGATATCCGAGCCCTTCTTGGTCAGGATGATGTTCTTCTCCTTGCTGATGGGGGGGGGGAAGAGGAGGAAGCCTTCACGCTCGTCGGTCTTGAAGAGCGACATGATTGCGTGCACCTCGCCCTTCTTGACCTGGTCCATCGCCCGCTTCCACGGCACGTCCTCGAACTTGACCTTGACGCCCATCGCGTCGAATGCCTTCTGGACCAGTTCCACGTCCTGCCCGGCGGCCTTGCCGTCTTTCATGTACTCGTACGGCGGGTACGCTTCGAAGACGACGACCACCTCCTCGCCGGCCGCGGCTGTCGACGACATCCACCCCAGCATCACGGCAACCGCCAGCATCCACCCCAGACGCATCATGATCGATCTCCTTGACAATATGCGAATGCCTTCGGCCGCCTACGCACCGTGCGGTTCAGCCGATCGACTTCATGCGGATCGTTACCGGTCAGCTTAGCGCAATCTCATTAATATCGTTCATGATTTGTGTTGGGTTTCGATAAATTGTTTCGGCGGACGGGTGCGCGCGCGGTGACGGCAAAGGATCGGAAGAAAGCCCGACCGATGGCCCCTTTCCTCCTCCTCGCTCCGCGCGGACGACAGCCGGCGTCCCGACTGAATATCGAATAACTTGCTGTAGGCCGCTAAGGACCCGTCCGAACTTACTGCTTAGCGGGTCCTTAGCTTTACGCCATTGGGAACGCACACCTGTTTTCCTGTTTACTTTTCGCGGGCGGACTCCCCCGCGTCGTACCCGCTCGGCGCGCGCGGCGCGCCGAGGCCGTGGCTGAGCGGGATATAGAAGGCGGCGATCTCTTTCCCGCGCGCGAGGATCTCCCCGGTCAGCTCGTACGGCTCGCCGTGGCCGGGGCAGACGAGGTGTCCGAACGCAGCGTTCATCCGCCGCAGGGTTTCCACGCAGTCCCCGGGGTTGGAGCCCCAGTGCGCGTCCATCCAGCCGATGCCGCCGTCGCCGAAGAGAGTGTCGCCGGCGAAGAGCGCTTTTCCGCAACGGATGTGGATGCTGCCGACGGTATGACCGGGTGCGAAGATCACCTCGAAGAACTTGCCGCCGAGTTCAAAGACTTCGCCGCCCTCCACCTTCCGGTCCACCGGGCAGGGGATGAACTCCTCGTCGAAGCCGCAGTAGGGCAGATACGCCCCGGTGACGATCCGGTCGCCTTCCTCCATCGGGCCGGCCGCGCGTTCGTGCGCGACCACCTCGAAGCCGAAACGCTCGCGCCACCAGCCGAGGCCGCCGACGTGATCGCAATGAAAATGCGTGGCGCAGGCGAGGACGATCGTCTCCGGATCGAGCCCGGCCGCGGTCATTCCCGAGAGCAGGTCGTCCGCGTGCCGGTACAGGCCGCTGTCCAGGAGCACCAGCCCCGCGTCGGTGCGGACGAGATACACCTCGCCACCGTCGGGCGGATGCAGCCAGAACAGGTCCGGCAGAACCTCGGTGACGTCGATCATGCTGTTCCTTCCGCAGGCGCCAATTTCGACGCGGCAACCGTATCGCGCGTATCAGGGTAGCCCGGATTCGACAGATGTGGAAAAAAAAGGCCAGATTTTTTTTATGCTTTACAGACGCCATCGTCGAAGACGTCGGTATCGCGTTCGTGGCCGGGCAGGAAGATCGGCGTCGGACCGTCCAGCCGGGCCAGCTCGCCGCCGGTCACGAAGCGTTCCGGACGGTCCCGGAGTTCCGCCACCAGCCGCTCGCGCCAGCGGGCGATCTCCCCGGCTTATGTGGACTCGGGGATTATGCGGACATGATTTCATACATTGGCCTCCAATA
>CAYWFP010000072.1:0-20655 GCA_964457365.1 uncultured Planctomycetaceae bacterium
GTAGACCACGTCGGCGCGACCGTCCACGATCGGCTTGATCAGGCGCGGATAATCGTTCGGGTCGTACTCGAGGTCCGCGTCCTGGACCACGACGATCTCGCCGCCCGCCAGGGCGAAGCCGGTCCGAAGCGCCGCGCCCTTTCCCCGGTTGTGGGAATGGTAGGCCGCGCGGATTCGTCCGGCATCGTCCAGTCGGGTCAGGATGTCGCGCGTGCCGTCGTGCGAGGCGTCATCGACGGCGACGATCTCCTTCTCCAGATCCACCGCCTCCACCGCTTCGATCAGTCGCTCGATGGTGGCGGCTTCGTTATAGGCGGGGACGATCACGGAGAGCTTCATCGGCGTTTTCCAAGGCAAGCGGCAAGTATCGAACTGCGATGCGCGTCTGTCATACTTCAGCGGGACGTTTTTCGCAAGCCATGATTGTCGAGAAACGAACGCGTCGTTGGGACGGCTGCGGTTTTCGGACAGGTGCGCGGGAAAATCCTTGCGAACCCGTTGTCTTCGGCGGTAAGATTTGTGTCACACGCATAACGCTCGGGAGAAAGTCGAAACCAATCCATGAATGCGATTCATCCGCAGCACCGGAAGATCGGCGCCGCAGGCAAGACCAAAACGTTCCAGGAGGAATTGAATGTTATCGCCGCGGGCGGCGCCGAGAGCATCGTCGCGCTCGTCGATGCGATCCTGGCCGAGGGGATCCGCCTGGGCGCGAGCGATATCCACCTGGAACCGACCGCGAAGGCGGTTCTGGTCCGGTATCGCCTCGACGGAGTGATGCAGGATTTCGGTGTGTTGCCGCAAGAGCTGGGCGCGAATCTGAGCGCGCGGTGCAAGGTGCCCGCGCAGCTTCTGACGTACCGCACCGATATCCCGCAGGAAGGCGGCGCTTCTTTGCGACGTGACGGCGTCGCTTTCGAGTTGCGCGTCAGCACCTTTCCGACGCTCCACGGAGAGCGCGTGGCGGTGCGCATCTTCGATCCGCGCGCGACGCGGGGCTCGCTGGACGAACTGGGGCTCCCGGCGGAGGTGGCGACGCGGTTGGACGCGGCCTTGCGCGCGCCCGACGGGCTGATCGTCCTGGCCGGCCCGGCCGGTTCCGGGAAGACCACCACGCTCTATGCCTCGCTGGGGCATATCGGCGCCGTCGCCGGCGGCGGGCGGAGCATCGTCACCGTCGAGGATCCGGTCGAGAACCGCCTCGCGGGCGTAACTCAGACGGCGATCCGTCCGGCGGTGGGGCTCACCTTCGCCACGAGCCTGCGCAGCCTTCTGCGGCAGGATCCGGAGGTGATCATGATCGGCGAGATGCGCGACACCGAGACCGCCCGCATCGCCGTCGAGGCCACGCTGACGGGGCACCTGGTCCTCTCGACCCTGCACGCGGCCGCGGCCGCGACGGTACCGCACCGGCTGTTGGATATGGAACTCGAGCCTTACGCCCTGGCGGGGACGCTGCGGCTGGTGCTGGCGCAGCGGCTGGTGCGGGCGCTCTGCGATACCTGCAAGCGTCCCCTGAACGAGAAGGAAGCGGCCGGCATTTCCGCAGACGCCCCGGCCGTCGCGCATGCGGCTACCGGTTGCAGCGCGTGTTATGGGGCGGGGTACCGCGGACGGCGGTTGCTGGTGGAGTATCTCGACGCGAACGACGAACTGCACGAGGCGATCATGGCCAAGGCGTCGCGCGTGCGGTTCGCGGCCATCGCCGAGGGGTGCGGTCCGCGGCTTCCGGCGCGCGGTCGGGCGCTGGTGCGCGAAGGGATCACTTCAGCCGAGGAGGTGCGGAGAGTACTGGGGGATCGGGGATGAAATTCGCCTATCGCGGCCTGGACCGGAACAACGAGCCCGTCTCCGGCAAGACCGTCGCCGAGGAAGCCGAAGCCGCCACGACGCTGCTGGCCGAGGAAGGTATCCACGCCACCTCGGTCAAGCCGGTCCGCCACGTCTTCCCGCAGCTCCGCCCGGTCGGCGGCAACGACATCGCCGCGCTCTGCGAGCAACTCGCCGGACTCGCCGAGGCCGGAGTGCCGATGAACGAGGCCATGGCGGCGCTGGCTCGGGACGCGAGCCATCCGCGCCTGCGCGAGGCGTTGCTGCGTATCGACGAGCGGCTCCGGTCCGGGCGCAGCCTGGAGGAAAGCCTCGAAGAGGAGGAGTCGGTCGTCCCGCCGCTGGTGCCGGCGCTGATCCGGGCCGGGGGCAGCAGCGGCAACCTGCCGGAGGTCCTGCGCCTGGCGGCGGCGCATACCTCCCGCATGCACGATCTGCGCATGCGCGTGCTCTATGCCATGGCATATCCGGTGACGGCGCTCGTGTTCTTTCTGGTGGTGCTGACCATCGCGGCGGAATATATCATCCCGCAGTTCGATCTGCTGTACCGGGATATGAATATCGCGTTGCCGGTTCTGACCGTCGCCATCCTGGAATTCGCGGCGTATTACCGCTACATCCTTGCCGCGATCCTGGGCGTCATGCTCGTGCTGATGCTGGTGATGTGGCTGCCGGGGCTCTCTCCGAGGTGCGTGCCGTGCAGCAAATGGATGCTCCATAACCTGCCGCTGATCGGTCCGATCTTCCGGTCGTCCTATCTGTATCGGTTCTGCCGCTTTCTCTCGCTGCTGGTCATGGTCGGCACGCCGCTGGACGAGGCGTTGGCGCTGCTGGCCCAGCTCGACCGGCGCATGTTGACGCCGGGCGCGAGCGAGAGCCTGGTCCAGGGGGTTCGCGAGGGGAGGTCGCTCTACCAAGTGATGATGGTCCGGCTGCACATGTTTCCCGAACTGCTGGTCTGGACGGTGCAGAACTGCGAGCGTCACGGGCGGCTGGCGGCGGGCTTGGCGGAGATGGCGGATCTGTACGAGCGCGAGACCGACCGCGAGAGCCGCGCGTTCGATTCGATCCTGCCGCCGCTGATCCTGATCTTCGTCGGCCTCCTGATCGGTGGCGGAGTGATCGGCCTCTTTCTGCCGCTGGTCAGCATCATAACCGAACTCGGAGGCTAGCCGGTGCTGTTTCTGATGTCCGCGACGTTCGGTCTCTTCATCGGCGTGCTGCTCGTCGAACTGGTCCTGCACCGCGGCGCAGTGCGGCGACAGGTGTTTCTCTATCATCTGCGCGCCTGCGTCCGCCTGCAGCAGCCCCTGGTCGACGCGTTCGCCCTCACCCGCGGCACGTCGTGGACGATCCGCTCGATCATGCGCGGCCTGCACGGACGCCTCGCGCGGGGTATGCCGCTGAGCGAGGCGATCGGTCACAAGTGGTCGTGCCTGCCCGGCTGGTTCCGGCACATGATCGCCATCGGCGAGAAGACCGGTAACCTCGAGGACATTCTGGACCGCATGGTCGAGACCGACGCGCATGACGAGGAACTGCGCCTGCGCTTCAGCAAAGGAATGGTTTATCCGCTTCTGCTCTGCGTCTATATCTCCGGGCTCGGCGGCCTGTTGAGCCTCTTCGCCGTTCCCCGTTTCGACGCGCTGTACGCCGATATGGGCTTTGCCGACGACGCGGCGCTGTCGCTGCGCGTCTTCGTCTACGTAATCTGGTTCGCCGGCTGGGTGGAGTTGCTGCTCTGCCTGGCGATTCTCCTCAGCGGCCCGCATCCGTTCGGGCCCAACGTCGAGTTTTTTCCCGGACTGCGACACGCCAAGTATTTCCTCATCCGCTGCGTGCCGTGGCTGCGGCATGGGCACAAGACGTCCGCCTACGGACGCTGGGCGGCGGTGACCGGATTGATGTTGGAGGCCGGTTACACGCTACCCGAGGCGGCCGAACTCGCCGCGGAGATCGAATCCGACCCGTATTTCTCCCGGCATGTCCGGTCATGGGCCGGGAAGTTGCGCGACGGTCAATCGCTGGCGAGCATCCTGCGTGCGGATTCCTCGGCGCCGCGGTTGCTGGCGTGGCAGGTGGCCACCGCCGAGGGCGGGGCGTTTCTTCCCGACACGTTGCGCCGGTGCGGAGCGGAACTGGCCATCATGCTGCGGCGTCATGTCGGGATTCTGATCCGTTTCTTCGCGATCTTCCTGACGCTGGTCCTCAGCGTCGGCGTTTTCTATTTCGCCTGGGCCTGGTTCGGTGCCGAGATCTATCTGCTGGACAACCTGTTGAGCTGATATGAGCACACGTCGAACGCTTGAGCGAACCACGAGCCGTATGCGGGGACTGGCCCTGCTCGACACGGTGATCGCCGTAACTCTTCTGGCGGGCGTGATCTTCTCGATCAACCTGGTGCTCTACAAGTGCGTGCGCTTCGCCGGCGACTTCGCGGCCGAGAGCCGCGCCCGGTTGCTGCTCGAAGGGGAGATGGAGTGCTTCCGCGGCATGCCACCCGCGGAGATCGAGCGCCTTCGCCCGGGCGAATTCGTCCCGTCCCTGGGCGTGCCCGACGGGTTGCGGAATTATCGCTTCGAGAGATCCGCTCGTTTCGACGCGGAATCGCGCCTGCAGCATATCACGCTGAAGGCGCATTGGCCGAAGACGGTGCGCGCGCGCCCGCCGCTTGTCGTCGAGGGGGAGATCCACGTGCCGGAGGCGGCGCCATGATCCGTCGCGACGGCTACACGCTCGTGGAGATGGTGGTCGTGCTGGGCCTGGTCGCGGGGTTGATGTCGATGCTGGCGCCCCTGCTGATCCGCGGCACGCACGCCGCCCTGCTGGCGCGCGAAACCGTCGAGACCGTCAACCGTGCCGAGATGGCGCTGGCGCGATTGCGCGCGGACATGCGCGGCGCCAAGCACGCGGCCACCTATCTGCAGGGAGAGGAAATCCGCCTGCGTCTCCGGCTTTCGGGCGAGAGGGAGGTGCGCTATATCCTCCGCGATGACCGGCTGCTCCGTGAAGAGGGGCGCTGGGTCGAAGAGGCAGGGCGGGGCGGCGGTCCTCGTATCGGCATTCCCGACAAGGATGGCAAGAAGGATTCCGTCTCGAAAGTCGCCGCGCGAAGCGTTCTGGCAACCCGTTGCGCCGATCTGATCGTCACGCCGTTGCCGCGGAAGGACGCCGTCTACCGCATCGATCTGATTCTGCGCATGAAGACACCGCAGCAACAATATACCGAGATTGCCGAGAAACGCGTCGCGTTCACCACTGCGGTCCGGTTGCGCGCGGGGGAAACGCCATGAGCAGGCCGGCAATACTCCGTCGCGATCGCGAGCGCGGCACGATTCTGATCGCCGCGCTGCTGGTCATGATGATGCTGAGCGCCGCGTTGGCGCTCACGGCGCGCACGCTCATTGCCGGACACCGTCACCGTCAACGGATCCGACGCCGTGCACGGATCTGCGCCGTAATCGATACCGCGATCACGCGCGCCCGCGCCGAACTCGCGGCCGGTTCGGATCTCGCAGGCGAGAAGACCGGGCGCGTCGACGGCGTGACGTTCCATATCGTCTCCCAGGTTCCGACCGTTCCGGGGCGGCGGCAGTTGACGGTTCGTGCCGAGTTGGCGACGGGAGGAACGCGGATCGTGCGGGTCGTCTTGATGCGGACGAAAGCGGGCGTGTGGAAGATTCTCGACTACCGGCGAGTCGGCGAAGCGGCGGCAACTGTCGAAGAGATCGGCGGCGAGGACATGCCGCGATGAGATCCGCGCGGGTGAAGTTCAGGCGCGCTGTTGTTGCAGCAACTTCACGACCGTCTGCGGAATATCCTCCAACGCCGCTATGTGATCGATATAGCCGGCGTTCACGGCGCTTCCGGGCATGCCCCAGACCACGCTCGACTCCTCGTCCTGCGCGACGGTCGTGGCGCCGGCCCGTTTGAGAGCGGCCAATCCTTTGGTGCCGTCGCAGCCCATGCCGGTCAACACGACGGCGACGACGTTGCCGCCGAAGACGGCGGCGGTCGAGCGGAAGAGCACGTCGGTTGCCGGCCGGCAACCGTTCTCCGGCGGCTCCTCGGTCAGAATGGTGAACACGCGATCGGGCGCGGTGCGGCGCAGCAACATATGGCGTCCGCCGGGGGCGATGTAGACGGTCTTTCGTTTCAACGGTTCTTGGTTCCCGGCCTCGACGACAGCGTGCGCGCACTTCTTGTCGAGGTTCTCGGCCAGCGATTTGGTAAATGTGGGCGGCATATGTTGTACGATCAGGATCGGCAGATCCGTTATCCGGCATAAACCCGGCAGCATCACGGTCAAAGCCTTTGGGCCGCCGGTGGAGCAGCCGATCACGATTGCGCCGATACCCTTGACCCGCCAGACGCCCGAATCGCCGGCTTTCCGTTCGGGCGGGGCGGCATTCTCTTCGCTCCGGGAGCGAACCGCCTTGAAACGACCGGATTGGCGTCGCTTCGAGAGCGAACGGATCTTCGCGACCAGTTCTTCCGTCATCCGGCGCAGTCCGTCGGGAACGTCCGCGTCGGGCTTGGTGACGAAGTCGTAGGCGCCGGCCTCCAGCGCACGGATGGCCACGTCCGCGCCGCGACGGGTAAAGGCGCTGAGCATGATCACTCTCGGTGGCTTGCGCGCGGGATGCGCCTCGCTGAACCGCTGGAGTGCCTCCAGCGTTTCGATGCCGTTCATGCCGGGCATCTCCACGTCGAGCGTGATGACGTCGACGGGATTCTCCGCCAGGAATGCCAATGCTTTCTCGCCACTCCAGACCGAGCCGACGATCTCGATGCCGTCGACATCAGCGAGCGACTTTGCCAACGCCGTGCGGAAAATACGCGAGTCGTCGACAATCAGCAGGCGCACGCCTTCGTTGCTCATGGTCAGCCTCAGGCAATCAGCCTGTTCCGGACAGGGGTTCGCGTTCATCGGGACGAAGGTAAAAAATCGTGCCGTCGCACTGGCGCGAACGGAAGACGTCGGTTACGCCATACAGGTTCTCGGTGGAGCCCAAAACCAGGACACCGTCCGGATTCAGCATCTGCGCCAATTGCTCGCAGATTCGCCGCCGTGAGTCCACATCGAAATAGATCAGGATGTTCCGGCACAGGATCAGATCAAAAGCTCCCAGTTGCTCGATCGATTCCATCAGATTGACGCGCCGAAACTCGACTATATCGCGAAGCGCTTCCTGGACAACCCATTTTCCGTCGCATTCCCGAAAAAAATTATTGATGCGTTCCGTATTCAATCCACGTTGAAGGTCCCATTTCGAGTATTCGCCGGCCATGGCTTGGGCCAGTACCTTCGCGGAGATGTCGGTGGCGAGGATCGAGAAGTCCGTCGGCTCGACCCGCTCTTCGGGATGCAGGCGGCAGTACTCATGCACCAGGATCGACAGGCTGTACGGTTCCTGTCCCGTGGACGCGGCCGTCGACCAGATCGTCGCCTTCGGCCCTCGGCGCGGGTGGGAGCGCGCCCGCCGTTCGCGGATTCGACGACAAAGGTCCGGGAGCGCGTTCTTCTCGATAGCGAGAAAGGGGTGTCCGTCGCGGAAGAACGAGGTTTCGTTCGTGGTGATCTCTTCGATGATGCGGTTGCGCAGATGATCCGCATCGAGATGCGAGAGGGCGGCGATGAAATCCGCGAAACTGGCGCGACCGAACTCGGAGACGACCGGGCCGAGGCGTTGCCGGATCAGGTACTCCTTCTCGTCGGGAACAACCAATCCGCAAAGCCTGTGGATCAGCGCCCGCATCTCGAGAAATTCCTCTCGGCTCAGATCCATTGGTTGTGCTCCGGATTCGTGACTCAGCTCAATTGGCGCTCGACTTGGACGAGCAGACGCCGCGCGTTGAGCATGATCAACAACTCGTTCTCGAGTTTGCAGACGCCGATCGCGACGTCGTCGGAGATGGCACGGCGTTCGACGCCTTCGGGAGGTTCGCTGTGCGCCACGCGTCGGTCCTCGATATCGTCGGTCATCACCTCGATGATATCGCCCACTTCGTCGACGAGCACGCCGAAGGTTTCGCCCACCGTGTCTTTGAACAGGATCAGGCGGCTTTCGTTGTCGAATTCCCGGGGATCCAGGCCGAAGACGCGACGCAGATCCAGAATCAGGTAGAGCTGTCCGCGAATGTTGACGTAGCCGCGGACGATTTCGGGCGAGTGATAGATCGTGGTGAAGACGTGTTCGGTATTTACTTCCCGTACGTCCAGGATGTCGACGCCGAAGAGCCGATTCTGCAGACGAAACGTACAGAACTGTTTGATCTCCTCCTGTTGCATGGTTTCGGCGTCTTTTGCCACGCTCATGCCTTGCCCTTTATCAGGAGTTCCCGCGTCTCCATGATCTCGTTCAACGCATCGAGAAATCGTTCGCGGTCAAGCTTCGTCTCGTAGCCCTGGAAGCCGCACTGGAACGCGCGCGCACGGTCCTCGTCGCTGCTGAGCGCGGTCAGCGCCACCAGGGGCAGATCCTGGCTGTCGGCGCGTTGACGCACGGCCTGTGCGAAAGCGAAGCCGTCCATCAGGGGCATCTGGAGGTCCGAGACGATCAGGTCGAAGGCGTGTGCCTCCAGGGCCTGCAATCCCTCGCGCCCGTTCTCGGCGGTTTCGACCTCGAATCCGCCGCGCTCGAGGTACCCCTTGACGAGTTGGCGGAAGAAGGCCGTGTCCTCGACGAGCAGCACGCGCTTGCGCACGTTCGGATCGGTGCGCTTGTGTTGCGCGCCCCATTCCGGGTCCGCCTTCTCCAGCAGCCGATACATGTCGGGGAAGAGCGTCATGTGCTCCCGCAGGATTGCGGTTCCCAACAGGCCGTCCTGGAGATAGGATTCCCGATTGAGGTGTATCGACGTCTCCTCCGAGTCGATGATCTCCGACATGAGCAACCCGATGGGCCGCTTGATATGGCGTGGCAGCAACAGGAACATCTCTTTCTGTTCGGAACAGGCGGAAACGGTCAGGACGCGATCCAGGCGCAGCACGAACGTCGAAACCCCGTCGATCGTGATGAACTCCTGTTCGCCGATCTGCTCGATCTGGTCGACGGTGATCGTCTCGATCCGCCGTACCATCGGCAAGGCGACGGCGAAGAGCTCTTTCGGCCCGTAGCGGAAGAGCAGCACCGTCTGCGTCTCCTCGTCGCCGCCGTGATACTTGCCCGCCAGGTCGCCGTCTCCGGCTTTGTCGAAACTGACGCCGGCGTGCCGGGCGAGGCCTTCCATGTCCAGGATCAGCGCCACGCGTCCGTCGCCCATGATGGTACCGCCGCTGAAACAGACGAGTCTGCGCAGCACGCGATGCAAGGGTTTGACGACGATCTCCTCGGTACCGAGAATGTCGTCGACGATCAGGCCCATGCGCTCGCCGCCGACCTTGACCACGGCGAAGACGATCTCTCTCTTCGTGGTCGTTTCCGGCGTTCTTTCCGTTCCGTGATAGCGTCGGACGATCTCGGCGCGGTCCACGTCGCCGAGCGGTTTGTCCCGGTTCAGTACCTCGTCGAGCCGTACCAGGGGCAGCAACTTGTCGCGCAAGCGGTAAACCTCCTGGTCGTGCGCCAACTCGATCTCTCCCTGTTCCTCCTCGTCGTAGAGCGCCACCACTTCTTCGAGATTCACCTGCGGAATCGCGAAACGTTCTTCGCCGACCTTTACGATCAGGCAGGAGATGATCGCGAGCGTCAGCGGCAGACGGAGGAGGATCGTCGTTCCTTGCCCCACGGTCGAGTCGATCTCCATCGAGCCGCCGAGTTTCTCGATGCTCGACTTGACCACGTCCATGCCGACGCCTCGGCCGGAGACATCGGTGACCTGCGTCGCCGTCGAGAAACCGGGGAGCAGGATCATGGAGACCACTTCCTTCTCGCTCATCGCTTCGATCTCGTCGCGGGTGCGCAGGTTGTTCTCCAGCGCCTTGGCCTTGACGCGTTCCGGATCGATCCCGCGGCCGTCGTCGCGGATCATGATATTGATCTGCCCGCCCTCGTGATAGGCCCGCAGGTCGATGCGACCGGTGGTAGGCTTGTCGAGCGCGGCGCGATCCGAAGGGGGCTCCAGGCCGTGGTCGCAGCAGTTGCGGATCAAGTGCGTCAACGGATCGGAGAGGTTCTCCAGGATCGTCTTGTCGAGTTCGACTTCGCTGCCGACGATCTCGATCTCGATCTTCTTTTCCAGCTTGCGCCCCAGGTCGCGAACGATACGCGGGAACTTTCCGAAGAGATTGCCCACCGGCTGCATGCGCGTCAACATGATCGCTTCCTGCAGATCGGAGGTGACCACGTTGAGGCGTTGGGCGATGCTGCGCTGCTGCGGATCCTCCGCCTGTTCGGACAACTGCTGGTGCTGGTTGCGCACCAGGACCAGTTCTCCCGCCAGCATCATCAACCGGTCGACCAACTCGACACTGAGGCGGATCGTCGTGTTCTCGCTAGCGGCGGGCTTCTTGCCGGCGGGGTTCGAAGCGTCCCTGGCGGGAGAGGCGGGTTTTGCGGGCACCGGCGCGGCCGGTGCCGCGACCGCGGGCGCCTGCTCCGCCGGGCCGGCTCCCGGTTCCGTTTCCAGCTTCTTGATCCGTTCCCGCGGCAACCCGATAGCGATCTCGGCCATCTCCGGTTCCAGCACGGAAGAGAAAAGCACCTCCTGTCGAGCCGGTACGTCCGCACTGGTTGACTTGCCGAGTACGGTTCCGCTCTTCGCCAATTCCTGAAAGAACGCGTCTGCCTCGCCTTCGCCGGGTTCGCACGCAAGAAGGTACAGGAAGCGCTCCTGCACCGGTCGGTTCTCGAGTGTCTGCCGGTCGATCCGCAGTCGTTGCAGCACCGCGTCGATATCGTCCTTGGCGGACGCAACGGCAGACGGCGAGGATGGCGGTGCCGAGGGGGATTCCGGAGAAACCGGGGTGGACGGCGCGCCGTCTTTGGCTTGATGAAGCTGTTCGAGCAAGTCCGAGACGTTGGCATCGTTGCTGCCGTCGAGATCGTCCAGCAACGCGGTCAAGCGATCGCCTGCGCGCAGGAGCAAATCGACGAGTTCGGGAGTCGGCGTCCGTTCGCCCGCCCGGATATCGGAGAGCAGGGTTTCGGCGGCGTGCGAAAGATCGTTGATGACTTTCAGGCCGAGAAAACCCGCCGCGCCCTTGATCGAATGGACGGCGCGGAAAATGCGGTCGATAACCGCGCGATCCACATTCTCCTGCTGCTCTTCCAGAACCAGCAGTTCGTTCTCGACCGTTTCGAGGTGTTCCTTGGCCTCGGTGACGAATTCTTCGATCAGCGATTGGTCGTAATCGGTCATGGAGAAAGGATCCAGTCGATTCGAATGCGAAAACAAATATCCTTTGGGACGCGGGGCAGATTGGCCCTCTTTGTTCCCGCTACAACGAGATCACGGCACCGAACCGCAACGGCGGGAAGCGGTGGCTGACATCACACAGCCACGTCCTCGGTCGCGGGAGCGTTTCGTCGCGGTTCTTTTCTTCCTCTCTTGCCGGCCGCGGCCGCTTCCTCGTCCAGTTTGAAGCGATTGACCATCTGGCGCAGTTTCTCCGCCACCTGCGACAATTCGCGGGTCTGCGAATCGATGCGTTTGGCGTTTTCGCTGTTATGCCGGGTGGCGCCGCTCACCTCGAGGATGTGTTCGGCGATATCCTTGGTCGCCGCGGCGATCTCGCCGGTGCTGGAGGATATATCGTTGGCGCCGCTGGCCGCGTCGGAGATGGTCGCGGCGATGCTGTCGACGCCCTTGGTGGCTTCGCCGATATTGAGCGCGATATCCTTGGCGGAGTTGGTTTGCTGCGCGACGGCGTCGTAGATGATGCCGGAGGTCTTGTTGAGCGTGTCGATCACCTCGCTGATATCGCCGATCGCCTTGACCGCTTCCTCGGCGCTCTTCTGCATGCCCTCGATCTTCTCGGCGATGTCTTCGGCCGCGTGGGCGCTCTGGTTCGCCAGTTCCTTGATCTCGTTGGCGACGACGGCGAAGCCTTTTCCCGCCTCTCCGGCGGAAGCGGCCTCGATGGTGGCGTTCAGGGCGAGCAGGTTGGTCTGCTGGGCGATGCGCTTGATCATCTCGGTGACGTTGGTGATCTCGCACGCGGCCTGCCCCAAAACCTGCATGCCGTCGCTGGTGGTGCGGGCGACTTCGTCCGCGCGCGCGGCGAACTCCGCGCCCTGGCGCGCGTTCTGGTCGATGTTCTTGATCGAGTCGGTCATCTGCTCGACCGCGGTGGCCACGGCCTTCATGTTGATCGACAACTGTTCCGAGGCCGAGGAGATGGATGAGATGTTGACGCTGAGTTCCTCGGCGGCTGCGGCGGTGCTGTTGATGCTCTGCGACATCTCTTCCGACGCACTGGCGACGTTGTTGGCGTCGTTCGACATCCGTTCGCTGAACTGAAGCGACTCCTGGGTGATCTCGGCGATCTCGCCGGTATTGTGCGTTACTGCGCGGGCGTTCCGCTGGATGGTGCGCACCATGCCGACATTGCTCTCGACGATGGTGTTGAGCGCGCGCTTGATCGAGTCGTACTCGCCTTGGTACGTCCCCTCGATTCGTCGCGTCAAGTCGCCCTGCGCCGCGCCTTCGGATACGGCGAGCATCTCGCCGATCAGGCGTTTGAGCGTCTCGGCCATGTCGTTGAGCGCGCTCGTCAGTTCGCCGATTTCGTCGCGGCTCTTTACTTTCAGCCGCTGTTCGAGATCCCCGGCACGGATGGACTTGGCCAGTTCCGCGCCGCGTTGGACCGGTCGCGCGATGACCCCGACGAACCAGATGGCGATGAGGACGACCACCACGACGGAGGCGATCAGCGTCAGGCCGATACTGCGGGTCATCTCCTGCAGCGGCCCCAGCGCTTCCGCTTCGGCGATTTCGGCGACGAGAGCCCATTCGACACCGGCGATCTCGACCGGGGCGTAACTGGCGATCACCTTGCGCCCGAGGTAGTTTTCCTCCACGCCGTCGCCGTTTGCGTGTTGTTCGAAAACGTGACGAACCGCCGCGGTATCGATCCTGGCCGATTCCGGCTTCGCGAACGCTTCCGCGATGGTGCGATAGGTCGCGTCGGCGCGCGTCTGGCTCGCGTCGGTTCGGATGGACGAGCGCGGCAGGAGATCCCGACCGACCAGATACGTCTGGCCCGTCTCGCCCAAACCGGCCGTCTCGCTCATGATCGCGTCGAGTCGATCGGGCTTCAGACGCACCACGAGAACCGCCGCCAGCGAGTCGTCTTTCCGGAAGGGCACGCCGTAGAAGGCCACGGGGCGGTCGCCGGCGTGTTGATAAATCTGGAAATCGACGAACGCGGGCTTCTTCGTCTTCACCACTTGTTGCCAGACTGTCGCCAACTGGTTTTTCTTGTGCTTGGCGTCGGCCAAACGAAGGCCGGTGTCCGAACCGAAAGGAAGCGGCGCTTCCTCGCCTTCGGCGGCCGGTTGATCCTCCTGGGCGGGGCGGGGCATGGTGACGAGGATGTGGCCGGTCTGCGGCCAGATCACGTAAAAGTCGTCGTAGCCCTGGGATTGGACGAGATTCTTGACAATATCCGCCTTCTCTTCCTCCAGGATCAACTCCTTGAGATTATAATCGCTGGCCGTGTCGATGGGCTGGTCCACCACGACATAGCGATCGAAGTAGTTCTCGACCCGGCGGAAGAAATCCATCATCTGCTCGTTCCGGGTGAGCGTTTCCATATTGGACGCGAGCAGGTCGAATTCTTTCAGCAGGCGCGCCTTCTTCGATTCCCGCGCAGCCCGCATCTGGTTGTAGGCCATGCTCTGCAGAGTCGTGGTCGTCTGCATCAGCGACCGTCCCCCCGCGACCAGCATGGGAACGATGCCGACAAGAAGAAACGCCAACAAGATCTTCGTGCGTAATTTCATTCCGTCCTCACCCCTTTCCAAGCGCTATGAAGAAGAATGCGATGACAATCTTCGAATCGCGGTCTCCCGGAATTCAACAGCCTGGCGGCTCCAGGTATACCGTTTGGTGCATGCCTTGGGTCTCGCCCTCTAACATAATCTTAACATATCGAGGGTGGAGTACTCATGGATCTCAAGCAGCGAGTTGAGATGCACTTTTCGAATATGAAGCCGTTTCCCTAAGCGTAAAAAAAAGTCGGTCCTAGTGATCAGACATTGAGAATAGTAAACGCTTTCTGACGCTTTCGCAACTTCTTTATTTCGATTTGATGAGAAGGTCGCTAGCGTGGCGGCGTTGCCGGAGGATATGCCGGATTAGCTTGCCCCGATCGACTACAAGTGATTGAATCCATGCTTTCGGCACTGCCGCCACTCGTTCGATTCCTGTCACAAAGCATTCGACAGTCGCCACAAATGATTTGCAGAAGCAATATCATGAGTATAGTATTAGGAAAGGATCAGTGCATGTGATCGGGCATCTTGAAAGAGTTCGGGGCTCCACGGAGACCACGCACAAAATTAATAAGGCCGAATGGGAGAAACAAGAAGCGCCGCGAGATATTTTCACTACATAAAGCCATCAGCTTGCGATCAGGTGCATATCCGCGCCAGCTATTAGATATAGCTATATAGAATTGTCGAAGAGAGAGAGGGGGGGGGGATCCGATAATGAGGGGATGGCGCAACCTACGTCTGGCGTGGAAATTATCGATTATTCTCGGTGCGTGTCTGATTCTGCTCAATGCGTTGCTTGCTGCCGCGTTGATCTTCAACATGACACAAATGTCCGATGCACTGCTGCAGAAATTCACCAGGGTGACAAAGGTCGTCTCTACGGAAACGATCCAGACGTTTGAAGCGATGGAAGAGAAGCAGAAGGAAAACTACGCGACCATCGGCGAGAAACAACAGCAGGCATTTACGCAAATCAAGGACGAGTTGGGCAGCACCTTTCAGGGCTTGATGCAGAAACAGGCCGATGCCGCGTTGGCGTCTTTGGAGCGCAAACTCGACGGTATCGCTCAGCTGCTGGCATTGATGGCGGTGCAGCCGTTGGTCGAAGCCGATATCGCCCGTCTCGATTCGTTCTGCCAGGCGTCCTGCGGTGACGCGGACATGTTGCTCTGCTACATGACCGACAACAACGGGGCGATCGTGACCACCTTTTCCAACGAAACGGATGAGGTGATCCGGCAGAATACCGGTCTGCGCGAAAACATTCCGGTCGATATCGCGGTCAAAAACCTCGAAGCCTTGCGGGCCATCATCCGGGTCACCGCCAAGATCAATGACGAGCAGAACGCCGAACTCGGCGAAGTGGTTTTGCTGGCCCATCGCGACAGTGTCGACAAGGTTCGCAGTCGACTCTATCAGGAAGGGGTGGCCTTGCAGAAGCAGGTCGACGGCAGCTTTCAGGCCTTGGGTGCCCAGTTGCGGGATAACCTCGAAATGCTGCAGACGGAACAGAAGAAAAGCGCGGATCAGTTGGAGCAGATGATCGTGGGCAAATTGAACGAATCGCGGAAAACGGTCGAGGAACGCGCCCGGCACGACCTATTGGAAAGTGTCGTCATCGGTCTGGCCGCGAGCCTGCTCTGCCTAGTCCTCTCGCTCGGTTTGATGGGATTTCTCTTCTCGCGCATGATCAGCCGGCCGATCCATCGGCTCGTCCACGTGATGAACCGTGTTGGCGAAGGGGATATGGCGCCGATTCATCAGATCGAAAGCTACGTGAAGGGAGTCGCCCCGGAGCGCGTTTCGAACGAGATCCAGGTCTTGACATTCTGTCTGCTTCGCCTCTCGCGCCGGATCGAGGACCGCAGCCGCAGTCTCCGCCGTATCGCCGACGGCGACCTGACCGAGCAGGTGGAGGCCGTTTCCGATGCCGACATCCTCGGTCTTTCGGTGCAGCAGATGGTTGAAGGGCTTTCGCGTCTGGTCGTGCGAGTGCAGGAAGCCGCGGGGATCATCGCCGGCAATGCCGATGAACTGGCCTCCATCTCCACGCAACTGGCCGCGGGGTGCGATTCGATGGAGGAGCAGGTCGGCCAGGTAGCCGATTCGACCGGGGGAATGACCGAGAACATCTCCGGCATGGCGTCGGCCACCGAGGAAATGTCCGCCAGCAGCGCCGGCGTCTCCTCCACGGCAGAGGAGATGTCGCGTCAGATGACAAGCGTCGCCTCCGCCGTCGAACAGATGACTGCATCGATGAACGTGATCGCCGACAATGCCAAACGCGGCTCGGACGTCGTCGAAGGCGCGGTCGAACGGGCGCGCACGGCGACGGCTACGATCAATGCACTCGATTTCTCGGCCGGTGAGATCGGGAAGGTCACGGAGGTGATCAAGCGCATCGCGCACAAGACCAATCTGCTGGCGCTGAACGCCACCATCGAAGCCGCGTCCGCCGGAGAGGCGGGAAAAGGCTTCGCCGTCGTGGCCAACGAGATCAAGGAACTGGCCAACCAGAGTTCCGAGGCCGCCGAAGAGATTGCCCAGCGCATCGCAGGCATCCAGCACAGCACGCGCGAGTCCGTCGGCGTCATCGAGGAGATGGCCGATGTCATCAGCAACGTCAACGAGTCCATCGCCGCCGTCACCACGGCCATGGAGGAACAGAAGCAGGTTACCGGCGATATCGCCGGAACCATTACCGAGGCGAATCAGGGCGTGAACCACATCGCCCGGTCCATTAATGAAGTCGCCATCGGTGTCCGCGAAATCTCCGCCAACGCCGGGGATATCTCCGGCGCCGCGCAGTCTGTCGACGAAAGCATGCGCAGTGTGCGCGGCGCCGTCGAAGAGAGTACGGCCGGCGTGCAGCGCGTGAACATCTCCGCCGATCGCATGGCCGCCATTGTCGCGGAATTGGAAAACCTTGTCGGCGTCTTTCGGGTCGCGCCGGATGCCGCGAACGAGGCGGCTTTCGTCGAAGACGAAGAGGACGAGATGTCGACGGGCGAAGCGGCCGAGCACGACGACTGGTGGGACGGGGCGGAGGAAGGGGCCGAGACCGATTCGTCCGACGACGAGGGGAGCGATGCCGGCAATGGCGTCGAAGCCGACGAAGATACGGACGAACGCGGCGCCTTGGAGGGGGACGACGATAGCGAGGATGACGAGGATGAGGACGCCTCTGCGATTATCGAGGATCCCGAAACGCGCGAGTCATGATTCGCCCGCCGGATTCGGCGCCGGGGGCGAACACTGCCGGGGAAGACGGTTTACTCTATCGGTGGCAGCTCGCCGGCATCGTGCAGGACGAAGAAGGCGTCCAGGCATGTCGGGCACAAACCCTCTCCGCGCTCTTCGCGCATGATTCCGAGCGCTTTCTCCAAGGGCATCGCTTTGCGGTAGGGGCGGTCGCTGGTCAGCGCGTGCCAGACGTCGCCGACGGCGATGAGGCGTGCCACGAGCGGAATCTGCTCCTCCGCCAAGCCGTCGGGATATCCTTTGCCGTTCCATTTTTCATGATGATGTCGCACGCCTGGAACGACGTTCTCGAGGCTGGGAATATGTTTCAAGATATCGTGCCCGATGACGGGATGCTTTTTGATCACCTGGAACTCCGGATCGCTCAACTTGTCGGGTTTGAGCAGGATCGAATCGCGAATGCCGATCTTGCCGATATCGTGGAGCTGCCCTACCAGATCGACGCCCTCGAGCGTTTCGGCGTCGAGTTGAAGCCGGCGGGCGATGGCCGAGGAGATGGAGGCCACGTAGCGCGAATGGGAGTGCGTATAGGCGTCGCGTGCGTCGAGCGCACGCGCCAGGCTCATGATGCTCGCCAATAACAACCGACGTTCTGCCGCGGCATTCTCTTTGTCCTTCAAGAGAAGCTGCACGTGATCGTCCAGAAGCTTCTCGACCAGTACGAGCAACTGATCGGCACTGAACGGTTTGGTCAGAAACGAGGAGGCCCCGTGTTCCATCAGTCGCCGCATGGTGCCGCGGTCGGCCTGCGTGCTCATCGTGACGTATGGCAGGGCCGCCCAGCGCGCGTCGCTGCGTACCGCCGCGCAGAGTTCCCACCCGTCCATCTCCGGCATGTTCAGATCGGAGAGGATCAGGCTCGGCGGATTGTCGCCGCAACTCTCGAGGACGTCCAGTGCGTCGCGCCCGTTGCGGGCCTTAAGCACGGGGAATCCCGCTTCGGCGAGCGCCCGTTCGACAATCCCGCGAACGGTTTCACTGTCGTCGACGACGAGGATCACCTGCTCCCGGCGCTGCAGGTTCTGCTGCAACATGCCTCCGACGGTGCGGCAGAATTCCTCCTGGGTGAAGGGCTTGGGAAGGTAGCGGGTCGCGCCGGCCTCGAAACCGCGATCGATGTCGGCGTCGGTGTCGAGGGTGCTGACCACCAGGACCGGCATTGCACGGGTCTTCGCTTCGCGTTTGAGCCGTGCACACAACTCGAGCCCGTCCATGCCGGGCATCTCGACATCGGTCACCACCAGGTCGTACGAACCGGAGGAGGTCTTGTCCAATGCTTCTTCGGCGCTGGCCGCCTCGTCGATCTGCGCTTGGAGCGGGCGCAGGAACATCGTGCACAGCTTGCGCGTGGCGCTGCTATCGTCGACGAGCAGGATCCGGTTGGCGTTCACGCGATTCCCTTGCCTGACCGATGGCCCCTGAGTATGCGCTAGATGTATTAATGAGGCCGATCCATTCAAGGGCGTTCGGGATCCTACAACGTGCCCAGACCGCAAGCAAGCGGAAAGTAATGATTCAGAATACTTGTCGGATTCGAGAAGTGCTTTGTTTGCCGGGTATTCGTCTTCTCGATTTCAGCAATTCTGCTTGCGGATCGCCCCGACTTGAGGTCGTTTTCGCAGAAAACGCTTCCTGTACAGATGCAGGGCGCCGCACTAACCGGAAAGATCTCGATCTGTATTTTCGGCGGCAGATGCTTCCCTGGCCTTCAGTATGCCGTCGCACAGGCGCAATCCGCTCTTCGACCGATTCGCATATCGCCGGATCGGCCGCGATGGCGTATTGGCCCGCGACGCCTTTCGAAGCCTTCCCCGTGGTCCCGCATGTCCGGTCACGCCCCTCAAGGCGCCGAACATCGCCGTCCGCCCCGCGGCAACCACAAGATGCCGCAATGAATCCCGGTCGCGCTTCGTTCAATACGCTTTTCCCCATCGGCTCCGCGACGGAAAAAACCATATCTATTGGCTCCGGCGCATCCTTCGCAGCCACTCCTCCGCATAACCCAACACTCAGCATAATCGGGCTGTAGATGAACGCCTCCCGGCGCATCAGGTCGGCCACGTGGGCGCACACGGCGCGAAAGCGGGCCTCCCTGACGGCCGGATCGGGGTGGCTGCAGGGACTCGCTAGATAAATCATGCCCATCTCCGTCTAGTAAAGAATTCTTGACTTAGGCCGAGTGCTAGATAAGATCGCTTTACCAGTAAGCCGTATTGGGAAGGGAGGCTTGAGCAGCCATGAGCCGGAAGACAGGAACCTACCGCACCACGACCGTAGGCGGGGAGAAGGTGCGCGCCTTTATTCCTCATCCGCTGCCGCCGTCCCATCCCGGGCTGGATCTGGACGAAGCCCTCACCGGGCTGCATGCCGACGCGGTAGCCGCCATCAGCCGCCTGAACGTGGCCGGTGCGATGGTTCCCAGCCACGACTGGTTCCTCTACGGTTTCGTGCGCAAGGAAGCCGTCATCTCCTCGCAGATCGAGGGAACCCAGGCGACACTGGAGGATGTGGTTTCCTTCGAGGCGACGAACCAGACGGACCGGCCCGCCGACGTGGAAGAGATTTGTAATTATGTCGAGGCGATAGCCTATGCGCGCAAGGAGCTGGCCAAGCCCAAGGGGTTGCCGATCTGCTCTCGCCTTTTCTGCGAGATACACAAGCGATTGATGACCGGAACGCGCGGCTCCGACAAGCAGCCCGGCACGATCCGTGCCTCGCAGAATTGGATCGGCGGAACGCGGCTCGGCAATGCGCACTTCGTTCCGCCTCCACCAGACGCGGTGCGTGATGCCCTCGGTGAGCTTGACCGCTGGATTCACGGAGAAGATCCGTTGCCGCCGTTGATCCGGATCGGGCTCGCACATGTTCAGTTCGAAACGATTCACCCGTTTCTCGATGGTAACGGACGCATCGGACGATTGCTGATCACGCTCCTGGCCGAGCACTGGGGTTTGCTGGCCGAACCGTTTCTTTATCTCAGCCTCGCATTTAAGCGGCACCGCGCCGACTACTATGCCCATCTCGATGCTGTGCGTACGAAAGGCGACTGGGAGGGATGGACCGCTTTCTTCCTCCGCTGTGTCCGCGAAGCCGCCGCCGACGGGGTCGATGCCGCTCAACGTCTTTTCGCCGTCATTGGAGAAAGCCGCCAGGCCGTCATGGCGCACAACGCCACGACTGTCACTGCCGTGCGGCTTTTCGACCTGTTGCCCGATCATCCGATGGTGACGCTCCCGGTCGCAATGGATCTGCTCGCAACGACCAAGCCCACGGCGAACAAGGCAATCGATGCGTTGGTGCAGGCCGGGGTACTGCACGAGATCAGTGGCAAGAAGCGCGACCGCGTATATGCTTACCAGGATTATCTCTCCGTGCTGGCCGAGGATACGGGCGCGATTGAGGGATAGATTCATTTCGACGCCTCCGCGCATGCTTCCGCCTCCGTCAACGCCGCCCAGTCGCATCCCTCGCCATGCCGAAATTCAGCAAACCGCTTCCTGATCACGTCGCAGTAGAGCGGGTCCATCTCCATCAGGCGGGCATTCCGGCGAGGCATTCCGGGGACCGGGCATTCCGGGGGGGGGCATTCGGGGCGCATTCCGGCGTATTCCGGGGACAGTATATTACTACTACAACGCCAGAAATACTGAAGGCGTACGGTTGAAGTTGACGATAACTCCCT
>CAYWFP010000073.1:0-5893 GCA_964457365.1 uncultured Planctomycetaceae bacterium
AGCTGGCGTTCGGCCCCGCCGACGGGAAGCCCGGCGATGCAGCAGAGGATCCTCATGCGTTCCTCCGCTGCGGCCGCAGGTAGGCGACGAGCCGGTCGAACGCCTCAACCATGCGCTCGATGCCGCCGGCCTCGGCCGCCCAGGAACGCCCCGCCGTTCCCAGCCGCCGCAGGTGCTGCGGATCGGCGAGCATCGCCACGAGCGCCCGCCCCAGCGACTCGGCGTCGCCGCAGCGGAAGACGCTGCTGTTGATCCCGTTCCTGAGCGCGGCCACCTCCGGGCCGTGCGGCGCGTCGTCGGCGACGAGCACCGGCACGCCCCAGGCCAGCGCGTGGATGGCCGAGAGGCCGATCTCCCCGGGGCAGACCGAGACGCAGGCGGTGTTGAAGTACGGCGCCAGCTCCGCCTGGGCGTAGATCGCGCCGGGAAATTCCACCACATCGGCGAGTCCCAGATCGTCCGCGAGCGTCTTCAGCCCCGCCAGCTCCGGCCCCTCGCCGACCACGGTCAGCCGGCACTCCGCCGGCAGCCGGTCGCGGACCGCGGCGAAGGCGCGCAGGAGCAGGAAGACGCGCTTCTGCGCGTAGAGCCGTCCGATGAAGAGGATGCGCGGGCGCGCGCGCACCGGGTCGGCCTCGTCCCACGGCCGGGCCAGCGGGTCGATCTCCTCGGTGTCGAGGGAATTGGGCGCGACAAAGACCCGCCCGGCGGGGATGCCCGCGGCGATCAGTTGATCCGCCTGCGCCTGGCCGTAGAGGATGACCGCGTCGCTGCGGCGGGTGAACCAGAGGCGCAGCCACCGGGTCAGCCGGCTCGCGCCCGCGCCGAAGCCGTGCCCCCACCAGGCCACCGGGACGCCCAGTCCGCGCGCCCGGCGCAGGGCCAGGCAGTTGGAGAGGATGCGCGGGTTGTACTCGCCGATGAAGATGTCGATGCGCTCCGGGTCCAAGAGCGGCAGCAGCCCGTCCTGCCACGCGGCGAAGAAGCGGCGGCCGAACCAGCAGCGGTTGCGCAGAGGCTCGACCGGAAGCCCCGCGGTATCGCCCTCGGTCACCGCCCAGCTCGCCGGCGGCGCGCCGAAGGCGAAACGGACGGCATAATCCGGCGCGGCGGCCAGGCGCCGGAACAGCGGCATGCGGTACTGCGGGCAGACCATCTGCTGCAGCAGCACGCGCGGGCGGTCGCCGTCGGCGCTCACGGGGATTCTTCCTTGTGCAGCAGCCGGTCGCCCAGCCAGAGCCACTTCAGCCCCGAACGGCGGAAGACGTCCACGCCCTGCGCGGCGGTGCCGACCATCGGTTCGCCGTGGATGTTGTAGCTGGTGTTGAGCAGCATCGCGCGGCCGGTGAGCGTTTCGAACGCGTCGAGCATCGCCTCGACCGGCGGGTTCCAGCCTGCGGGCAGGATCTCCGGGCGGGCGCTCTTGTCGGCCGGCTGCACCGCGCAGACGATTTCCTCGAAACGTGCGGGAATCGTCGGAAACGCCAGCATCATGTACGGCGCCGCAAGCCGCTTCGGGTTCTCCAGGTAGCGCGCGTGCCGCGCGGCCTTGACGATGGGCGCGAACGGCATCCAGAAGTCGCGCATCTTGATCGCCCGGTTCAGGACGCGCACGCTGTCGGCGCGGCTCGGGTCGGCGAAGATCGAACGGTTCCCGAGCGCTCGTGCGCCGAACTCGCAGCGCCCGGCGCAACGCGCGACGATCTCGCCCGCGGCCAGCAACTCCGCGACACGGCCGGGCGGATCCGCCGGCCGCTCGACGGTGACGCCGTCGAGCCCGGCGACCGCCGCGTCGACGTCGGCGGGGGCGATCTCCGCGCCGAGGTAGAGCGGCCCCAGCGGCGCGGGCAGTTCGCCCCCGGCCTCGAGATGGGCCAGCCACGCCGCCCCCAGCGGCAGGCTCTCGTCGCCGCTGCTGGGGCAGACGAACAGGTCCTCCACCTCCGGAAGCTGCGCGATCAAGCCGTTGGCCTTGACGTTCATGAAGGTGCCGCCGGCGAGCGCCAAACGTTTGATGCCGGTCTCGCGGATGCAGTTGCCTATCCATTCGAGCATGCGCCGTTCGGTGAAGAGCTGCAGCCCGGCGGCGACCCAGTCGAACCGCATCCAGCGCATGTCGCGATGAATGCGGTCGTGCGTATACTGCGTCGGCTCGGGCAACCGGCAACGGAAGCGCAGGCCGTCAACCTCCAGGTACGATGCAAAGATCTTCGACACTTCCTCGGCATACCTTTCTTCTGCATAAGGGGCCATGCCCATGAGCTTGTATTCGTGCTCTAGGGGCTTCATGCCCATCTCGCGGGTGACGCGCGCGTAGAGATCCCCGAGGGAATGCCCCGAATCCGTTCGCGCAAGGGTGCGCAGCCGGCCGGCCTCGCCGACCGATACCGTGGCGCAGAGCCCGTCGCCGGCGCCGTCGAGGGTCAAGACGAGCACCTTGCCGTCGCCGGCCCAGGGCGAGCCGTAGTAGGCCGAGGCCGCGTGGCAGAGGTGGTGGTCCATCGCGCCGAGCCGCTCCCGCGGCAGTGAAGCGAAGTGGTTCTCGATCGCGGCGAAACGCCCGCGGAAGCGCGTCAGCTTGAGGCGCTCGTACCAGCCCCAGCGTTTGAGCAGCCGGTTGCGCCATTCCTGGTAGCGGAACTTCAGCGCGGAGTAATCGGACGACTTGCGATTGCCCCGCCCCAGCGGATCCGCGCGCGTGGCGAGGTGCCCGAGTTCCCAGCCGCAGAGGACCACGCGGTCCAGGTCGGCCGCGGTCAGGCCAGCGTCTGCGAGCATCCAGTCGATAGCGCGGACGGGGACGCCGCTCTGGTTCTTGACGCCGACGAAACGCTCCTCCTGAGCCAGATGGGTGAGGCGCCCCTCCCGAAGCAGGCAGGCCGAGGCGTTGTGGCCGTCGTGGATCGTGAGAATGTTCATGCCTGCGAATTGCCTCCGACGGTGTCGACGCCGCCATCGCACGCGCGCGGGAAGACCCGCTGCCGCACGATGCTCCGGAGCGCGTCCATGTCCGGATGCCGCGCCAGGATCAGCAGCACACTATACACGATAACGCCGGCGCCCGCGAGCACCGCCATCTCGAACAGCAGGTCCACGTTCAGCCACGGGATGCGCGCGGCCACCGCGGCGAAGAGCGGCCGGCCGGCGGATTCGAGCCAGTTGACCGCGAAGACCACGCCGATGCAGGCTAGAGTCGAGACGAAGCAGTTCCAGGCCAGGCGCCGGGTGTCGAAGCGGTAATAGCGAAAATGCACAAGCAACACCGTCAGCAGGGTAGTCACGCTGCGGGAGATCAGCATCGCCCAGGCGATGCCGACAACGCCCACTGAGAAAATCACGCCCAGTACGTACGCCAGCGGCAGTTCAACCGCCACCAGCATGAAGCCCAAGATGAACATCACCCGCAGGTTTTTTTCTGCGTGGAATACACGGACGACCAGCATGCCGACGTACTCGGGGATTACGCTCAGCAGCAACACAAGGAAGGTCGCCACCGTCAGGGCGACCGCTTCCTCGTCGAACTCTCCGCGCCGGTAAGCCAGGCGTACCAGGTGCGCACGCAGAACAGTCAGGATCGCCACCACCGGCAGGATCACCGTCAGCAGCACCGAGAGCGAATCGTTCAAATTTCTGCGGAAGGTCTCGCGGTCGCCGCTGCCGACGCACTTGGACCAGTGCGAGAGGATGACGCTTGTAAAGCCGCGACCGATCAGGAGCATCGGGATAACCGAGAGGTTCTGGCTCAGGCTTAGCACCGCGACGCTGCCCTCGCGCAGCAGCGCGGCGATGACGCGTCGCAGGATCGGCGCCGTGTGGGTCAGCACTAGCGAGGCCACCGGGAAACGCGCCAGCTCGATCATACGCCTGAGCGCCGGCTCTAGCCCGAAGCGCAGAGAGAGCGGAACGCCGATGCGGTAACGAACAATGTAGATCGAGAAGAGCAGCACCACCAGTTGCCCGACGACATTACCCAGCGCCAGCGCGTGGACGCCGATACGGTCGGCCAGCGTCAGCATGGCCAGGACGACCACCAGCGGCCGTGCGGCCAGCGCCAGCTCCGCCGAGGCGAAACGCTGGTACGACTGGTAAATCGCATAGAAAGTCATACCGAAGATCAGAAGCGGCACCTGGGGCACCAGTTCCAGAATCAGGAGTCGCACAATCTCGCGCTGCTGAGGGGTCTCTCCCAGGTCGAATACCCCGGTGAAGACCAGCACGACCATCAGCGCCATCCCCGCCAGCGAGACCAGCAGCATTCCGCCGAGAATGGAGCCGATCAGTCGCGCGACGTTCTCGGGGCGCTTGAGACGCTCCTCGACGAAGACCGGAACGAAGACAACCTTCATTACGCCCGTGGCGATGCCGGCGATGCCGACGGGGATCACCAGCGCAATGAACCATGCGTCGGTCTGCCATGTAGCGCCGAAACGCTTGGCGATCAGGACGTTAACGAAAAAACCGAAGACCTGGGTTGCGAAACCCAAGCCGCTGACGATAGCGGTGTCCCTCAAGATTCGGCGACCGATGGACATGAAAGCGAAGCCACTTTCGTAAGTACATGCGAAGTCGAAAGATCCAGTTTCCCCATCCGTTCCTCCGAAGTCAATACGCCAGCGCGATTTCGCCGCCTGCGCCGCCTCTTGCATCGCCGCGCGCGACTGCCTATACTCGTTGCCTGCCCGATATCGATCACCGTCTGGAACCCGCTCTTGATGAACACGCCGCGTTTTCTGCTGATCCAGCCGCCGTACGAGCGCCTGAAAGGGCTCTCGGTGCAGAACCCGCCGCTGGGGCTGCTGTACCTGGCCACCGTGCTCGCGGACGCGGGCTTTCCCGCGCGCGTCTACGACGTCGACGCCACCTTCGCGGAGGGGCTGGTCGCCTACAGCAACGTCAGCCGGACCGAACGCCAACGGGTGTACGCCGAGAACGTCGAGCGCGACGACCACCCGGCGTGGAACGAGCTGCGCGAGGCGCTCCGGCGCGAGGCGCCCGACGTCGTCGGCGTCTCGGTGATGACCACCACCTGGCGCCCGGCGCGCAAGGCGCTGGCCATCGCGCGCGCGGTCTGCCCCGAGGCGGTTCGCATCGTCGGCGGGCCCCACGTCACCATCAGCGGCGCGGCGGTGCTGCGCAATCCGGACATCGACTACATGCTCTCCGGCGAGGGCGAGGAGTCGATCGTCGCCTTCGCCCGCGCGCTGCGCGACCGGACGCCGATGGAGGCCATCCCCGGCCTGGCGTTCCGGCGCGGCGAGGACATCGTCGACAACGGCCGCGCGCCGCGCATCCGCGACCTCGAGGCGCTGCCGATCCCGCGGCGGGACCTGCTGCTGCGGCACGAGCAGTACCAGGTCAACTCGCTGGCGCACATGATCGCCAGCCGCGGCTGCCCGTTCCGCTGCCAGTTCTGCGCCAGCGTGCCGATGTGGGGGCGGCTGACGCGGATCCGCGAGCCGCAGAACGTCCTGGACGAGGTCGCCTACCTCGTGGACCGCTACCGCATCACCAGCTTCGGGTTCTGGGACGATACCTTCACCGTCGACAAGCGCAAGGTGATCGACTTCTGCGACGGGCTGGTCGAGCGCTTCGGTCCGGGGCGCTTCCGCTGGTCCTGCCTGACCAACGTCAAGGGCGTCAACGAGGAGATGCTGCTGGCCTTGAAGCGCGCGGGCTGCTACCGTATCCGTATGGGCGTGGAGTCCGGCAGCGACCGCGTGCTCGAATTGATGGAGAAGAACACCGACCGCGCGGAGCTGATGCGCGCGGCGAGGCTGATCAAGCGGCACGGCTTCTTCCTCCACGGCCTCTTCATGGTCGGCATCCCCTACGAGCGCGAGGAGGACATCCGCGCGACCATCCGCATCATGCGCGAGATGCCGCTCGACTCGAT
>CAYWFP010000073.1:5903-20601 GCA_964457365.1 uncultured Planctomycetaceae bacterium
TCAACCTCTGCACCTTCACGCCGCTGCCGGGGACCAAGCTCTTCGACCTGGCCGTCGAACAGGGCCTCTTCGCGGTCGACGACGATTACCGCGTCTACGACGAGGTGGGCATGCAGAGCGACGCGCAGTACCTGACCCCGGAAATCCCGCGCGCACGCTACCGCGAGTTGTTACGCGAGACCATGGAGACGGCGACGGAGGTCACCGCGCGCCTGACGTGGCAGAAATTCCGCTGGCGGCTGCGGCATCTGACCTGGCGCAGCGCGGTGCGCAACGCCTGCCGCCTCGCGGGCATCGGAGCCCGCTCATGAATAATATCGAAGAATCCGACGCCGCGTATCGTCCCGTCGCCTGGACGCCGGAGAAGATCGCCCGTTTCTGGAACTTCTTCGCCCGGCAGGGGCGCGAACACGCGGTCTGCTTCAGCCAGGACATGGCCGGCCCCATCTATCGCCTCGTCCGGAACCATCTGCCCCGGAACGGCCTCTGTGTCGACCTCGGTTGCGGCCCCGGTTTTTTTCTGGAAGAGCTGCTGCGCCGCGGTCATCGCTGCAAAGGGGTCGATCCCTCGCCCGAATCCGTGGCGGAAGCGGACAAAAGATTATCCGCCTCTCCGCGTTTCGCCGGTGTAGAGACGGGCTTTTTGACCGCCCTCCCCTGCGCCGACGGCGAGGCCGAGGCGGCGTTGCTGCTGGAGGTTCTGGAACACCTGCTGCCCGACGACATCGACGCGGCCTGGAGCGAGATCGCCCGCGTGGTCCGCCCGGGCGGGGTGTTGATCGTCTCCGTTCCCAACGCCGAGGACCTGGACGCGCGCGCCATCGCCTGCCCCGAGTGCGGCTGCGTCTTCCACCGCGTGCAGCACCTGCGCCGCTTCACCGCCGCGAGCCTGGGCGAAGAATTGAGTCAACATGGATTCGCGCCACATTGGATTCGCGACTTCAATCTGGCGGCCTACGCCGGCGGTTTCCTCCGGCGCCTGCTACAGCCGGTACGCCCCCTGCTCTTCGGCCCCGGCCCGCGGCCGAACCTGCTGGCCGCGGCGGTCCGCGCCTGAATCTGGAGCCACATGCACGCAGCCGCACGCTACCGCATCGCCGCGTTGATCCCGGAGAACCTGCGCCGGCTCGGCGGCTCGGAGGTCTTCGCCTGGAACCTGCTGGAGGCGTTCTTCCGGTCGGGGCACCGGGTCGACCTGTACCTCAACCGCCGGGCGTGGCGGCAGGACGAGGCGAGCGAGCGGGTGAAGGAGTACGACATCGACGCCGTCGCCGGGGCGTATCTCCGCGTGTACGCGCGTCTTCCGGGCGGGAGCGGCTGATGCGAATCTTCGGCGAACCGCGCGTGCCGCCCGCGGCGGTGCGTGCGGACGACTGGCAGGGCTGGACGCGGCGGCGCGACCTGGAGCAGGTGCTCAGCGCTCCGGCGCTGCCGTTGTCGCCCCCGGTGCTGGAGATCGGCTGCGGCGACGGGCGCCTGGGACAGGCACTGGCCGCACGGGCGGGAACGGTCTTTCCGTGCGACATCCATCCGCGCGCACGGGTCGCACGCTTGAGCGTCGCCGACGCGCGCGCGCTCCCGTTCGCCGAAGCGACTTTCGCGACGATCTTCAGCTCCAACGCGCTCGAACACGTGCCGGAGCTGCCGCGGGCGCTGGCGGAGTTCGGCCGCGTGCTTCGCCCGGGAGGCGTGATGCTCCATTTCATGCCCACGGCGTTCTGGAAGGTGCTGCAGCTCTGGCTGTATCCGCTCTACCTGGCTCGCCTGCAACTGCGCAAATACGCCGGCGCCGACACACCGCGCTTGATGGCGAAGCTCGATCTGGGGCTGGATCGCCGCCGGACGCCGGACGATCGCTCGCTCGGCGCACGGCTGCGCAAGCTCGCTCCGCCGGTGCACGGAATCGCGGCGAACCACCTGCAGGAGCTGCTGCTTTTCCGCGAAGGTCGGTGGCGCCGGACGTTCGCCGCCAACGGCTGGCGGGTCGTGCGCGCGGACCGGCTGTACCTGCATTCGGCGTACGGCCTGCTGCCGCATCGTCTCCTGCGCCTGCGCGAAATCCTGGCGCGCGCGGGGTTCTGCGCGACCAAAGCCTACTGGCTGCGCCCGGACGCGGCGGAAGGCGGTGCGGCATGAGCACGCCCCCGCGCGTCAAGATGACCGTCGGCCTCTTCCGCCCCTTCGGCGGCGGCGCTGAGCGACAGGCCGAACGCCTCGGTCTGGCATTGCAGCGAAAGGGCGCGGAGGTGGAGGTGCTGACCTTGCGCCCGCGCGGCGTCGCGGCGGCGTTTCCCGACGACGCGCTGCCGGTGCGGCGGCTGGCCGCGCCGGGCTTCGGCTGGCTCAAGGCCTACTGGTTCGCGCGTGTCGTGCGCCGGGCGCTGGAGGCGTACGGCCCGGATCGGGTGGACGTGATCCACGCCCACCAGGCGCTGCTGCCGGCGTGGGCGGGCGTGCGCGCGGGCGAAACGCTGCGCCGGCCGTGCATCGTCAAGATCGGCAACACCGGCGCGCGTTTCGACCTGGCGATGATGGGCCGGCTCTACCCGTTCAGCCGTTTCGCCGCGCGCCACCTGGCAGAACGCGCCACCCGCTTCATCGCCATGACCCCGGCCATCCGGGACGACCTGCACGCCTGGGGCGTCCCCGACGGGCGCATCGTCTCCATCCCCAACGGCGTGGCTCCCGGCGAGCCGATAACGCCGCATGAACGCGCCGCCGCGCGCGCGCGTCTGCGCATCGATCCCGCCGCGCGGGTCATACTCACTGTCGGGACACTGACGCCGAAGAAGAACCAGGCCAGCCTGCTCGAGGCGCTCCGCCGCTGGCCGCCGGAGTCGCGGCCGCTGCTGGTGGTGGTCGGCGAGGGCGCGCTCCTGCCGAAGCTACAGCACGAAAGCGCCGAACTGGGCGTCGCCGACGCGGTCGTCTTCACCGGCCGCGTACAAGAGAGCGCGGTGCGCGACCATCTCGCCGCCGCCGACGTCTTCGCCCTCCCGTCGCTGACCGAAGGCATCAGCAACGCCCTCTTGGAAGCGATGGCCGCGGGGCTGCCGGTCGCCGTCAGCGACATCCCCGGCAACCGCGCGGTGATCGAAGACGACGCCACGGGGATGATCGTCCCCGTCGGCGACGCGGAGGCGCTGCACGCGGCGCTGGCACGCGTACTCGGCGACACCGGGCTGGGCCGGTCGCTGGGCGCGGCGGCGCGCGCGCGAATCGAATCCGCCTTCGCCATCGATACCGTTGCGCAGCGCTATCTCGATCTGTACCGTCAGCTCTGCGACGAATACGGGAGCGCGTGAGCATGTGCGGCATTTACGGCATCGTCCATCTCGACGGCTCCCCCGCCGACAACGAGGCCGACCGGGTCCGGCGCGGGGTGGAGGCGTTGCGCCACCGCGGCCCCGACGCCAGCGGCATCGCGATCGAAGGCCCGGTCGCCTTCGGCCACGCGCGGCTCTCGATCATCGACCTCGAAGGCGGCGCCCAGCCGATGCGGAGCGCCGACGGCGAGGCGCTGATCACCTACAACGGCGAGGTCTACAACTTCCGCGAGCTGCGCGCGGACCTGACACGGCGCGGCATGCCCGGCGCGACGCGCTCGGACACGGAGGTGGTGCTCGACGCGGTCCACGCCGACGGGACGCGGACGGTGCCGGACCTGCGCGGCATCTTCGCCTTCGCCGTGGCCGACTTCGCCGCGAAGCGCGTCCTGCTGGCGCGCGATCACCTGGGCGTCAAGCCGCTCTTCTATACCGTGCGCGAGAACCGGCTCTACTTCGCCAGCGAACTCGAAGCGCTGTACCGGACTGCGGAGGGCTTGCGGCTGGATCCGGAAGGGCTGGACGAGGCCCTCGCCTGGCAGTACATCCCCGCGCCGCGGACGATCTACCGTGGCGTCCGCCAGCTTCCGCCCGCGCACTGGCTCGAGATCGACCTCGAGACGGGCCGGATGCGGGAGACGCGGTACTGGTCGCTCGGCTTCACCGAGGACCGCTCGCTCGACGCCGAGGGCTGGGCGGAGAAGCTCGACACGACGTTGCGCGAAGCGGTCGCGCTGCAACTGGTCAGCGACGTGCCGTTCGGGGCGTTCCTCTCGGGCGGCGTCGACAGCAGCCTGGTGGTGCGTTACATGTCGCGGATTCTCGAGCAGCCGGTCCGCGCCTTCACCGTCGGGTTCCGGGAAATGGACTTCTCCGAGTGCGAATTCGCCGCACAGGTCGCCCGGCACTGCGGCGTCAAGCATGAGGTGGAGATCATGCAGATGGACGCGATGGAATTGCTGCCGGTACTGGCGCGGCATTACGGACAGCCCTTCGGCGACGCCAGCGCGATCCCGACGTATCTGCTGGCGCAGATGGCGCGGCGGCACGTCAAGATGGTCCTCTCCGGAGACGGCGGCGACGAGAACTTCGCCGGCTACCGGCGCTACGAACTGACCGCGCGCGCGGTCTGCCCCGACTGGCGCGGCGGCGACGCTCTGCGCCAGCGCCTGCGCAACATTGCGCGTTTCTTTTATCGCCGCTGGCTTCTCTGGGCGCACGGGGCCGAGGCGGTGGCGTACGCGGTGCATACCGGGATCAGCCTCAACGCCACGCCCGCCGAGCGCCGGCGGTTGCTGCGCGGGCCGTACCGCGAGGCGGTCGCGGACGAGCGCGGCCGGCGGGAGCACACGAACCTTCCCGAAGCGCCGCTGCTGACGAAGCTGCAGCACGTGGACCTGATGAGCTATCTGCCGTTCGACATCCTCACCAAGGTCGACATCGCCTCGATGGCGCACGGGCTGGAGGTGCGGGTGCCGCTGCTGGATCACAAGGTGGTGGAGACGGCGGCGGCGATCCCGCCTGAGCTGAAGCTGCGCGAGGAGAAGGCGAATGACGTCCGCCGCTACGAGAAGAAATGGATTCTCCGCAACGTGGCCAAGCGGCACTTCCCCGCCGCCTGGATCGACCGCGCCAAGCAGGGCTTCCGCGCGCCGCTCAAGCCGTGGTTCGCGGGCGAGCTGCGCGCGGCGGTGCGCGCGCGGCTCGTCGACTCGCCGGTACTGCCGCGGCTGATGAACACCGACGAGGTGGCCCGCCTCGTCGAGCGGCATTCCGAATCGCTGGACCTCTCGCCGCGGCTGTGGAACCTGCTGATGCTCGAAACCTGGCTGCGGACGCATGCCGACGTGCTGGGGTAGCACCGGGTTTTGATTGCATTCGGCATGCGGCCCCGTACCATCGAACCGTACGTTTGGTCCTGAAGGACGCGCCCATGCGCCTGGCCATCGACGCCTGCAACATCCGCACCGGCGGCGGGATGATCCACCTGTCCGAGCTTCTCGGCAACGTCGCGCCCGCAGACCACGGCTTCGAACACGTCGTGGTCTGGAGCGTCCGCCGCGTCGCCGACTACCTGCCCGACCGGCCGTGGATCGAGTGGCAGCCATCGCTGGAGGGCAACCCGGCCGCACGCCTCCTGTGGCACCGGTACCGCCTGCCGGCGCTGGCGCGGCGAAAGGGATGCGACATCCTCTTCTCGCCCGGCGGGCGCACCCCCCGCGGCTTCGCGCCGGTGGTGACGATGAGCCAGAACATGCTCCCCTTCCAACACGAAGAGGCGCGGCGCTACGGCCTCAGCCGGATGCGGCTGCGGCTCTGGCTGCTCAGGCACCTGCAACTCCGGAGCTTCCGCGCCGCCGAGGGGCTGATCTTCCTGACCGACTACGCGCGCGCGCGAATCCTCCCGCGCCTGCGCGGCTTCCGGGGCGAAGCGCGGACCATCCCCCACGGCATCAAGACCGCCTTCTTCCAGGAGCCGCGCCCGCAGCAGCCGCTTTCGGCCTACGGCCCCGAGCGCCGCTTCCGCCTCGTCTACACCTCCGTGATCGACGTCTACAAGCACCAGCCCGCCGTCGCCGAGGCGGTGATGCAGCTCGCGCGCGAGGGGCTGCCGCTGGCGCTGGACCTGATCGGCCCGGGGCTGACCCGGTCGGCGCTGCGCGAGCTGGAAGCCACGCTCGACAAGCTCGACCCGGAGCGGCAAATCCTGCGCTACCGCGGCACGATCGCCAACGACGAGCTGCCGGCGCTCTACCGCGAGAGCGACGCCTTCGTCTTCGCCTCGAGCTGCGAGAACATGCCCATCATCATGCTCGAGGCCATGGCCGCGGGGCTGCCCATCGCCTCCGCCGACCGCGGCCCCATGCCGGAGATGCTGCGCGAGGGCGGCGTCTACTTCGACCCCGAAGCGCCCGCCACCATCGCCGCGGCCATCCGCACGCTCCTGGACGACCCCGAGCGGCGCGCCCGGTGCGCCGCGCAGGCGCACGCCCAGGCGCAGCGCTTCTCGTGGCCGCGCTGCGCGGAGGAGACTTTTGCCTTCCTCGCCCAGATCGCCCGCTCCGGAGCCTAGATGGACAAACGCCGCCGCCTATTCATCGCCGTCCTCGTCCTGCTCCTGCTGCTGCTGAGCGAGGCCGTCGCCTATCTCGGCTGCCGCTTCCTGCGGCGCCGCGGCATCTTCTACCGCCCCGTCGTCGCCGATTACGACGAATACATGCGCCTGCGCGACCCGGTCCTCGGCTGGCCGTCGAAGTCCCGGTTCGGCGGGGAAAAGTTCGACGCCAGCGGCGCGCGCCCCTCGCCCGCCTATCCCGATCCGAACGCGGAACCGCTGGTGGCGCTCTACGGCGACTCCTTCACCTGGGGCGACCAGGTCGATCACGAACACGCCTGGGGCAACCGCCTGGCGCGGGAACTCGGCGGCCGGGTCGACAACTTCGGCGTCGGCGGGTACGGCAGCGACCAGGCGCTGCTGCGCTTCCGGCAACACGTGAGCAACGGCCGCGCCCGCGCACCGGTGGTCGTGCTCTGCCACCTCTCGGAGAACATCCTGCGCAACGTCAACCGTTTCCGCGACTTGCTCTACCCCGGCGCGGGCATGGGCTTCACCCCGCGCTTCCTCCCCGGCGAGGACGGCCGCCCGCAGCCGGTGCCGCTGCCGCGTTTCGCCGACGCGGAGGATTATCGCCAGACCGTTCTCCAGCCGGAAGCGCACCTGGCGCACGAGTACTTCGTCCCCGGCGGCCCCGGCGGCGTGAGCCGCATGCGCTTTCCCTATACGCTCTCGCTGCTGCGCGGCACGAATCATTTCTACCTGCGCGCCCGCTGGCGCGGCGAGCCGTGGTACGCGGATTTCTACCGCCCCGACCATCCCGCCGGCGGCCTGGCGGTCACCGCGGCGATCCTGGAATCGTTCCACGACCAGGCCACCGAGACCGGCCGGCTGCCGGTGGTGATCGTCCTCCCCACCGGGCTCGACCTGGAGCACTACCTCGCACACGCGCGCTGGACCTACCGGCCGCTCCTGGACGAAATGGAGAAGCGCGGCATGCCGGTGCTGAACGCCGGGCCGCCGCTGCTGGCGAAGATGAGCGGCCGCACGCTCGCGAGTTTCTACGTCGACGCGCATCCGGGCGCGCATTTCAACGCCGACGGCAACCGCGTCCTCGCCGAGGTCGTCGCCGCGCATCTGCGCACCACGGCCAGGCATCCCGGAGACGACGCGCCATGACCGCCCCCGACCGCGCGCCGCCGTCCCCGGCGTATCCCTACTGCCACTTCCTCGCCTGGGTGGCGCTGGCGGGAATGATCGTCGCCGCCTGCCTGCATCAGACCAACGCGCTGGTCAACATCTTCGCCGGCCTGGGCCTGGCGCTGCTGCCGGCGCTGCGGCTGCTGGCGCCCGCCTCGCCGCCGTTAATCGCCGATCCGTGGCTGCGCCGCGCGGTCGTGCTGTTCCTGCTGGGCGCTGTCTTCCACACCGTCGTCCCACCGCTCTTCCTCGAGACCGCCGCGCTGCGCGAAGCGGCGCTGGCGGAGAGCCTGCACGCGCTCTGGTACACCGGCAAGGCCGCTATCGGCGCGGCGCTGCTGCTGCGCCTGGTGCGCACGCGCGGCGACCTGGCGGGGCTGGCCTGCCTGCTGAGCCTGACACTGCTGCTGGTCTGCCTCTGGTCGCCGATCGAGCACTGGCTCCACGGCTTCGTCAACGACGCGCCGCCGAACAAGCCCCCGTACCTGCTCTGCGGCACCAAGGGCAACCCGACGCGATACGCCTTGACGCTCTTCTTCGCCGGCTTCGCCGGCTGGAACCTGCTGCTTCTGCGGTCGCTGCGCGCGGCGCGCCTGCCGGGCTGGTTCGAACTCGGCGGGTACCTGCTGGCGGTGCTGGTGCCGCTGACGCTGCGGCTGCGGCGGGGGCTGCCGGAGATCCGCACCGAGCACCTGTTTCCGGGATCCGGGCCGCACGACCCGGCCGCGGCGGCGCTCTTCTACGCGCAGACGGCGCTGCTGATACTGCTGGGGCTGGCGCTCTGGCACCGGCTGCTGCGCAGTTGGGCCGGCGCCGATGGGAAACGGCGAATCGCCGCGCTGCTGACGCTGGGGCTGATCGCGCTCAACCTGGGCCTGACCAGCGCGCGGCTGGCCAGCGCGCTCTTCCTGCTCACCGCCACGGTGGCCGCGCTCCTTTCGCTGCAGGCATGGAAGCCGGCGCTCCTGCGCCGCTGGCGGGCGCTCATGGCCGGGGCGCTGGCGCTGCTGGCCGTCGTCGGCCTCGCCGGCGGGGCGATGCTCGCGGCCAACCCGCTGGTGCTGGACTCGAGCAGCCTGCGCATCCGCCTCTACGTCTGGCGTATCGCCGCCGAGGTTGTCCGCGAACACCCGGTGATCGGCGTCGGCTACGGGCCCGAGCGCTTCCAGCAGGGCTGGCTGGCGCACCGCCTGCCCCTGCCGCCGGAGAGCCCGTTCCACTCGATCCACACCGGCGATCCGTTATTCAAGCCGCAGCACGCGCACAACCTCTACCTGCAGGTTCTGGCCGAGCGCGGCGTTCTCGGGCTGGCGACTTTTCTCCTGCTGCTCCTGGCTCTGGGACGCGCCCTGCAGCGCCACACGCGCGCGGCCTTCGCCGCAGGCGATCTCTGGCTCGCCGGGGCGATGAGCCTGACGGCGCTGGGGGTCCTGCTGCTGCAGGGGATGCTGGAATATCCCCTGCGCCTCTCCAACGAGATCCTGATCTGGTACGCCATGGCCCTGGGCCTGGCCGCGGTACAGAACCTTCCGCCCGATGCCACGGAGCCTCCCCGATGAACGACACGCGCTACACCGACGGCGCGTACCTGGCGCAGAACCCGGACTGGCACCTGGCCGACGCGCCGTGGAAAGCCGAACAGATCGCGAAGCTGCTGCGTCGAAACGCGTTGCGTCCGGCCACCTGCGCCGAGGTGGGTTGCGGCGCCGGGGGCGTGCTGGCCGCGTTGCGCGAGCGGCTGCCGGCTTGCTCTTTCGCCGGCTACGACATCTCGCCGCAGGCGCTGGCCCTGGCGCGGGAACGCCAGACCGAGGGGCTGACGTTCCACGAATCCGATTTCTTTGCCGAGAAGACGCGCTTCGACCTGCTGCTTCTGATCGACGTGATCGAGCATGTCGAGGACGTCTACTCGTTCCTGCGGGCGCTCAGGGAACGCGCGTCGCGCTTCGTCTTTCACATCCCCCTGGAGATGACCGCCCAGACGGTACTGCGCGGACAGCCGCTGCTCAGGGCGTGGGAAACCTCGGGGCACCTCCATTTCTTCAACCGCGAGACGGCACTCAAGACGCTGGCCCGCGCCGGCTTCTCGGTCCGCGACGAATGCCACACCGCTTCATCCATCGAGTTGCCGAACCTGTCGCCGCTGCGCCGCTTGATCAACCTGCCGATACGCCTCTGCTTCGCGCTGGCGCCGCACTGGACCGTGCGCGCGCTCGGCGGTTACTCTTTGCTGGTCCTGGCGGAAGACGCATGATCCACCCGCTCAAGCGACTGCTGGCCGGATTGCTGTGGACGCCGCGGCTCTCGCCGCTGCTGCTGGCGGCGCTGGGCCGGCGGTATATCCGCGCGGTCAACTACCACGGCACGCCCGGGGCCAGCGCCGAGACGCTTGCGCGGCAGTTCGCGTTCTACCGCCGCCATTTCGTCGACGCCGACGCCGAGGCGCTGCACGGGCTGCTCGCGCACGGCGCCTGGCCGTATCGCAAGCCCGGTCTGATCGTCTCCTTCGACGACGGCCTGCGCAGCAACTTCGAGACCGCCGCGCCGTTGCTGGAACGCTACGGCTTCACCGGCTGGTTCTTCGTGCCGACCGCGTTCGTCGACACGCCCCCGGCCGACCAGGCCGCCTACGCGCGCGACCGTCTCATCGGCATCGACCCGCTTCCCGCCGACGGGCGGCCGGCGCTGAGCTGGGACGAGGTCCGCGCGCTCGATACGCGCCACGTCGTCGGCTCGCATACGTGCTCCCACGCGCGCATGCACGGCGCGCTTTCGGCCGAAACGATCCGCCGGGAAATCGTAGCTTCCCGCACGCGGCTGGCCGAGAAGCTCGGGCACGAGGTCGATTCGTTCTGCTGGGTCGGCGGCGAGGAGGCCAACTACCGCCGCGAAGCGGCCGAGGCGATCCGGGAGGCGGGCTACCGCTTCGCGTTCCTGACCAACAGCGCGCCGATTACCGCGCGCACGCCCCCGCACGCCTTGCAGCGGACCAACATCGGCGCCGACTGGCCGCTGTCGGCGGTGGCCTTCCAGCTCTGCGGCTGGATGGACCTGCTGTATCTGCGCAAACGCCGACGGGTGAACCGCCTGCTTCAGCCCAGGTAGTCGTCGATCAGCGCAGCCACCTCATCGGCAATTGCCAGGCAGGCGGTCAAACCGGGCGACTCGATGCCGGCGAGGTTGAAGAAGCCCGGCGCGCCGTTTCCGGCTTCGTGCGCGATATGAAAGTCCCGCGGCGGCTCGCCCGGCCCGGCGAGTTTGGGCCGGATGCCGCTGGTGTCGGCGGCCAGGTCCGCCGGTTCCAGAAACGGCAGGTAGCGCGCGGCGCTGCGGTAGAACGCTTCGGCGTGCGCCGGATCGACCGCGTAGTCGACCGTGTCGACGTAGCACGCGTTGGGGCCGAGCTTCTGCCCGCCGCCGAGATCCGCCACCGTATGAATACCCAGCCCCTCGAGGTTCGCCTCCGGGGACGGGTAGACCAATCCGCCGATCAGCTTGCGCTTCTCGCTGCGCAACGCGAAGTAGTCGCCCTTGCAGAAATACCCGGACAGCCCGAGCGCCTCCGGATCGAGCCCGGCCAGCCGCATCACCGCCTGCGCCGCGAGTCCGGCGGCGTTGACCACCGCGCGCGCGTGCAGCACGCCCTCGCCGGCGCTGTCGCGGTAGCGCACCGTCCAGCCCTTCCCGGTCGGCTCCAGGCCGTGCGCCGCGGCGCCGAAGACGACGTAGGCCTCCCGCGCGGCGGCCTCCGTGGCGAGGTGCGCCATCAGCGCGTGGCTGTCGACGATGCCGGTCCGCGGCGAATGCAGGGCGGCCACCGCGCGGACATGCGGCTCGCGCTTGCGCAGCTCCCGCCGCCCGATCAGCCGCAGGTTCTCGACGCCGTTGGCCTCGCCGCGCGCGCGCAGGGTCTCGAGCGAGGACGCCTCGCTCTCGTCCACCGCGACGATCAGCTTGCCGCAACGCCGGTGCGGGATGCCCGCCGCCGCGCAACGCCGGTACAACAGCCGCCGCCCGCTGACGCAGAGCCGCGTCTTCCGCATGTCCGGGGGATAGTAGATGCCCGCGTGGATCACCTCGCTGTTGCGGCTGGAGGTCTCGCGTCCGAAAGCCGGATGCCGCTCGAGCAGCGCCACCTCGCCGCGGCGCCGGCTGACCGCCTCGGCGACGGCCAGGCCGATCACGCCGCCGCCGATGATCGCGACGTCGAGATGGTCGACAGTCATGGCCGCATCCGGATTCGAAGAGGCGCGAACGTCCCATATCCCGCTTTGGGACCCGTTAAGTAATTATTTCAGAATTCCCGAACTTGTTGCTTAACGGATCCTCAGAACTGGCGCCGGTAGCGCGCGCGGTCGGCCGGCTGCTCCACGTCACACCAGCAGCTCGACCCGCGCGGGCGCCTGAGCTGCAGCTTGTCGCGGCCGATCAGGCGCATGACCAAGCCGATGGGGAGGATGATGCCGACGTAGAAGAGCGTCAGCACCACCCGGCTCATGATGTTGCCCATGACGAAGGCGATGCTCATCCAGAGCCAGTACCCCGGAAGCGCCACCGGCATCCCGGTCAGCCCCAGGCCGCCGATCACCGCGCCGACCACCCAGACGACCGTGGCCGCGCGCGCGTTGGGCTCGCCGAAGGGCCAGAAACCGCACCAGAGCAGCGCGCCGACGAGCCCCAGCCCGATCAGCACCGTCAGGCCGAACTTGCGCAACTCCCGCGCATCGGGGTGCCAGTTGACATGAACCATCGACATGGGCGCGTCCTAGAACAGGGTGTAGATGAACGGGGCCGCCGCGCCGCCGCCGGCGACGACCAGCCCGATCAGGATCAGCAGCACGAGGATGATCGGCGCCATCCACCAGAGCTTGTTCTCCCAGAGGAAGAGGCCGAATTCCTGGACGAGGCTCATGCGCTCGGCCGGCAACTCCGGCGTTTCCCCCTGGGCTTCCTTCTCGTTCGCTTCCTCGTTCATCGTTTCGCTCCCGGATCAATCCAGCTTGAACTGCTTCTTGTACGCCTCGGCGCCTTCCATCGGCGGCTGCTCCTCCTTGAGGCAGAGGCAGTCCTCCAGCACCAGCGCGTCCATGTCCGTGAACATGAAACAGCGGTACGCCTCCTCGGGCGTGTTGACGATCGGCTCGCCGCGGATGTTGAAGCTCGTGTTGACGACGGCACCGCAGCCGGTGCGGTCCTCGAAGCCCTTGATCAGCTTGTGGTAGAACGGCGCGGTCCCGGCGTTGACCGTCTGCACGCGCGCGGAGTAGTCGACGTGGGTGATCGCCGGCACGCCCGAGCGGACGATGTTGAGCTTCTCGATGCCGAAGAGGTGCTGCTGCTCGTCGGTCATCGGCTTGCGGCGCTCCGCCTTCACCGGGGCCACCAGCAGCATGTACGGGCTCGGGCAGTCCATCTCGAAGTAGTCGCCCACGCGCTCCTCCAGGCAACTCGGCGCGAAGGGGCGGAAGGACTCGCGGAACTTGATCTTGAGGTTCATCGTCGCCTGCATCTGCGTGTTGCGCGGATCGCCCAGGATGCTGCGCGCGCCCAGCGCCCGCGGGCCGAACTCCATCCGCCCGTGCAGCAGGCCGACCACCTTCCCCGCATCCAGCAGTTCGGCGACCTTCGCCGCCAGCTCGTCGTCGCTGAGGAAATGCGCGTACTTCGCGCCCCGCGTCTGCAGGAAATCGCGGATGTCCTCGCCGGAATAGCGCGGCCCGAGGTACGATCCGCGCTGGCGGTCGGGCTGCTCCACCGCGCGCGGCTTGTCGAGAATCTGGTGCCAGGCGAAGAGCGCCGCGCCGAGCGCCCCCCCCGCGTCCCCGGCGGCGGGCTGGATCCAGATCTTCTCGAAGGGGCCCTCGCGCAGGATGCGGCCGTTGCCGACGCAGTTCAGCGAAACCCCGCCGGCGAGGCAGAGGTTCTGCATGCCCGTCTGCTCGTGCACGTGCCGGGTGATGCGGAGCATCACCTCCTCGGTCACCTTCTGCACGCTCGCGGCCAGATCCATCTCGCGCTGGGTGACCCGGCTCTCGGGCTGGCGCGGCGGGCCGCCGAAGAGGTCGTGAAAGTTCTTGTTGGTCATCGTCAGGCCGGTGCAGTAGTTGAAGTAGCGCTGGTCGAGCCAGAAGGAGCCGTCCTCCTTGATGTCCATCAGCTTCTGGCGGATCAGATCGGCGTACTTCGGCTCGCCGTAGGGCGCCAGCCCCATCACCTTGTACTCGCCGGAGTTGACCTTGAAGCCGGTGTAGTAGGTGAAGGCGCTGTACAGGAGCCCCAGGCTGTGGGGAAAACGGATCTCCTTCTTCAGCTCCACCCGGTTGCCGCGCCCCACGCCCCAGGTGGTGGTGCTCCACTCGCCCACGCCGTCGAAGGTGATGAACGCCGCCTCCTCGAACGGGGAGGGAAAGAAGGCGCTGGCCGCGTGCGACTCGTGATGCAGCGGAAAGAGGATCGGCCCCTGGTACCGGTCGTCGAGCCCCTTGTCGATCTCGCGCGGCAGGAAGAGCTTCTGCTTCAGCCACAGCGGCAGCGCCATCATGAACGACCTGAGGCCGAAGGCGGCGCTGCCGGGCAGCATCGGCCAGAACCCCAGGTAGGTCTCGAGGATGCGCTCGAACTTGAGGATCGGCTTGTCGTAGAAGACCACCGCGTCGAGCCCCTCCGGGGTCAGACCGGCCTCGCCGAGGCAGTAGTCGATGGCGTGCCTGGGAAAGCCGTGGTCGTGCTTGCGCCGGGTGAAGCGCTCCTCCTGCGCGGCGGCGACGATGCGCCCGTCGACCACCAGGGCCGCGGCGCTGTCGTGGTAGAACGCGGAGAGTCCGAGGATCGCGGTCATGAAGGCTCTCTTCTACACGCTAGGCGCGGACGACCCTGGCCTTGACGCCGCGCAAGCCGTTGAGGGCGTTGCGCGTGTCGACGACGAGCTTGGCGTGACGCCCCACCAGCGCGTAGTCCACGCCGTCGTGGTCGGTGGCGATGAGCACCGCGTCGGCCTGCCGCAGTTTCGCCGGCGTCAGCGGCGCGGACTTGAGCTTGAAGTTGTACTTGCGCATCTTCTTGGTGCTCGGGACGTACGGATCGTGGTACTCCACCTTCGCCCCGTGGCGGTGCAGCA
>CAYWFP010000074.1:0-20449 GCA_964457365.1 uncultured Planctomycetaceae bacterium
GGCGTGCCGTCGGTGGAGCAGTCGTCGACGAAGATCACCTCCCACGGCGCGGGGTGGCTCTCCAGCGCGGAGACGAGTTCGGCCTCCAGGAGCGGCAGGCACTCCTCCTCATTGTAGACGGGGATGACCACCGAGAGGTCGCGGCGGTCGGTACCGTGCTTGCGTGCGGAGTCATGGCTCAAGGCGGCTCGCTTTCGCGTATCGATATAAGAAAGGGAGGCGAAAAGGGATATTGTACAAACGGCAGGCCCGAATCCAAGCCAAAATCAGGGAAGCCCCCAGCGCTTGCGCAGCAGCCATTCGCCCGAGAGCAGCAGCACGAAGAGCGCGAAGAGCAGCGGCTTGTTCCACAGCGGCACGCGCAGGCGCTCGCGATGGGCTTCCTGTCGTTCGGCCAGACGTTCGAGATGCCCGGGCAGGTCGGGCAACGCGACGAATTGGCCGCGCGTCTCCAGCGCGATCCAGCGCAGGAGCCGTTCGTTCGGGGCAAGACGATCAAACTCGCCCGGGCCGCCGCGGATGCGAAAGGTCAACTCCGCCTGCGCCAGCACCGTATCGCCGACGGTGGCCTCGGCGGACAGCGTATACGCGCCGGGCTTGTCGTGTTCGAACCGGGCCTCGTAGGCGCCCGGCAGCGACGGCAGCGACGCGAAAGGCAGCGAGAAGGGGTCGGTCCCGGCCTCCGCGTCGGGTACGACGCGCGCGCGGACCGCCGGCGCTTCCTGCCCCGGCGGGGTCTTGATGCGCGCGGAGAAGACGATCGGCTCGTCCGGACGCACCACCAGGCGGTTGGCGGTGAGGACGAGGCCGGTCTCGTCGGGAAGAATGTCGTCGGCATCGCGGCCGAGCCAGCGGACGATCCGGCCCCAGACGTCGGCGTAGGGGACGGTGCGGCCGCCACCGAGGCCGACCCAGCGCCAGGCGTCGTGTCCCAGAAAGACCGCGACCTTGCCGCGGCCGAAACGCCGGGTCACCAGCACCGGCACCGGCGGTCCGTCGCCGACTTTGCCGACCAGGACCGCGACCGCGCCGGGGCGGAGTTCGCCGGCGGGATCGGCGCCCGCGAGCGTCGGCGCCTTGTCCTCCGCTTCGGGCAAGGGCGGAAAGAACGGCGCCAGCGCCTCGCCCAGGACGTCCGCGCGCGCGATTTGCGGCACGGTGATGCGGATGGGGCCGGTCGGCGCGTCTCGCTCCGGCGCCGGCGCCAGGGGCAACGCCTCGCCCAGCGGGCTCTCGGCCAGACGACTCCGCGCGCCGGTGGTGTGGCTGCCGGGCAGTACCAGCAGGCCCATGCCGTCGGCCACGGCCGCACGCAACAGCGCGGCGGTCTTGTCGCCCAGTTCCGCGCGCGCCAGGTCGCCGAGGATCAGCACGTTCAGGCTCGCCAGGTCGCTGCGCGCCTGCGGCAGCCCCTCGAGTTCGAGGCCGCTGATCGAACCCTGGCGGAGGAACCGGCCGTCGCCGGTGTGGATGAAGGACATGAACTCCAGCCCCGGATCGGTCGCCAGCGCGCGGCGGAGGAACTTGTAGTCGGGGCGGATCTCGCCCTCGAGGTACATCACGCGCGGCAGGCGCTCGTGCACCCAGAGTGGAAACGACGCGGTGTTGTTCTCGATCACCGATTCGCCCGGCAGCGGTTCGACGGCGACGGTCAGGTCGACCAGCCCGGTCGTCTCGGGGTGAAAGTTGAGCGTCACCGCCTGCGGCCCCGCGGCGTCGTCGAGGACGGCTTCGTTCGTCGCCAGCGTCTTGTCGTCGCGGCGCAGGACGATCTTCGCCGTCTCCCCCGCGACGCCGTCGGCGTCGATGTAGGCGACGATCTGCGTCACCGAGCCGACGGGGGCGCGGTCGCGGTGGTCCAGACCGGCGATGGCGACGTCGACGAAAGCGTCGTCCTTCTCGATAGGGCGACCGACGGCGACGGTGTCGACGGGAATGCCCAGTCCTTCCGCGACCGGGAGCGGATCCACGCCGGCGGTGTCGTTGCCGTCGGTGACCAGGACGATCCGCGCGGGCGGCTCTTCCTTCGACGTTTCGCGGAGGCTCTGGGCGATCCAGGTGTGCGTGCGTGCGGGCGTCAGGTCCAGCAGGTCCTCGCCGGAGACGGGAAAGCCCGGATGTTGCGCGAAGGGACGGATGGTCAGCGCCATGGACTCGGCGCGGGAAACGGCGCGCTCGCCGTCGAGAAGCGCCAGCACCGCCTGGCGCAGGCGCGTCGGTCCGTCGCGGACGTCGCGGACGGACATGCTCGCCGAGCGGTCCAAGAGCACCAGGCAGCGATAGGTGAGGGCGGTGTTGCGCGCGAGGCGAAGCTCGGGGCGCAGCAGCAGGCAGACCAGGCACAAGAGCGCCAGGAGACGCAGGAGCAGGCCGATACGCGCGCGCCCCCCGGTCAGGGCGCGGACGGCGCGCGGGTACGCCGCCGCACCGGCGACGAGCGCCAGCAGGAGAATCGCCAGGCCGGCCCAGACGGACCAGCCCGCGTCGAACGCCAGGCGTACGTCGGTGTCGCCCATCATCCGCGGCCTATCGGGCGCAGGGGGTCAGGACGCGGCATCGTCTTTCTTCGCCGTCTTGAGCCAGCGCTTGCGCCCGCGCTGGATGACGCGTTGGTTGCCCTTGGCTTTCTGTCGCTTGACGCGGGCGGCTTTGCGTTTCTTGATCAGTCGTTTCTTGAATTCCATGCGATGCTCCTTCGGCTATTTCAGCTTGTCCTTGACGAATGCGACGATGCCGGCGACCGGCAGACGCTCCTGGATCATGCCGTCGCGCTCGCGCACGGTGACGGTCTCCGCGCTCATGGTCTCGCCGTCGACGGTGATGCAGAAGGGGGTGCCGGCCTCGTCCATGCGGCGATAGCGCCGGCCGATGGCGCCGCTCTGGTCGTAGAAGCTGTTGACGCCCTCGTCCAGCAGCGCGTCGACGATGGCGCGGGCCTTCTCGGGCATGCCCTCCTTCTTCACCAGCGGGAAGACCGCGGCCTTGATCGGGGCCAGCCGCGGATGGAAGCGCAGCACCGAGCGCGTCTCGCCGTTCTCGAGGGCCTCCTCCTCGTACGCGTCGCAGAGGAACGCCAGCGCGGCGCGATCGGCGCCGGCGGCGGGCTCGATGACGTACGGGACGTAGCGGCGCTTGGTCTCGGTCTCGAAGCAGGAGAGGTCCTTGCCGCTGTGCTCGGCGTGTTGCTTGAGGTCGTAGTCGGTCCGGTTGGCGATGCCTTCCAACTCGCCCCACTCCCCCTCGCCCGCCTCGTTTTCGAAGGGGAAGAAGTATTCCACGTCGGCGCAGGCCTTGGCGTAGTGGGCCAGCTCCTCGGCTTCGTGCGCGCGCAGGCGCAGGCGTTCGGGCTTGATGCCGAGGTCGATATACCACTGCAGGCGGGCATTCTGCCAGTAGTCGAACCACTCGTCGTCGGTACCGGGCTCGACGAAGTATTCCATCTCCATCTGCTCGAATTCGCAGGTGCGGTAGGTCAGGTTGCTGGTGGTGATCTCGTTGCGATAGCTCTTGCCGACCTGGGCGATGCCGAAGGGCGGCTTGACGCGGGCGGTGGTGAGGACGTTGAGGAAGTTGACGAACATGCCCTGCGCGGTCTCGGGGCGCAGGTAGACCGCCGCGTTGTCGACGATCTGGGCCATGCGCGTCTTGCGCGCCGCCGGGTCGAGCGCGGCGAGTTCGTCGATGGCGCCGAGGATCTCCTGCATCGGGTCCACCGGTCCGAGCGAGGTGCGGAACATCAGGTTGAAGAGGCGCTCTTCGGAGAGATCCGGCGCGCCGCAGACCGGGCAGACGTAGCCGCGCGGATCGACCGTGGCGGTGATCTTCCTGTTGCTCGTCTTGCCGCCCTCGTGGTAGGTCGCCTCCTCGCCGGGATTGGCGCTCGGCGCGTGATCGGCCCGAAAGCGCGCCTTGCAGTTGCGGCAGTCGACCAGCGGATCGCAGAAGCCCGCGAGATGTCCGGACGCCTTCCAGACGTCGGGGTGCATGATGATCGAGCAGTCGAGGCCGACGATGTCGTCGCGGCGGTGGACCATGTCGCGCCACCAGGCGGCCTTGAGGTTGCGCTTGAGCTCCACTCCCAGCGGGCCGTAGTCGTAGCAGGCTTTCAAGCCGCCGTAGATCTCGGAGCTCTGGAAGATGAAACCGCGGCGCTTGGCCAGGGAGACGATGGTCTTCATCGTGTCGTTGGGCATGGGCTACCTTTTGACAGGGCCGCTGCGCAGGCGGCGGAGCACCGCCAGGCCGCGGTCGATCGTCTCGTCCGTGGTCGGATAGGCGATACGGAAATGCGAATGCTGCTCGCTGAAGACGCTGCCCGGGATGACCAGCAGGTTCTCGGCGATGCAGGCGGCGACGAACTCCATGTCCTCGCCCCACGGCACGCGCGGGAAGATGTAGAACGCGCCGCCGGGCTTCTCCACCTCGTAGCCGGCGTCGAGCAGCCCGGCGTATAGCCGATCACGCTTGTGCCGGTAGGTGTCGACCATCGCGGCGGTGTCTTCGAGCAGCGCCGCGACGGCAGCTTGCTGGAACGGCGCGGGCGCGCAGACGAAGGTGAACTGTTGGAACTTGGTCATCGCCGCGATCAGGGGCGCGGGGCCGGCGGCGTACCCGATGCGCCAGCCGGTCATGGCGTGGCTCTTGCTGAAGCCGCCCAGGAGCAGCGTGTTCTCGTACACCTCGGCGAAGCTCGCAAACGGCGCGTCGTAGCAGTACGGCGCGTAGATCTCGTCGCTGACGGCGACGATACCCGAGGGCGCGAGCTTCTCGGCAAGCGCGGCGAGTTCGTCGCGCGCGTAGACCTTTCCCGTCGGATTGCACGGCGAGTTGATGCAGATGACTTTCGTCCGCGGGGTGATCAGCCCGGCGATGCGTTCGGGATCGAGCGACCAGTCGGGGTAGGTGTCGTAACAGACCGGCCGCGCGCCGAGCATCAGCGCCAGTTGCTTGTACATGACGAAGTACGGCTCGGGGATCAGGATCTCGTCGTCCGGGTCCAGCAGCGCCAGGAACGACAGCAAGAGGCCGCCGGAGACCGCGCTGGTGACCAGCAGTTCCGACTCGTCGTAGCGCCCGCCCAGGTGCGCCAGCAGCGCCGCGCGCAACTCCGGCGCGCCCTGGGTCCGCGTATACCGGTTGGTCCCGCCGCGGATGGCGGCGGCCGCGGCGTCCTTGACCGCGTCGGGCACGTCGAAGTCCGGCTGGCCGATCGAGAGGTCGATCGGATCCTGCAGGTCGGCGGCGAGGTCGAAGACCTTGCGGATGCCGCTGATGTCCGTGGCGGCGACGCGTCGGGCCAGGGACGGTGAAGTGGTCGTGGTCATCGCGGGATTACCGGGAACGGGACGGAGGAGCCTTCGCGCCGGGCGCATTCACGCCTCGTCTTCCTCGTCCTTCTTCTTCTTCTTGACGGCCATCTTGATCGAGCGGACCTTCGGCAGCCCCAGCACCGATTTCTCGCGGTTCCACCGGCCATGTTGCTCGAGTCTCTCCAGGCGTTCGCTGCGGCTGAGCACGTTGCGGTGCTTGACCATGCCGCTGCCCATGCGCAGACTGCTGTGAATGCTCACGTCTCTTCTCCTCGTTTGTCTCTCGCTTTCGCGCCGGCAAGCGCCGGCATTCGTCCATTCATCATTCCGTCGCGGCCGAGCGGGCCTCGGCCGGGCGGGAGGGTTCGTAACAGAAGACCGCACTGCTGCCCAGGTCGATGCGCAATTTCCGCGCGGCATGCTCGCAGACGCACTGGAGCAGGAAATACACCTCGCGGTCGCAGCCGGCGAGCGTGTCGTAATTGCGTTCGCCCTTGGCGATGGCCAGGCCGGCCTGCTCGAAGGTCTCGCGGAAGGCGCTCGAGGCGCGCGGGAGTACCAGGCCGAACATCGGCGCGCCCGGGTCGACGATCTTGGCGAACTTGTCCAGACCGACGGCCTCGACGTCGTCGCGGGTGGCGAAGTCCAGCAGCGGCTGCCGCGCGACGACGGCGGTCACCTCGCAGCGCTGGGCCAGTTCCTCGATAAGCAGCTTGTCCAAGACGATCTCGCCGGCGGCGTTGAGGACGTAGAGGACCGATTCCGCGCGCGAGAGGTCCTTGAGCAGGCGCTCGCGCTCGTCGCGTCCGATCGGGTCGTCCAGATGTTGCAGGATATCGCGCTCGAAATCCTCGCGGCCCAGGCCGTCGGCGTCCCCGGCGCCACCGGCGAGGGCGAGGTTGATGCAGGCCACGAGGCGGTTGGGCGCGACGTCGAGGTAGCCGCGGAACTCGCTCTCGAGGCCGAGCATGGCCTTGTTGCGGCGGGCCTTGAGCTTCTCGTACGGATCGCGCACGCCCAGCGCCTTGTAGGCGACGTTGAGGCATTTGAGCATGACGTCGGCGCTGCTGTCGCCGAGGTCGTTGTCGTCGGTGAGAGCGTTCATCACCTTGGTCAGCACCTTGCGATGGATGAAGGCGTCGTCGGAGACCAGGCGCGCGGTATCGAGCACCAGTCGCAATGCGTCGGGCACGCAATCGGGGATCGGTTTCATGACGCCAGCTCCGCGGGTCAGTCGAGCAACGTGCCGATGCGCTCGACGCTCAAGTGTTTGTACGGCATATCGTTATGCCGTCCGGGATGGCTTTTCAGCCGTTCGCGCAACAAGACGATTTTCGGATCGTCCGAGGCGGAAAAGGCCCCCAGCGCCAGTCCGTAGACGCCTTCGCGTTTCTTCTCGAAGACGAAGACGTTGTGCCGTCCCTGCCTGACCGGCGGCAGTGCGTACAACTGCTCGCGTTCGAGTTCCAGCCGTTCCTTGTCGGCGTCGGCATACCCGTCGCTGACGCGCAGCAGGATCGTGTACTTCTCTGGATCGGCCTGCGTCAGTCGCGGGCGCAGCGCGGCGCGCTCGGTCTCGACGACGCCGATGGGCTTCTGCCCGGCATCGAGGGCGGCGGCGCTGTCGCCGAGGCGGTCGAACTTCAGTTGGGCGGCGTCCTCGCCCTTCTTGTGTCCGATCACGTAGGCCGATCCGGTCAAGAGCAGCACCGCGCCGAAAATCACGAAAGCCACGTCCAGAGAGAAGATCACCTCCCGCCCGGTACGGGCGCGGACGGAGGGCGCCGTCTCGGCGATGTCGTCGGGACGCAACACTGCGCCGCCGTCCTTGACACGGTCTTTCCGGTTGGCGAGGATTTCGTACAACTCGGCTTTGCGGGTTCGCTTGGCCATAACGCAGACGCCTGGGAAAGTCCCTGGAAACGCGAGAAAGATCGAACCCGGCCCACCCGGACCGGGTCAAAAAGTATATTCTATCCACAACTGCTGTAGTGTCAAGAAGATGTTAACGCGCGCGGCGGGTGTGCCGGCCCGGCGCGACGTCGCGCAGAAATCTATTTAAACCCTTTTCGGGTAGAGGCTTGGGATCATCCGCCGACAAACCAGGTATATTTCACGTCATTGAACGAGACATAGAGAAACAGTGCCAGCAGGCAGATCAGCCCGACGTACTGCGCGTATTCGCGAACCTTCGGATGGGTCGGGCTGCCCTTGATCCACTCAACCAGCGTGAACAGGAGGTGACCGCCGTCGAGCACCGGCAGCGGCAGCAAATTCAGCACCGCCAGGTTGATGCTGATGAACGCGACCATGCGCAGGAAGAAGGTCAGCGACGCCTCGGAGGCGCCGGAGAGGAAGCGCGCGATGGCGATCGGGCCGCCGAGGCTCTCGGGATGGAACTCGGTGGTGATCAACTTGTGCAGCATGAGAAAGATCTGGCTGGCCATGTGCAGGCTTTCGCGCCCGGCCAGGGCGAGTGTTTCGCCGACGCTGCGGGCCTGGTAGAGCTTCTCCGCCACGTGGAAGGCGGCGGGGATGTAGCCGGTGACGCCGTGCGCGACCGGATCGGCCCGCACCGCCGCGGGCGTGGCGAAGGAGAGGACCTGCATCTCTTCGGTCGCCGGGTCGCTCGTGGAGACGCAGGTCGTCTTCAGGTCGTCCGCGAGGAGGAAGAAGGGCGCCTCGTTTTCGTAGCCGAGGGGGAAGAGCCGCGCTCCGACCTGCAGGTTCAGGCCCGCCGCTACCGAATCGGGCTCGATGCCGGCGATGCGCGGCTCCAGGACGATCCCGAGTCGCGGGTTGCCGTGTTTCTGGAACATGTGCGGCGTGATGGTCAGCGGGTCGTCCCCGGCGCGGTCGGCCAGCAGCAGCCGGATCGGCTTGTTGCTCGCCTCGTTGACGTAGTCGGCGAGGTCGCGGTCGGCGGGAAACATCTCCGCTTCCCCGGCTTTGACCAGCAGGTCGCCTTCCTGCAGCAACTCGCCCGCCGGGCCGTCGGGAAAGACGCGCGAGACGACGAAACCGCGGCCGTCGGGGCCGTCTTCCACCCGGATCCCGAGGAAGGTGTCGGTGCCCGGCGGCTGCACGCGCGGGTCGCCGCCCATGTAGCGCGGCTTGATGGAGGCGGTCATCTTCTCGCCGTCGCGGAGCAGCATCAGGTCGAACGGCTGCAGGGCATGTTCGCGGGTCAGCTTCTGCAGCGCATTGTAGGTGGTGAAGTGTTTCTTGCGGCCTTCGGCGAGATAGCCCACCAGGACGTCGCCGGCTTTGAGGCCCGAGCGCGCGGCGGGGTAGTCCTCGGCGATGCCGGTGATCTTGATGTGATACCGCAGGCCGATCTCGTATTCGCCCAGCCCCCAGACCGGCAGCTTCACCTCGCGCTCCTGCTCGGCGCGGCGGATGCGGAAGCCGGCTTTCTCGCCGGGGATGTCGGCGAGATAGCGGCCGATCCAGTCGCCGCACCACGGTTCGGGAATCGGCTTGTCGTCGACCGCCAGCACCTCGTCGCCGGCGAGGAGGATGTTTTTGGGGTATTTCGGCAATTTCTTGTGCGGCGAGACGATGCGCCCGAGCGTGCGCGACTGCGCGGGGTTGAGCCCGATATTGGAGAATTTGCCGCGCTGGTCGGTCCGCTTGATGCCGTGAACCTGGACGCGGACGGGGTCGGCTACGCCGGGGCGGCGAAGGACGAACTCGAGCCAGCGGCCGGGGTTGCTGATCACGTAGGTCTGGAGGTTCTCGAACGAGCGCATCGGGTTGTCGTCGATGCTGACGACTTTGTCGCCGCTCTCGAAACCGGCGCTGGCGGCGGGCATGTTCGGCTCGATCTTGCCGATGGCGGCCTCGGGCAGGTGGATGCCGAGGCGGAAGACGAGGACCAGCAGCACGAAGCCGAAAATCAGGTTCATGCCCGCGCCGCTGCCCAGTACCAGCGCCTGCGCCCAGAGCGGCTTGGAGCGGAACTCGTCGGGCGCGCCGGTGATGACTTCGTAGCGCGGGTCGTCCGACTGGCCGGCCATCTTGACGTAGCCGCCGAGCGGCAGTGCGCCGATGCCGTAGACGCAGCCGCCCCAGGTGCGCTTGATTGCCAGGCCGAAGATGTCGAAGCCGATGAAGAAACGTTCGACGCGGATGCCCACCAGCCGCGCGGCCAGGTAGTGGCCGAGCTCGTGGACGAAGACCAGCGCCGAAAACGCCACGGCCACGTAGGCGGCCATGCGTGCGTAATCCAGAACCGTGTACATATCAGGCATACCTCCGTCTTATCCTTGCGCGGACAGCCGCTTCAACGGCGAAGATCGTCTCCAGGTCCGGCGTCTGCGCGAACGTATGGGCCGCGACCGCATCGCGCACGACCGCAGCGATCTGCGGAAAGCGGATACGGCGTTCGAGAAACAGCGCCACCGCCTCCTCGTTGGCGGCGGAGTAGGCCGCCGGCGCGGTGCCACCGCGGCGGCCGGCGGCGAGTCCCAGCTCCAGCATGGGAAACGCCTCCCGGTCGGGCGGTTCGAACGTCAGGCTGAGCGGCTGGGTGAAATCCATCGGCGCCAGCGCCGGGGCCAGTCGCTCCGGCCAGGACAGCGCCTGCAGGATCGGGATCTGCATCTCCGGCCGAGCCAGTTGCGCCAGATACGTTCCGTCGACAAACTCCACCAGGCTGTGCACCGCCGATTGCGGATGCACGAGGATATCCATCCTATCATAGGGCATGTCGAAAAGCCAGTGCGCTTCGATGATTTCCAAGGCCTTGTTGGCCAGGCTCGCCGAGTCGACAGTGACCTTGGCGCCCATCGTCCACGTCGGGTGTTCAAGCGCCGCTTCGGGCGTGACCAACTCCAGTTCGTCCAGCGACTTGCCGCGGAACGGGCCGCCCGAGGCCGTGAGCACCAGGCGCGAGACCTCCGCGCGTTCGGTGCCCCGCAGGCACTGCGCCAGCGCGCTGTGTTCGGAATCGACCGGTAGAATGGTCGAGCCTGTCTGCCTGGCGCGGGCGGTGACGATGCTGCCGGCGGCGACGAGTGCCTCCTTGTTGGCCAGGGCGATATCCAGCCCGCGGCCGATCGCCGCGAGGGTGGGACGCAGACCGGCCGCGCCGACGATCGCCGAGACGCAGATATCGGCCTCGCATTCGCGAACGAGTTCCAGGACGCCCGCGTCGCCGGCGAGGACGTCCGTGTCGGCGAGAATCCGCGCCAGCTCGGCTGCTTTTTCCGGATCGGCCAGGGCGACCCGCCGCGGACGGAATTCGCGCGCCGCCGCGGCCAGCTCGTCGACGCTGCCGTGAGCGACCATGCCGGTGACGGCGAAGCGTCCCGGATGGCGGCGGACCGCCGCGAGGGTGCTCTGACCGATGCTGCCGGTAGCGCCCAGGAGCAGGATCTTCTTCATCCTTCACCGCCGTTCGCCTGCGCGGCCAGGCGCTCGACTTCGCGCATCAGCGCCGCCAGGGCGTCTTCGGCGGCTATGTCGCCGAGCGCTTCGCCGCGTGCGAAGAGGGTGAAACGCCCGGCGCTGGCGGCGAGGCCGATATCCGCGTCCCGGGCCTCTCCCGGGCCGTTTACCTCGCAGCCCATGACCGCCACCCTGAGCGGCGCGCGGATGACCTGGAGTCGTTGCCGGACCGCTTGCGCCAACGGTTGCAGATCCACCCGGCAGCGGCCGCAGGTCGGGCAGGAGACCAATTCCGGCCGGTCGCGCAGCAGTCCGGACGCGCGCAGCAGATCCCGACCGGCCAGCACCTCCCGTTCGGGCGGCCCGGTGAAGGAGAGGCGCAGCGTGTCGCCGATGCCGTCGATCAGCAGCCCGCCCAGCGCCACGGCGCTTTTGAGCATGGCGTCCTCCTCCGGGCCGGCCTCGGTCAGGCCCAGGTGCAGCGGGTAGTCGCTGCGCGCGGCGACAAGGCGGCAGGCGTGCACGGTGGTAAGGATGTCGGAGGATTTGACCGAGACGACCGTGTCGCGAAAGCCCATGGCGTCGAAGTCGGCGGCATGGCGCAGCGCCGTCTCCGCCAGCAGATGCCCCACTTCTTCGGCATCCGCGCCGGGAGAATGCGCCAGTGACCCGGCGTTGACGCCGATGCGGACGGGGATGCCGGCGTCTTTGGCCGCACGAACCACGCCCGCGAGATCAGCACCCATATTGCCGGGATTGAGGCGCAGCTTGTGCGCGCCGGCCTCGATGGCGGCCAGGGCGATGCGGCTGTCGAAATGGACGTCGGCGACGACCGGCAGCGGGCTCTTGCGGATAATCGCCGCCAGCGATTGGGCCGCGGCGACGTTGGGTACCGCGCAGCGGATCAGCTCGCCCCCGGCCGCGGCCACGCGCTCGATCTGCGCCAGCGTCGCCGCGACATCCCCGGTCGGCGTCTTGGTCATGGACTGAACGCTGACCGGCGCGCCACCGCCGAGAGGAAGCCCGGCGACGAAAACCTGTCGGGTAGTGCGGCGGTGGGCGGCTTTCATTCATGCCCCGAAATCGGTAATAGAACGCAAATGATTGTATGAAAGCGGTTTCCGGGTGTCAACTTCGGTGAAACAGGGTTGCCAAAAACCGCTGCGATGCGTACAGTCGTTGAGACGCAACCGCTTTCGCCCCGAGGATGAATAATGGCCCAGTCAGTCGATATGTACGAGCAACGCCTGCAATCCTTCGACGCGGACGAACGCCGCGACGCGGTCGCCGCCCTGCAGCAGGCGCTCGTATCCGGCGAGATCGCCGCCGCCGCCACGACCGGCGCGGTGAACGTGCATCTGCACAGCTTCTTCTCCTTTAACGCTTGCGAGTATTCGCCTTCGCGGATCGTCTGGGAGGCGAAGAAGATCGGCCTCGACGTCGTCGGCATCGTCGACTTCGACGTCCTCGACGCCATGGATGAGCTCTTCGCCGCCGCCGAGGCGCTCGATATCCGCGCGGTCGCGGCGCTGGAGTCGCGCGTCTTCATGCCCATGCTGGCCGAGGAGGAGATCAATTCGCCCGGCGAGCCGGGCATCGCCTACTTCATGGGCACCGGGTTCACCGCTTTGCCCGCCGAAGGTACGCCGGCCGCGGCGACGCTCGCGGCGATGCGCACAGGGGCGCAGGAGCGCAACCGGGAATTGACCGAACGCCTCAACGGCGTGCTCGCGCCGGTGCGAATCGACTACGACCGCGACGTCCTGCCGCTGAGCCCGGCCGGCAACGCCACCGAACGGCACATGCTCGCGGCCATCGACGCGGCCGCGCGCAAACACTTCCCCGACAGCGACATGCTGACCACCTACTGGGCCGGCCGGCTGCGCCTGGACATGCACTCGGTGCGCGTTCTGCTGGAGACCAAGGCGAAGTTCCTGAATACCGTGCGGCGGCGATTGATGAAGAAGGGCGGTCAGGCCTACGTCCAGCCGATGGCGCAGACCTTCCCGCCGGTCGCGGACGTCGTCGCCATGATCCGCGGCTGCGAAGCCGTCCCCTGCGCCACCTGGCTCGACGGCACCTCCGGCGGCGAGGCCGACGCGCGCGACTATATCGCCAGGATGGTCGAGCCGGGGTGCCTGGCGTTCAATATCATCCCGGAGCGCAACTGGAACATCGACGATCCGGAGACCAGGGAACTCAAGACTGGAAAGCTCGCCGAAGCGGTCGAAGCCGCGCGCGAGGCGGAGATGATCTTCTCCGTCGGCACGGAGATGAACAGCTACGGGCAGAAATTCGTCGACAGCTTCGACGCGCCCGAACTCGCGCCCTATGCCGAGTTCTTCCGCGACGGCGCGTACATCCTCTACGGCCATACGCTGCTGCAGCGCGCGCTGGGGCAGGGGCTGACCAGCGCATGGGCGCAGACGGCCTTCGGCGGCGACCGCGCCGCGGCGAATCGCTTCTACCTACAGGCCGCCCGCCACGGCTGTTCGGTGCAGGAAGCGCGGAACCGGCTCTCGGCGCTTCCGCACCCGAGCGATCCCGCGGCCGTCCACGCCGCGCTCAATGCGTGAACGGCTGTCGGAAAGCGCTTGTAATCCGTCCGGAAATCGTTAGCCTATAAACTTTTGCGCTGTCCGCAGGCCGAGAGAACGAGCATGGCTGCAGCCGAAAAGGCCGCCTCGAGATCGTACCGCCGCCACTGGCTGCCGGAGCTGATCGTCCCGCTGGTGCTGCTGGTCGGTGCGACCGTCATCTTCTGGACGACCGACCTGGACATGACGGTGGCGAAGCTGCCGTATGTGCAGGAGCAGGCCCAGGCGGGCTGGTGGCATGCCGCGCAGCGACCGCAGAGCCACTGGCCGATCGGGTGGAGCGCGCCGGTGCAGCTGCTGTACCACGGCGCGCCGATCCTGACGGGCATCTTCGCCTTCGGCGCCATCGCGGTGCTGCTATTGAGCCATCACTTCGCGAAATACGCCCACCTGCGAATCTACGGCTGGTACGTGGTGCTGGTGCTGGCGCTGGGGCCGGGGCTGCTGGTCAACGTCATCATGAAGGATTTCTTCTGGCGCCCGCGCCCGCACGAGGTGATCGGCCCGGGCGCGCGTTCGGCCTACCACGCCCCGCTGGAACTGGGGTACGACCGGGCCAGCAAGTCTTTTCCCTGCGGCCACGCCTCCATCGGCTTCTCGTTCTTCGCGTTCTACTTCATCTGGCGCCGCCACCGTCCGCGGCTGGCGCTCGGCGCGATCGCCTTCGCCCTGTTGTGGGGCTCGCTCCTGGGGCTGGGGCGGATCCTGCAGGGCGCGCATTTCCTCTCCGACGTGATCTGGGCGGCGCTGGCGCCGTTTCTGGTCGCGCATGCGGTCTATTACTTCGTCCTCGACGTACCCCGACGCGAAGACAGGCAGGCCGCCGATTCGGCGCCGGTCCCGACAAAAGCCGGCCGCCGGACCTATGCCGGTTATGCCGCGCTGGCGGCGGCGGCGCTGCTGGCGGTGCTGCTGGCCAAGCCGGTGGCGGAGGATTCGCATTTCTATATCACCGAAACGGACGCATTCGCACAAACGCGGCGGTTGACGCTCGCGTTCGAACCGGCCGAGGTGGAGTTGATGCTGACGGATCATCCGTCGGTGCTTCTGCAGGTCCATGCCTCCGCCGACGGCTTCGGTCTGCCCTTCGCCAAGTTCCACCAGCGGGAGATCCGGCGCGAGGACGAGCGCATCGACATCGAGTACAGCCTGGCGCCGCCGGGGCTCTTCCCGGATCTGCGCCACAAGGTCGAGGTCGTCGTCTCGAGCCGGCATTTGGACGCGATCGTGGTCGAGATGGACGGCGGCGAGGTGGTGCTCCGGCGGAAGACCGCGGCGGTGAAGGTGCCGCAGATCGAGATCGTCGGGGATGCCAAGGTGAGTCGGGAACTCGCGCCGTAGCTATTTCAAGCCGTACATCATGTCCTTGGGCACGGAATTCAGCACCAGATCGGCGTCGACGCCGAGGATGCGCCGCATGTTATAGCGGGTAAAGGGCAACTGTTCGATCTGGCAGGACCACTGGGCGATGATGAAGAGCGCGCGGCAGTATTTGCGCTGTTCGTCGTCGGTGCGCTGGGGGTTGGAACGAAACTGCCGGGCGACGCTCATCGCTTTCTGGACATGCGGCGGTGCGGAAAGGTTGGACGGATCGGGCATGGATTCCCCTTCTGAATATACCTTATGTTATGATCGGCCACAGGCAACTTCTTGCCCGCAATCTCTTCCGGAATTCGAAAAAAAGGATCGATTCGACGCTCAATCGTAGAGTTTATGCTGCGCGATGTAGTCGATCACGGCGGGTGTGAGATCGGCCGAGACGCTCTCGCTTTGGCGCAGACGCTGGCGGATGGCGGAGCTGGAGATCCCGCACGGTTCGAGCGGAAAGCGGCCTTCCTGCAGCACGCGGCGGTCTTCCGGGGCCAGGCCGGGCGGGCCTTCGGCGACCAGGTCGGCCGGCAGTGGCGAACCGGGGCGCTCGGCCACCAGCGGCGGAGCCAGCGCCAGGATGGTTTCGGCTTCTTTCCAGGCGTCGAAGTCCATGATCATGTCGGCGCCGATGATAAGGCGATAAGACGTCGCCGGGTGCGCCGACCGGAGTTGGCGCAGCGTCTCGACGGTGTAACTGGGGCCCGGGCGCTCGATCTCGCACGGATTGCAGTGCAGGCGCGGATCCTCCCGGCAGAGCAACGCGGTCATGGCCAGTCGGTGATGCGGCGCGTTCAACGCGCGACCGCGTTTGTGCGGGGGCTGCCGCGCGGGGATCAGCCAGACTTCGTCGACCTCGCCGGTAGCCAGCGCCGCGCGGGCGAGGTGCAGGTGTCCGCGATGCGGCGGGTCGAACGAGCCGCCCAGCAGTCCCACCGGCATCAGAACGCGTCCTCGAGCTCGGGCGTGACGATGGGGAGCTCGTCCGTCACCGGCGCGGGGTCGCGGACCTCCCGCAGCAGTTCGAGCACCTGCTGCGCGGCGTCCATCTGGCGTCCGCTGGGAGGCGTGCCGGGATTGTGCAGCGGCTGGCCGGCGGCGACCGTTTCCAGCGGCCTCAGTGACCGCTGGCGCACGCAGATCCCGAGCGCCTGGCGGACCGGGTTCTGCTCGCCCTCGGCGCGCATGATGGCCTGGTACAGCGTTTCGATCGCGGCGATGGATGCGGGGAAGCCGTTGAGATCCAGCGCGGCGATCGCCTCGGTGTCGACGACGATGCTGCGCGCCCACATCGAGTAACCGCTGATGGCCATGTCGGTCTCGTCGAAGGTCCAGAAAACGCTGTCGTCGAAGTCCCGCACGCCGTTGGTCTGGACGAGGCGGCCGGGCATGGTCAGCCGCGCGCGGAAGTCGAAGCGCGGATGCATGTGCGAGACCGAGAGGCGGCCGACGATGAAGGCGCCGAAGACCTCCGGCAGCATGCCCTCGATCTCGTTCAGGAAGCCGTTGAACGAACCGTGGCGGCGGCCGATGGCCTGGCGCAGGCGGTTCTGCACCTCGCTCGATTCGAAGGTGTCGGTGGTCATCATCGGCACGCCCTCGGCGCGCGCGCGGACGTAGCGCCGGAGTTGCCGATCCGCGAAGGCGATCCAGACGTCCTCGTCGTACCGCGCGCCGCCGGGGAGGCCGTCGGCGTTGACGCGCAGGCCGAGGTTGGCCAGTTCCGAGTTGATGAGGATGCGCCACTCCTCCTCCTCGCTCAGGGCCGCGATGCCGGCGCGGTCGGCGCGGCGAACCTCCCACATGGCGGTGTAGAGCCGACGGATTACCTGCGGCACCTGCGTGTTCAAGTAGCCCTCGAGCGCGCGCAAATCGTACTGATGGTCGAAGGCGTCGTGCATGGCGCTCATGACGTTGCTGAGGACAAAGTGAATCAAGGCGTCGAGTTTGAGCGCACCCTCGCGCCGGTTGACGATGTCGCGGACGCTCTCGTCGTAATCGACGACGTCCACGAGCACCAGGTCGACCGCGCGGAAGGTGACACGGTTGCCGGCGACGCGGTCGGTGCCGGGCGTGATCTTGCGGAAATCCGCCGGCATCTCCGCGGGGGACGCAAAGCGCCCTTGCAGTACGATTCGCTGCGGCCGGTCGGGCGAGGGGGTCAACTCGGCACGGCGGTACGCATTGGTCTTGGGCAGACGAAGATAATTGTGGAGGTTGACCCGGTGACCGGGCATCCGCTTATCGGGCCGACCGTCGATGGAGACCCGGCGCAAGCAGGTGTGATCGGCCTGGACGCGGGTGTCGATACGGTAGGCGATCGTGGGCGCACAACCGACCACAAAGAAAGGCGTAAGCAGGGCGATTGTGATGACCGCTCGCATGCCCGATTCCTTGAGAGAATCCGTCCGGAAGCGTCGCAAGTGTACCGGCACTTTCATTCCGGCGCAAGGGGATTCAGCGCAACGTTCCGCGCTGCAGCGCGCCGTCGGAACCGGTGACGGCGATCGGGACGAGGCGGCCGAGGTGCGCCGGCGCGCCCGGCGCTTCCGCGCGCAGATAACGGCCGGTATAGCCTTCCAGGAGGTCGTTGTCGCAGGTCTCCGGAAGCAGCCATTCCGTTTTGCCGATGCCGTCGGCGGCGAAAGCGGCGGCCATCTCGTCGGCCAGGGCGGATAATCGCTTCTTGCGGGCGTGCACCATCTTGTCCCGAACCGCTTGGGGCAATTCAGCGGCCGGCGTGTCGGGGCGCGACGAGAAGAGGAAGATGTGCATTCGGGAAAAGCGAGCCCGGGCGCAGGTTCGCATCGTGTTGGCGAAACCTGTTTCGTCTTCCGTCGGAAAGCCTACGATGACGTCGGTGGTGATGCCCGGATCGTCCAGCGCGGCTCTGGCGCGGTCGATGCAGGCCAGGTATTCGTCCGCCGTATAGCGGCGATTCATCTCGGCAAGGACCGTATCGTCCCCCGCTTGCAGAGGAATGTGCAGATGCGGCGCGACGGTCGGGGACGTTGCCATGGCTTCGAGAAGGTCGTCGGTGACCGCGTCGGGCTCCACCGATCCCAACCGCAGGCGCTGAAGTCCGCTCACGCATGCGAGCGCGCGGATTACTGCGGCCAAAGTCTCGCCGCGGATGCCGCGGTAGGCGCCGATGTTGATGCCGGTGAGGACGAGTTCCGGAACCCCGTGCGCGACAAGGTTCACCGTTTCGGAAATGATTTCATCGAGCGGCCGGCTTACCGGAGCGCCGCGTGCGTCGGGGATGGTGCAGTAGGCGCAGCGGTTGGCGCAACCGTCCTGGATCTTGACGAAGGCGCGGGTATGGCCCTGAAAGCCGTCGAGGCGGAAGCCGAAGCGCGCCGGCGCGGCGGTGACGGTGCGCTCCAACGCCCGCGTAACCAGCGTGTGCTTGTCGTCATTGCCGACGAGGAGCGCGTCGATTTCGCGCAGCCAGTCGCGCTTGAGGTCGACCGCGCAGCCGGTGACGATTAGCCGCGCATCGGGGTTGGCGCGCCGGATCTGCCGCAGCGCGCCGCGGCAGGAAGCGTCGGCGCGGCGGGTGACGCTGCAGGTGTTGACGACGACGATATCGGCGGCGGCGGCGGCGTCCGTCTCCTCCAGATCAGCCCGGAGAAACGCTTCGCGGATGCCTTGCGATTCGTACTGGTTGGTCTTGCAGCCGAAGGTGCGCAGGTGGAAGCGCATCGAATCAGACGCCGCCGTTGGCGACGACGGCCTCGTAGTCGGCGAGCATCTCCCGGAGGATCCGCGGGGCGTCCAGGTCGTACGGGCAGCGCTGACGGCACTGGTCGCACTCGGTGCAGTTCTTGATGCGGGCCATCTTCGCCTGCCACTCCGGCGAGAGAAAGTTCTCTGTCGGCGCGCGGCGCAGGAGATAGCGCATGCGTGCGGCCATGGGGATGGGGATCTCCGCCGGGCAGGGCAGGCAGTAGCCGCAGCCGCGGCAGAAATCGGCGCCCAGTTCGTCGGTGATACGCTGGATCTCGCCGGCGAGGGTGACGTCGAGATGGGGCGGATTCGCCTCCAGCGCCAGAAATTCCTCGAGCTCCTCGATGCGCTGGATACCCCAGATCGGCAGGACGTTATCGAAGCGTCGCAGGAAGGCGAAGGCCGCGCGGGCGTTGTCCAAGAGCCCGCCGCAGAGCGCCTTCATCGCGATCAGTCCGACGTCGTGGTCGCGACAGAGACCGATCAACTCCAACTCGCGCTTGCTCGAAAGCGCGCTGAGCGGGTACTGCACCGTCTCGAAGAGACCGGACTCGACTGCGGCGACGGCGTTCTCCAGGCGGTGGGCGGTGAAGCCGATGTGGCGGACGATCCCCTCGCGCTTGGCCGCCACGAGCGCGGCATAGGCGGAGTTGTCGTCCTGCGGGTCCGGCAGTTCCTTCGGATTGTGAAGCTGCACGAGGTCGAGGTAGTCGGTTTTCATGCGTTCGCAACTGAGACGGATATGCTTCATCGCCTCCGCGCGCGTCGCGGCGCCGGTCTTGGTGGCGAGGACGATTCGCGGCCGGTCCTCGGCGAGGCTGAAGCCGATCTTCTCCTCGCTGTCGGAGTAGGCGTTGGCGGTGTCGAAGAAGTTGACGCCGCCCCGGAGCGCGGCGCGCAGGATCGTCCGCGCGGTCTCGAAGTCGACGCGCTGGATCGGCAGCGCGCCGAAGGCCGTGCGGCCGCAGCGCAGTCCGGTCTTGCCGAGTCGCAGGCAGTCCATACGCTCCTTCTCAATCGCCGTGGGCCATGGCGATGCGTCCGGTCCGGGCCATCTCCTTGATGCCGAAGGTCTTCATCATGGCGATGAAGGACTCGCACTTGTTCTCCGGGCCCGAGACCTCCACGATAACGGTGTTCTCGGTGATGCCGACGACCTTGGCCTGAAAGACGTTGACCATTTCCAGGATCTGGCCGCGCCGATTCGGGGGTGCGTTGATCTTGATCAGCATGATGTCGCGGACCACGCAGTCGGTGTCCTTGAAGTCCTGGACCTTGATGGTATCGATGAGCTTGCGCAGTTGTTTGCGGATCTGCTCCAGAAGGTCCTCGTCGCCACAGACCACCAGCGTCATGCGCGAGACGTCCGGATCCTCCGTCTCGCCGACGGCGAGCGACTCGATGTTGAAACCGCGGGCGCTGAAGAGGCCGGCGACGCGCGCCAGGACGCCGGGGCGGTTGAGCACCGTCGCGGAGATGATATGCCGTCGGTCGTTGTCCTTGGCCTGCATCACTTCGTCGGTCGTCATGCCATTCCTCCGATCATGCGGTTGATCGCTTCGCCCGCGGGGACCATGGGGAAGACGTTCTCTTCGCGGTCGACGTGGACGTCGACGACCACCGGGCCTTTGTGGGCGAGTGCGGCCTTGAGTCCCGGGGTCACCTCCTCGTGCGTCTCGATGCGGATACCCTTGACGTCGTAGGCGTCGGCGATCTTGACGAAGTCGGGGTTGTCCCCGAGGTCGGTCTGGGCGTAGCGCCGGTCGAAGAAGAGCTCCTGCCACTGGCGGACCATGCCGAGATAGCGGTTGTTGAGGATGATCAGCTTGACCGGAAGCTTGTGGTTCTTCACCGTCGCCAGTTCCTGGATGTTCATCTGCACCGAGCCGTCGCCGGCGATGCAGCAGACAAGGTGGTCGGGCTTGCCGATCTGGGCGCCGATGGCCGCGGGGAAGCCGTATCCCATGGTGCCGAGGCCGCCGGAGCTGATCCACGTGCGCGGCTTGTCGTAATGATAGAAGAGCGCCGCCCACATCTGGTGCTGGCCGACCTCGG
>CAYWFP010000075.1:0-20390 GCA_964457365.1 uncultured Planctomycetaceae bacterium
TTGGATTTCTCGTCCGTCTTGATTTGAGCCAACACCAGCCGGTTCTCCGCCGCCCGTGATGGCGTCCTTGGCGCCGAAATCGGCGGGGCGCGACGACTGCCCGCTCTGAAGGCGAATCAAATCCGGCTTGACGAACTCCAGAATGCCGAAGAAATGCCAGTCGCCGTGCATATCGAGCTGCATCGGCCGCTTCCCGGGCTTGAAGACGTAGAAGGCGTTCAACGTCTCGGACGCCTTCCCTTCGTCCTTGTTCACGACCATAACGGTATGGTCGGGCCGAAACGTGAAGACCAGGTACGCCTCCTGCTTCTCGTCGTGGCCGAACCACCGCCACGTCCCCACGATCGACGGCGAGGGCTTCTTCTCTTCCTCGGCCGCCTTCGCCTCGCCGGCTCCGACCAGACCGCAGCAGAGCAGCAGCAGCACTCCGGCCATCGTCCGCATTCTCATTCCTCACCCGGTCCCATAAAAATGTAGGGCGGATACGCCGCCCGGTCGTCGATGTACTGCAGCAGGTACTGCCGGCCGAGCACCACGCCCGGATGACCGGCGACCTCCGCGCGGCTCAGGTATTGCGCGTCGATGACATGCTCCTCCTTCTCGCTGACGCACAGCTCGCCGCCCACGGCCTCGGCCTCGAACTGGTGCGCCAGCAGGTGCAGGTTCAACGCCGGATCCAGCCGCTCGATCAGCCCGACATAGCGCGTAACCTTCACCTCCAGCCCCACCTCCTCGCGCGTCTCGCGCACCACCGCCTCGCGAAGGGTCTCGTCGCGTTCGTGACCGCCGCCGGGCAGCCCCCAGCGGACGCCCTCGCTGTACTGGTTGGCCACCATCAGCAGGCGATCCGCGTCGTCGCGGATGAGCGCGAAGGCGCCGGAGATCACCTTCTCCGGATCGCCCCGGCGAATCTTCTTCATCAGATTGCTCGTGCTGAAGCCCTGCACGAACGGCAGAAATGCCACCCGCCCCCCGCCCTGCTCGACCGCGCGCCGCTCGTCCTGGTCGATGGTTTCGAGCGTGTAGTCGCTGCCCTGGGCGTAGATGTCGGGGCGAATCCGCGCGAGTTCTTCCGTACAGCGCGTGCCGCGAAAGACCAGGACATGATCCACGCAGGCCAGCGCCGCGAGAACGTTGGCGCGCATCGCCTCCGGCACCAGCGGCCGGTCCGGGCCTTTCAAGGCGCGCACCGAAGCGTCGCTGTTGATGCCGACGATCAGGATATCGCCCAGCGCCTTCGCCGCCTGCAGGCTGGCGATATGCCCCGCATGCAAGAGGTCGAAACAGCCGTTGGTCCAGACGATCCGTCGCCCGGCTCGGCGGTACTCTTCGCCGCGCCGCGCCAGCGCCTCGAGCGGCATCGTCTTCTCGTTGTCGGAATCCATGAAACCAACGGTATGAGTTGCGCCCCTCCCCGTCAAGGCTTGCGCGCAGTGCGGAATCCGGTTAAATGGGCGTCGATCCGCTCCGGGCTTTTCCGGTTGCGGGCGATTCGGCGATTGTTATAATTCGATGAATCGTGAGCCTCTTCACGGCACTTCTTGAAAGGACGACATTATGGCACGGGCACACAACTTCAACGCCGGCCCCGCGGCACTGCCGCAGCCGGTGCTCGAACAGGCACAGGCGGAACTGCTGGAATTCGGCGACAACGGCATGTCGGTCATGGAGATGTCGCACCGCGCCAAAGGCTTCGACGCGGTCATCGAGGCGGCGGAAGCCAATATCCGCAAGCTGATGGGAGTGCCCGACGACTACGCGGTCCTCTTCCTGCAGGGCGGCGCGAGTCTGCAGTTCGCCATGATCCCGCTGAACCTCCTGGCCAAGGGCCAGACCGCCGACTACGTCCACACCGGCTCCTGGGCCAAGAAGGCCATCGCCGAGGGCAAGCTCGTCGGCGACGTCAACGTCGCCTGGGACGGCAAGAGCGACAACTACATGCGCATGCCCAAGGCGGAGGAACTCGCCTTCTCCAGCAACGCCGCCTACGTCCACATCACCAGCAACGAGACCATCGAGGGCATCCAGTACAAGAGCTTTCCCAAGACCGGCGCGCCGCTGATCGCGGACATGTCCAGCGACATCCTTTCGCGCCCCCTGGACGTCACTCGCTTCGGCCTGATCTACGCCGGCGCGCAGAAGAACATCGGCCCCTCCGGCATGGCGCTGGTGGTGATGCGCAAAGATCTGGCCGCGCGCGCCCCGGCCTCGTTGAATACGTTCCTGAAATACGACACCCACATCGAGAAGGGCAGCCGCTTCAACACGCCCAACACCTGGGCGATCTACCTCGTCAAGCTGTTCACCCAGTGGATCGAGGCCCAGGGCGGCGTGGCCAAGCTCGCGGAGACCAACGCGGCCAAGGCCGATACGCTTTACGCCGTCCTGGACAGCTCGGACTTCTGGCAGCCCTGCGCGCAGAGGGAGAGCCGCTCGCAGATGAACGTCACCTGGCGACTGCAGAACGAGGACCTTGAATCCACCTTCGTCGCCGAGGCCACCGCCGCCGGGCTGGTGGGCCTGAAGGGGCACCGCTCGGTGGGCGGCCTGCGCGCCTCGATCTACAACGCCTGCCCGCTGCTCTCGGTGAAGGCGCTGGCGAGCTTCATGAAGGATTTCGAGCGGAAACACGGCTAGCTCGCTCCCGCGGCAATGCTTCCCGCCTCCCTCCGGGGAGGCGTTTTTTCGGAAAAACGTCTTTTGCGCCCCGATCCGTTCTCGCATTTCGCCGACCATGCGGTAGGATAGGCGCTCATACCAATTTCGGGTGCGGAGGACGCGCCCACGGGGAGAACACGAAAGGATCGGCATCATGGCGCGCTTCAAGCGGGCAAAGGACATCAAGGTCGGCGTCGTCGGCTACGGCGGCGCGTTCAACATGGGACGTTCGCATCTGCTGCAGATGCAGGCGGCGGGGATGACCCCGGTGGCGGTGGCGGAGATCGACAAAAGCCGCCTCAAGGTCGCCGAGGAAGAGTTCCCCGGCATCGAGACCTATACCTCGATCGCGACGATGCTCAAGCAGTCCGACGTCAACCTCGTTACCATCATCACGCCGCACAACACGCACGCGAAGATCGCGCTGCAGTGCCTCAAGGCCGGACGGCACATCGTCTGCGAGAAGCCGCTGGCCATCACCACCGCCGAGTGCGACGCGATGATTAACGAGGCCAAGAAGAAGCGGCTGATCCTCTCGACCTACCACAACCGCCACTGGGACGGCTGCATCCTCGAGGCGGTCGACCAACTCCGCAAGAAGAACGCCATCGGCGAGATCTTCCGCATTCAGGCGCACATGGGCGGTTACGGCTGCCCCGGCGACTGGTGGCGCTCGAGCAAGAAGATCTCCGGCGGCGTCCTCTACGACTGGGGCGTGCACCTGCTGGAGTACTCGCTGCAACTCATCGACGCGGATATCGTCGAGGTTTCGGGCTTCGCGCACACCGGCTTCTGGTCCAAGAAGACCAAGTGGAAGAACGACACCAACGAGGACGACGCCTTCGCCGTGGTGCGCTTCAAGAACGGATCGCACCTGACGCTCTGCATCACCCACACCGAGTCCAACCCCAAGCCCGGGCAGCTCGAGATCACCGGCACGCTCGGCTCCTACGTCATGGACCAGCAGAGCTATACGCTGATCCAGCACAAGGCCGGCAAGACCGTCACCACCCACGGGCGCAACCGCGCCGGCGAGCAGCACAAGTTCTACCAGAACGTCGCGGACCACCTGGTCAAGAACACCAAGCTCGTCATCACCCCCGAGTGGGCCCGCCGGCCGATCCACATCCTCGACCTGGCGGACAAGAGCGCAAGGCAGAACAAGGCGCTGAAGGCGAAATACAAATAGGACCGGAGCATCCCTCTCTCTCCCTCGGGAGAGAGAGGGGCCGTGCCGCCCGGCAATGACGCAACGCGATGGCGCAACACTCGCCGTTTGCGCGCGTTTTCGCAGCGGGATACACCCAGCCGAACGCATCGAGTAGATATGCAGGTCGGTCGCGCGGCGTAACCCCACAGGACAAACCGCCGGCATTGCGCGCTGTCGGATTGCGCGACCTCTGTTAGCATGCGAAAGGAGCCGCTCGTGTACGTCGTCTGCGTCCACGTCACCGTCGAGCCCGATCACGTCGATGCGTTTGTCGCGGCCACGCTGGAGAACGCCCGCGCCACGCGGCGGGAACCGGGCAACCTCCGCTTCGACGTCCTGCGCGCGCGCGAAGAGCCGAACAAGTTCATGCTGTACGAAGTCTACCGCGACGAATCGGGGATGGCCGCGCACAAGAAAACGCCGCACTACGCGAAGTGGGCGGAGATCGCCAATCCGATCATGCAGCAGAAACGCGTCGGCGTGAAGTACGACGCGCTCTTCCCGGAAGATCCGGAGCAATGGGCGACGGAGTAGCTACAAGTCCTTATACAGCTCCACCAGTTCGCGCTGCAGCAGCTTGTCGTGGTTCAGCAGCGCCAGGCAGCGCTTGGCGAAGTAGCCGTCGTTCCGGACGCGCTCGACCAGGAATGCCTTCACGCTCTCGTCGGTCACCGGCTGCTCGGCGTAGAAGGCGTCCGCCTCCTCGCGGCTGCGTTCGCGGTACGGGCCTTTCTGCACCAGCTCGTCGTAGTAGACCACCTCGCGGCTGACCCACTCCCAGTCGACGCGCTGGATCCAGAGCCGCTCGCCGGAGTAGATCGAGTTGATGTTCAGCGTCAGGTCGTCCGTAACCCAGTAAAAGGTGTTCGGATCCACGTACATCGCGCCCTTGAGTGCGTTCGGGAGAGTCACGTGGTTGCCGCTGAACGTGCGGATGTTCGCCTGCGCGTTCTCGGTAGTGCGGTAGGCGATGGCGAGCTGCAGGTACAGCCCCTCGCGCTCGTACTTCTCCTTGCGCGGCAGGATGTCGCGGAAGACCAGCGCCGGTCCGGCGTCCCAGACCTCGATCAACCCTTCCTCGCGGTCGTGGTACCAGTTGGTGCCGTAGATCGTCGCGTCGGACGCGCGCGCGCTGCCGCGCTGCCCGAGGACATCGGTGCGGACGTGCTCCACCGGCCGCGGCATGACCGTCTTCTTGACCTTGGCGAAGTATTCGCGCGTGCTCATCGCATCCTCCTATGTTCGGAATATCCCAAGGATATGGATGCGCGGGGGTCGCCTCAAGAGCGTAGCCGCCAAACGCGACCGATTCCGGCCGCGCCATCCCAGGCGCGCGCGCCGATTCGTGCTTGACAGATCGACAGGGATCGCCCAAGATGTTAACATACAATCTACATGGATTGACAATTTCGCGGGCATGGGAATCCCAATGGCTTCCACGTCAAACGGGACATCCGACAACGGCCACCTTTCCTCGGACTCGCCCATCGCCGGCAAGCGCATTCTCGTCGCCGACGATCAGGATAAGATCCGCAGCGTCGTGAAGATGATCCTCGGCAAGCAGGGCGCGCGGATCGCCGAGGCCGGCGACGGCGTCGAGACGCTGAAGGCGCTCCGGGAGGCGCACGAGAAAGGCGAGCCGTTCGACCTGCTCTTCCTCGATCTGATGATGCCCAACATGAACGGCGTGACCGCGCTGATGACGCTCAGGCGCGAGCCCGAGCACGCCGACTACGCCGACCTGCCGGTGGTGGTGATGACCGCGGTGAAGGAGCAGCGCGTGCTCGTCCAGTGCGCCAAGCTCGGCCTCTCGGCCATCATCCTCAAGCCGCCGCAGATGAAGCAGATCCTCGAGGAGGCCGAGAAAGCCCTCGTCACCGCCCGGCAGGCCCGGGACGCCGCGGTGATCGAGAAGGAGGCCGACCCTGACGTCTCGGGCATGTACGACGTCGGCGAAGATCTGGACGAGCAGTCGCCGATCGGCTTTCCCATCGTCTTCAAGGGCTTCCCCATGTCCAAAGAGTACGCGCTGCGCCTGGGCTATTACCGCTGCCCCTTCGACGAAACCACGTTCATGGCGCCGCGGCTGATCAACCGCGCGCTCAAGCCCGTCGACGACGACCGCTACGCCCTGGGCCTGTACAAGGAGGCGCAGGACCGGGAGTGGCTGGAGTACCCGCTCATCGAGATGATCCTCTGCCCGGCCTGCCTCTACACCTCCGACCGCACCGGTTTCTACCGCATCCGCGTCAGTTCCAAGGAAACCGTCCAGACCGTCCGTGCCATCGAGCTGAAAAAGTGGGAGCCGGTCTTCTTCCCGATGAACATGCGCATCCAGGAGGCGCTGACCGCCGAGGAGTTGACGCGCGAGAAATCCCGCATCGCGCGCACGGCCGGCGACACGGGGCAGTGCCTCTTCCGTCTCGGCGAAGCCGACCCGAAATACCCGCGCAGCCACGAGGACGCGCTGGTTACGCTGGAGCTGGCGCTCCTTTCCACGCAGGCGATGCTGGAATGCTACACCGAGGAGGCCGAGGCCCGCATCCGCCAGAAGATGGCCGGCTTTTTGCTCAAGCGCGCCCACGTACTGGAGCTGATGGCCGAGTTGCACGAGGGCGCCGACAAGGTGGCGGACTATCGCGAGCGCGCCCTCGCGAGCAAGCGCGAGGCGCGGGAGGTGCTCCTCGCCATCAACGACGTCGAGTTCCGCGTGCTGCAGGAGCGCCTCTACTGCCTGGCGCGCCGCTTCTGGCTCGCCGATGAATTGATCGACGCCGCCGCGGACAAAGCGCAGGCGGAGGAGCTGGCCGGGCAGCGCAAGAAAGCCATGGGAGAGATGAAGACCCTGCTGATGCAGCAGCGGCAGGAGAACCCCGAGGACGTCCCCGTCATCGAGCGCTTCATGGAGCCGTTGGAGAACCGGCTGTACGACCTGGAGAAAGCGGCCAAGTCCGGCGTCGCCGACGCGTAGCGCTCGTCCTTTTCTGACTTGACGCGCCGCCCGACGCGTCGTCTCACGAGACCGGCGCCGTCGACGTTTGCAGAATGGAACGCCATGTCCCTGGACGACCAGCCCGCCGACGACGAAGCTCGGCAACCCGCCCTCGCCGGCGCGCGCATGCTGCTGGCCGATACGCAGAAGAACGACCTGGAAACGCTGAGCCGGATCTTCCGCAACGCCGGCGCGCAGCTCCACCTCGCCGCCGCGGGCGACCAGGTGCTGAAGCTGCTGACGCAGTCGGAGCCCTTCGACATCCTGCTGATGGAGATCGTCCTGCCGCGCGTCAACGGCCTGGCCATCCTGCAGGCGCTGAAGAAGGCGGGGATGCTCGAGAAGCTGGCGGTGATCGTCCACACCAAGGTCACCGACCGCCGCCTGCTGCGCGAGATCGGCAACTACAAACCCGACCGCCTGCTGCTGAAGCCCGCGCCGCTGCCGTCGATCTTCGACGCGGTGCGGGAGGTCTGGTCGTCCCGGCAGGTCAAGGTCAGCAGCGGCGCCTCCGCCCTCGGGTACCCGCTCGAGTTCGGCGGCTTTCCGCAATGGAAGACCTACGCGCTGCGCCTGGGATACCTCCGCTGCCCCTTCGACGAGACTACCTTCAGCGCGCCGCGGCTGATCAACCGCGCGCTCAAGGCCGCCGAGAACGACAAGTACGCGCTGGGGCTCTACGCCGGGGCGATGGAGAAGGAGTTCCTGGAGTACTCCCTGACCGAACAGGCCGTCTGCCCGGTCTGCCTCTACACTGCCGACCGGACCGGCTTCTACCGCATCAAAGCCACCGCGGTCCAGTCGCTCGATGACGCCGAGAAGGTCCATACCATGGAGTGGGACCCGGTCTTCTTCCTCGTCGACGACCGCGTGCGCAAAATCATGGAGCAGAGCGTCCAGACGCGTTACAATCTCGCTAAACGCGCCGACGACGACGGCGCGGCGCTCTTCCGCCTCAGCGAGATCACCCCGGCCTGGCCGCGACTGCCGGCGGACAACCTCGTGACGCTGGACCTGGCCATGGTCTGCGCCGATACGCTGGCCAAGGCCTACAGCGGCGAGAACCAGGCGCGCTTCCAGCACAAGCTCGCCGGGGTGCTGCTGCGCAAGGCCCACTGCTTCGGCCTCATGGCCCGCGCGGAGAGACAGCCCTTCGACCCGGCGACCTGCGACAAGAAGCGCGTCGAGGCGCTGCAACTGGCGCTGAAAGCCATCCTCGCGGTCAACCACGTGGAACTGCGCAACCTGCTCGAACGGCTCCGCTGCCTCAACCGCCGCTTCCACCTCGCCGACGAGCTCATCGGCTACACCGAGGACGAATCCCGGCGGAAGAAGCTCGCGACGCTGCGCAAGAAAGCCTACGCCGACATGAAAAGCGCCTTCCTGACCCAGCGCAACGAGAACCCGGAGAAGCTGCCGGTGGTGGAGCGGTTCCTCGAGCCGCTGGAGAACCGCATGTACGACCTGGAGAAAACCGCGCGCAAGGCCAAGCGCCGGGAATTGCAGACCCCGCCCGCCGAAGAAAACGCCTGAGGCGACGGCGGCGTCTGCCGGCTCCGTCAATCCCGCCCCTGCGCGATACACCCGGTCTGCAGACGTCCGTTCTGGCGGAACTCCTCGGACTTGCGCCGGTCCGAGAGGAAGCCGCTGCGGCCCTCGCGGGCGGTGATGGCCTTGATCTTCTTCTTCAGCGCCGCGGCGATCTGGCCGAACTCGCCCGGGTGCGGGTTCTCTCCGACGTTGCGATGATTGATCACCGCCAGGCTGATCGTCACCAGCGGCACGTCGACCTCGCTCCCCTGCCGGTCGCGCGCGCGGTAATAGCCGCGCTCGATCGTCTTGCGGTCGAAGAGGCGCAGCTTCTCGCGGTCGAAACGCGCGCAGGTCTCCTCGAGCATGCTCGCGCGGATGCGGTCGCCCGCCACGAGGATGAAGTCGTCCCCGCCGACGTGCCCCAGCCGCGCGGTCGGCCCCAGCATCGACGCCAGGGCCTGCAGACACTTGGCCGCGTGCTTGATCATCTCGTCCCCGCGACTGAAGCCGAAGCAGTCGTTGTACTCCTTGAAGCGGTCCAGGTCGGCGTAGACGACGGTGAACGGCGGATTCTTGAGCACCTCCTGCAGCCAGTTCTGGATACAGACGTTGCCGGGGAGGCTGGTCAGCGGGTTGGCGTCGGTGGCGAGCTTGACCTCCAGTTCGACCGAGCGGTTCAGAAGCTGCTTCATGGTGATGGTGCCCAGAAAGCGGCCGTCGTAATCGGTCACCACCACCGGGTCGTACAGCTCGCTGCGAGGCCGGTCCATGGCCAGGCGCGCCAGCGAGACCAGGTCCATGTCGCTGTGGACGCTGAGAACCTGCCGCTTGGCGATCTCCTCGACGAAGCGGTTGCGGATCAACTGGAAGCCGTAACGCCCGGCGGCCTCGAGGTTGAAGTGCTCGCGCGTGATCAACCCGACGAAACGCCCGGCGCGCAACACCACCAGGTGTCCCATGCCGCGGTGGTGGCGCAGGCGTTTCTCGAGCTCCTCGCAGGTGAGCGAGCCGACCTCGACGGTCTCGGGTCGCGCCAGCAGGTCGACGATCGACTGCGAGGTGCCCATGCGCGGGTAGCTGAAGTGACGGGCCAGTTCGCCGACGATGTTCTCGACCTTCGTCGACTTGCGGTGCGGCTCGGACTCCGGGCCGGCCAGCAGAAAGCCCTGCGCGTAGCGGACGCCCAGCCGGATCAGCACCTCCAGCGCCCCGGCGGTCTCCACGCCCATGGCCATCAGCGTGCAGTCGACGCTGGCGGCGAGATAGGTCATGGCCTTGACGATCTGCTGCTTGCGCGAGTCGTGTTCGATGTTCAGGACCAGCGAGCGGTCGATCTTGATGTAGTGCGGCGTCATCGTCACCAGCGTGACGAGGCTGCTGCGCCCGGCGCCGAAGTTCGTCAGCGCGGTGCGGAAGCCCCGGTCGAGATAGTAGTGCATCATGCGTTCGAACTGGCCGTGATGCGACTCGGTCCCCTCCTCGCTAACGTCGACGATGAGGCGGCCCTGGTCGAGACCGAAACGTCCATCCAGGTCCGAAGCGGTCAGACCGGTGTTGTAGCGGTTGTCGTTGAAAACCTGCGGATCGACGTTGAGGAAGAACTGAAGGTGGGCCATCGTCGGATCGAGCGCGGCGATCTTCTTCAGCGCCGCGACGCGGCAGGCCTGGTCCAGCTCGTTCAGCAGCCCCCATGCCTCGGCCTTGGTGAACATCACCGTCGGCATGCGGAAGGGCTCCTCGCCGCGCGAGAGCACCTCGTAGGCGAGCACCTCGCCCGAGAGCAGGTCGAAGACCGGCTGGAAGTGCGGCGTGATCCGCTGCTGGCGGATCATCTCCTCCAACGCTTCGCGCGTCGGCTCGCGCACCGATGGACTGGACGTCCCGCCATCCACGGCCGGGCCTCCTTACGGGACCATACACGGCAGGTGCTTGGAGGCTACGCCACGGCCGGTTCGCCTTCAAGACCGTAGGCGCGCAGCGACTCGACGACGCCCGCGTCCGCGCCGTCGATCCGGACCTCGGCCGCGGGATTCTGCTGCCGGAGCATGCGCGCGAAGCTGCCGAGCACGCTCAAGCCGTCTTCGTCAAGTTGCCCGGCGCAGCATCGCATGTCGATACGGTACGACGTCACCCCGGCGACGTAGAGGTTCATCAGCAGCGTACGCAGGCGCTGGGCCTCGGTACCGCGCACCGGGCGTGTCGGCGTGACGACCGTGGCCCCTTCCTCCTCGAAGGTCATGATCGACGAATAGACGGCGGTAGTGGAAGCGGTGGTCACGTCTTCAACCTCACGAACGGGAGTGATACGTTTCGGTGGAACCCGATTCGTTTTCAACTTTAGCTGATACGAGACAAAAGGCAAATTAGCTCTTTGTAAAATGTCTGTTAACGAGTGGACGCGCGCTGGGGTCGGAGTCGTAACCGCGCTTACATGCTAGCGATAGCGGCGTGGAAGTGCTTCGGCGCGATTGTCTGGTTCATGCAGGCTTCGTTGCGCTCGGCTTCCTGCATCCAGAGGCGCGGGGCGTGCTTGAGGCAGAACCGGTGTCCGGTGAACCGGTTAAGGATGATGGCGCGATATTCGCACCCCTTGATCATGCAGGGGCTGACCGAATCGACGAATACTTTGTCCGGCAGGAAATCCATTTCCCCCCCTTCGGCGACATGGTCATCCTATCACGCGGACGCGGCCTGTCAAGCCGGCGCGCACGTTGTATTAGCGGACCCGCCGGCAGCGGCTGTAGTGCCGACTCGGGCTTTCCGGCGCCGGTTGAATGGCGGGCATCGCCTGCCGCAGCGCTCCGCGCCCCTTTACACTGCCGTCTCTCTGGTCTATAATGGTCGTGATCGATTTGCGTTCCGACAAGCCCGCGAGGGCGACGGAAAGCGGTGCAAATCCGCTGCAGAAGACTGCTGCCGTAACCGGGGACGACGGCTTCACGATGCCACTGGAGCGATCCGGGAAGGCGAGGCCCGAGAATGATCCGGGAGTCGGAAAACGGTCGGAACGCGATCTTCAGTTCCCCGGTCTGGGAGCCGAAACCTCCTGCCGAAGCGTTTCCCTTCGCGGGCGGTTCCGGTTCCGCATTGCTGGAGCTGCCCGTGCGACTTCTCTGCCTCTCGCTCGACCATCGCCGCGCCCCCGTCGCGCTGCGCGAACGGATCGGCCTCCGCCGCCATGAGGTGCCCGCGCTGCTGGAAGCCCTCTCGGCCGGCGCCGGGGTACGCGAGACGCTGGCGCTGTCGACCTGCAACCGCATCGAGCTCTACGCCGTCGCCGACGCCGGAAGCGAGACGGATCTGGCCGGCGTGCTGGCTGAATTCAAGCAGGTCGATACGACGGCACTGACCGACGCCGCGCGCCTGCTGGAGAACCGGGGGGTGGTGCGCCACCTCTTCGGCCTCGTCTGCGGGCTCGAATCGCTGGCGCTCGGCGAGACCGAGATCGTCGGCCAGATCAAGAAAGCCTATGCCGACGCCTTCGCCTGCAACGCCACGGGCAAGATCCTCAACAGCCTCTTCCAGCGTGCCTTCGCCGTGGCCAAGCATATCCGCACCGGGACCGATATCGGACGCTTCCGCGTCTCGGTGGCCGGCGTCGCGGTAGACGAGGTCTTGCGGCGCCGCCCCGACCTGCAGGGCGAGCGCGTCGCGGTCTGGGGCACCGGCCCGGTGGGCCGCGCGGCCGTCTCGTCCTTCGCCAAGGCCGGCATCACCGGCGGCACGGTGTTGAGCCGCGACCTTCATCGCGCGCGCAACCTCTCGACGGAATGGAACGGCTCGGCCCGCCTGCGCGACGCGATGCGCGAGGTGATCGCGCGCAGCGACGTCTTCGTCTGCTGCACCGGCGCGCCGCACCCGGTGATTCACGCCGCGACCGTCGGCGCGCGCGCGGAGCGGCCGCTGCTGCTGGTGGACCTGGCGGTGCCGCGCGACGTGGACGCGGACGTGAGCGAGTTGCCCGGCGTCGCGGTTCTCGACATGGACACGCTCGGCGCCGTTCGCCAGCAGGGCCTCGACGCCCGGCAGCGCGCGCGCGAAACCGTGCTGCCGGTGCTGGAGACGCAGGCCGACCAGTTCTTCCGCTGTCTCAACGCGGCGATGTCCGAGCGCTGCCTCGCCGACTGGCAGGCCGCCGCGCACGAAGCGCTCTCCGTGGAGCAGCGCCGTCTCTTCGACGAGAACCCCGCGATGGCGGCGACGTACCGCGCGGAGCTCGAGGCGATGAGCCACCGCCTGCTGCACCGCCTGCTGACCTGGCCGATGAAGGCCATGGCCTGCGCCATCCGCGACGGGCTGCCATGCGCGGACATCTACCCGGAAGTGAGCCTCGACCCCGAAGAGATGACGATGCCATCGAAAGCGGAAGACGCGCGGAACAAGGACGCCTCCTGAATGCCTGTCATCGTCCTCGCCGCCTTCGGCACCAGCGTCCCCGAGGCGCAGAACGCGCTGGAGAATATCGACGCCAGCGTGCGCGAGACCGTTCCCCTGCCGGACGTGCGCTGGGCCTTCACCTCGCAGAGGGTCATCGACAAACTGAAGCTGCGGGGGCAGGATACCCTCTTCGCGCGCGCGGTGCCGATCAGGAACCTGCAGCAGATATACGCCCAGCTGCAGCGGGAAGGTCGGACCGACGTGGTGGTCCAGCCGCTGCACATGGTCCCCGGCCACGAGTATCACCGGGTGCTCGAGACGCCGGTGCCGACGGGACTGCGCGTCCGCTACGGCAAACCGATGCTCGCCGACGCCGCCAAAGTGGCCGAGTTCGCCGAAGTGCTCTCCGCGCGTTTCGGCGGCGCGGACGAGGTGACGATCCTCTGCGGTCACGGCAACGACCGCCACGGGGAGTTCAACGCCATGCTCGTGGCGCTGGACAAGCATCTGCGCGCCGACTACGAAAACGTCTTCGTGGCCACGGTGGAGGGGCAACCGGGCACGGAAGCGGCCTTCGCCGACGCCAGGAAGTCCGGCAAGAAGAAGGTCAAGTTCGTCCCGATCATGGTCGTCGCGGGCGACCACATCATGAACGACGTCATGGGCGACAAGGGCGAGAGTTGGAAGCATGTCCTCGGCCTCCCGGCCGCCTGCGACGGCGGCCTCGGCTGCAACGACGCGGTGGTGGACCTCTTCATCCGCCGCCTGCGCGCAGCCCTCGCCGAATAGCCGAACCGAGCGCGATCCCGCGCCCCTGCGGGCTCGGGCGCCGGGCCGCGCGCGGAAGGCCTTGCCAAACCCGCCGCCGGCGATAAAGTGGGGAAAACTCGTTTTCTAAACCGGGAGGCCGCCATGATCACCGCCGGGATCGACGCCGGAAGCCGGGCCGTCAAGATCGTCCTCTACGACAGCGAGCCCGGGGAGGTTCTCGCCGGCGCCGTGGCCGACCAGAGCACGGATCAGAAAGACCGCGCGCGGGAACTCTTCGCGCATACCGTGCGCGAGAGCGGCCTGGATGAGACGGAGATCCGGGGTATCGTCGCGACGGGATACGCGCGCGATCTGATCGACTTCGCCGATACGACCGTGACCGAGATCACCTGCCACGGCGCGGGGGTGCACCGTCTGCTGCCCAGTGCCCGCACCGTGATCGAGATCGGCGGCCAGGACAGCAAGCTGCTGCGCCTGCAGCAAGGCGGCGCGGTCCGCGACTTCGCCATGAACGACCGCTGCGCCGCCGGGACCGGGCGGTTCCTGGAGATCGTGGCCGCGCGCTTCGGGGTGCCGCTCGCGCGGTTGGGAGCGATGGCCGGCGCCAGCGCCGCGCCGGTGGAGATCAGCAGCATGTGCGTGGTCTTCGCCGAGACGGAGATCATCGGCCTCATGTCGCAGGGCGCGGCCGAAGCCGACATCGTCGCCGGCGTGCAGGCGGCCATCGCCGCGCGCGTGGCGGCCATGGCCGGGCGGAACGTCGAAGCGCCGGTGGCATTCACCGGCGGCGTCGCCCTCGTCGGGGGCATGGCCGAAGCGCTGGCCGCGGCGCTGGGATGCCCGGTGGAGATCTGCCCCTCGCCGCAACGGACCGGCGCCCTGGGCGCGGCGATCCTGGCCGCGCGCCGCGCGGAATAGCGTCTCGACGACCGCATCCCGTCGGAGTTTTCGGACAGAACCTAACGCGTCTGCCCCCCGAGTCTGCCCTCGCGCTCGAGCTCCTCGTAGACGCAGACGCGGTTGCGGCCGGTGCGCTTGGCGTAATACATCGCCTGGTCGGCGCGGCGGATCACCGTGTCGGGCGTATCGCCCTTGCACACCGAGGCGATGCCGATGGAGACGGTGACGTGGAGGATTTTTCCCTCTAGGTTGAACGAGGAGGTTTCCACCGCGTCGCGCGTGTCCTCGGCGATCTTGAACGCCAGCTCCGGCGCGGCCTTGACCACCACGATGGCGAACTCCTCGCCGCCGTAGCGGGCGACGAAGTCGCTCATGCGCACGCCCGCCTTGAGCTTCAGCGCCATGGCCTTGAGGATGCGGTCGCCCGCGAGGTGGCCGTAGGTGTCGTTGATCGACTTGAAGTGGTCCAGGTCGATCATCATCAGCGCGAACGGTTCGCCGTAGCGGTCGAAGCGGTCGATGCTCTCGCTGAGATGCTCGTTGAAATGCTGGCGGTTGGCCAGTTGCGTCAGCGCGTCGACGCGGACGGCGGTCTTGAGATTCTCGATCACCTGCTTCTGCTCGTCCAGCGTTTCCCGGGCCTTGTTCAGCTCCTTGCGCAGCGCCGTGTTGGAATGGGCCACGCGGTCGATCTCCCGCAGGAGGACCTGCTGCGCCTCGTCCAGTTCCCTGGGAAGCTGCATCTCCCCGACGGCCTTGCGCACGTCGGTGAGGCGATTGGTCGACTTGTCGGCGGCGGACTCGACGTGGCGGACCATGTCGGCGAGAACAAGCAGCACCTTGCGGATCGTCTCGGATGAGGCGCAGATCACCTTTTCGCGCGGATCGACCTCCGCCTCCGCCGGCGTCGGCGCCGGCCCCTTGTCGACGCGCTCTACCTTGCCGGGCCGCTTCCGGCGCAGCGCCAGGGTCACGATCACCACCGCCACGGCGAAGCCGACGAGCGCGACGAGCACGATTGGCCATGGATCCATAGCGATCTCCTCCCCAATCCCCGAACGAGCATACGGCATCGGCGCGCGAATGCAATGTAAAAGCGCCACTTGCGCCAACGGGAACGGAGAAGTACTCTATGGAAAGCCCGAGCGGAGGAAACGATGCCGTATATGCGCATTTTCGAGGATGTCGCCGGCGCGTGGGAGGAGGAGATCACCCGCGACCGCATCCGCATCGGCCGCAGCTACGAGCAGGCCGACCTGGTGCTCAGGCACCGGACCGTCTCGCGGCTGCACGCGATCCTCGAGCGCGGCAAGGACTGTTACATCATCACCGACGCGGGCTCGCGCTCGGGCGTGCTGGTCAACGGCAACGAGACCGAGCGCAGCGCGCTCAAGCACGGCGACTCGATCCAGATCGGCGTCTATGTCCTGGAATACCGCGCCGACGACGAGGCGCACCAGGAGGAGACGCGCGCCATCCACGGCGACCTGATCGATAACGTGCTCCGGGACGCTTACCGCCTGCTGCCGACGGGGATCCGGCTGCGCTACCGCACGCTCTCGTGGGAACCCGAGGAGGTCTTCGAGACCGGCGACACCCTGAAACTCGGCGACGGCGGCCTGCTGCTGCCGTGCGAGAAAACCCTGGAGGAAGGCACCTGCCTCGAGGTGGAGATCACCGATCCGCGCAAGCGCAAGCGCAACGTCCTCGGCGAGGTCAAGGCGATCCTGACCTACAAGGAACCGCCGGCGATGTGCATCAAGCTCCATGCGGCGAAGAAATTCGACCTGCAGTCGATTCTCAGCCACGGCCGCCGCGGCAGTTGGGTCCACGGCTGGCCGCCGCAGGACACCGAGCTCGACCAGACCATGCCGATGATCCGGCGGTAGGATCAATCGTAGAAATCCTGCCGCCAGCTCCAGCTCTCTTTCTCGAAGTAATACTCGATCGAACGCTGCTTGCAGTCGTAGTCGGCAACGCGCGCCTCACCCAGCTTCCGCCGCGCCACCGGATCGCGCGTCACCTCGTAGACCGTCGAGAAAACACGCGCCGCTTTTTCGGCTTCGGCGCAGGCTTTCAGACTGATCCGCTCGGACGCTTCGGGGGTCTCCTCCGCTTCGGCCCGGCGCATCAGATGCGCGCATCGCGCCATGGCGGCCTCGGCCTGCAGAAACGCCAGCCACCGCGCCAACGGCAGCGTCAGCGGCAGCATCGCCAGCAAGGCAATCGCTAAACCCGGCGGAAACCGCCGGCAGCGGTAAAACGCCTGCCGCTCGCACGCCAGGCCGTCCTGTTCCGTCTTGTCCGGGTCGGTTTCCATGCGCGGCTTTCGTGGGTTCGACGGATTCATTCTACCGGAAGGACGGCCGGTTTTCAAATTTGCGGCGCGATCCGGCTGCCGAGATCCATGGTTGGCGAAAGCCCCTTGCGCTCCGGGCGAAGTTGGGCTAGAGTAATACCGGCCCATTCGACCGGAGACGAGCATGCCGTATCTGCGCCTCTACGACGACGCCCAAGGCGCCTGGGAGGTAGAACTCAAGAAAGACCGCACCGTCGTCGGCCGCAGCTACGAGAAGGCCGACATCGTCATCGAGGACCTGACCGTCTCGCGCGCGCACACGGTCATCTCCAGCAGCCCCGACGGCTACCTCGTCGAGGACGCCGGCAGCTCCGCGGGCACCATCCTCAACGGCGAGAACACCCCCGGCGACATGCTCGCCCACGGCGATACGCTGCAACTCGGCGACGTCGTGCTCGAGTTCCGCACCGACGACGGGCAGCGGGAGAAGGAAGCCGGCGCCGACGCGACGGCCTCGGGCGCCAACGCGCTCTTCCGCCAGCTGCGGCAGAACCACAAGCTGCTCCCGACCGGCATCCGCCTGCGCTACCGCGTCGTGCAGGTCGATCCGCACAAGGTCTTCATCGCCGGCGACACCCTCAACATCGCCGGCGGCGGCATCCTCCTGCCCTGCATCAAGCCGCTTCCCGAGAGCACCGTCATCGAGGCCGAACTGACCCCGCCCAAGGGCGAGAAGCGCAGTTTCCTCGGCGAGGTCAAGGCCGTGCTGATGGACAAAAATCCGCCGTCGATGTGCATCAAACTGCACAACATCAAGACGATGGAGGATATCCTCCGGCGCAGCCAGCGCGGCCAGTGGGTCCACGGCTGGCCCATCGAGGAGGACCGCCTCGGCGCCACCATCATGGGCGGCCTGGGCTGATTGTTTCGTTCCCCCTGCCCCGCTCCCTCGCAACCCCCTGTCGCTTCTTAAGGACCCGTTAAGCAATAAGATCGGGATTTCTGAAATTATTGCTTAACGGGTCCTAAGTTGAATCGCCTGTAACCAACCGCCCCCGGGCTGCGTAATCGTGGTGAGCATGCATGCACGGCGCTGGTGCGCCATACCGAAAACGGCTATACTGACGCAAGGAGGGAACCGTGAAAAAGATCGGGATTGCCATCTTTCTGGCCGCGCTCTTCGCCGGCACCGCCTTCTGCCAGGACCCGGCGCAGGATCTGCCAGCCGGGACGAAATGGGTATTGCACCTGGACCTGGACCGGGCGCGACTGACCAGTCTGGCCGAATTCGTCATGGACGTCATCGACGAGCGCGCCGGCAAGGAGAAGCTCGAGCAGGCGCTGGCGGTGCTGTCGATCACGCCCGAGGAGGCCGCGTCGCTTCAGACCATCGGCTCCCTGACCCTCTGCGGCCCCGACAACGAACGCGACAACGCGTTGATCTACATCCGCGGCCGGCTGGAGAAGAGCATGCTCGAGAAGCTGGTGCTGACCATGGACGAGCACGCCACCGACATGCACGAGGGGCATGTCATCCACGGCTGGAAGCCCAAACCGCGCCCGCACGGCCGCCACGGCCGCCACGGCCGCCACGGCAAGCATCTCGGCCGCGGCAAGGGACGGCACAAAGGCCCGCCCGCGCGCGTCTTCGCCAGCTACGTCGACCAGGGCGTGCTGGTCATGGGCGCCAACAGGGAGCGGGTGATCGAGGCGCTGGGCGTCATCGACGGCAAGGCACAGGCGCTGCAGGATCCGAAGCTGCTGACGATGCTGGCCTCCCCGGGCGAAGCCTTCTTCCTCTTCGCCGCCGCGGATGTCGGCGATACCGAAAGCTTCGAACCCCGGACGGCGGTGGGCGAGAAGATCAACACCGCCTCCTTCAAGCTCGGCGAGGAGAACGGCCTGGTCAAGGGGCTGGCCTCGGTCGAGGCCAAGACCGAGGAGGCCGCCGGGCAGCTCGGCGACATCGCCCGCGGCTGGCGGGCCCTGGCCAAGCTCATGGGCAGCCGCCGCGCCGTCCCGGCCGCCGCGGCGGAGTCGCTGCAGATCTCGACCGCCGGTCGGCAGATCGACGCCACCTTCAGCGTGCCGGTGAGCGTGGTGATCGAGAACGCCCGCAAGCGCATGGCCGAGCACAAAGGCGAAACGGGGCAGCCGGCAATCGAGATGGAGACGAACGAGGGCGATGGGCAATAGTAAGGCGCAGACCACGGTCGAAGAGCTGGCCCGCGCGGCCCAGGCCGGATCCGAAGCGGCTTTCGAGCAGCTCGTCCACCTGACCGCGGGCCGGCTCTACCGTTTCCTGCGCACCAAAGGCGTGGACGAGCACGCCGCGGAGGACCTGGTCCAGGAGACTTATATCCGCGTCCACGGCGCGCTGAACCGCTACGACCCGGCGCGCCCGTTCGCCGCGTGGCTCTTCACGATCGGCGCGCGGCTGGCGGTGAGCCACTGGCGCCGGCAACGCCCGGAGACGCCGCTCTTGCCGCAGGACCGGGTGGTGCAGGATCATCCGGCCGCGGCGGCCGCCCGCGCCTCCTCCGCCGACGCGCTCTGGGAACGCGCGCGGACGGCGCTGTCGAAAGACCAGTACGAGGCGGTCTGGCTGCACTACCACGAGGCGATGCCGGTCAAGGAGGTGGCCGCGGTCATGGGCAAGACCGACGTCCATGTCAAGGTCATGCTTCACCGCGCGCGCAAACGTCTGGCGCGGACGCTGGAGACGGCGGAGGCGGCGCCGACGTCTGTGCCGGAATCCGAACCGGAGGGAGAACTGCAATGCTCTGCAAGTACCGGCAATGGCTGATCGACACGGCGCTCGACGGCGGACGCGAACTCCCGCCCGGTTTGGTCGCGCACCTCGCGCGCTGCGACCGCTGCCACGCGCATTACCGGGAGGCGCGGCGCGTCGACCTGGCGCTGCGGCAGACCGCGCCGGACGAAAGCGAACCGCTGCCGCCGTTTCTGGCCGCGAAGGCGCTCTCGGCGGTACGCCGGGCCGAAGCCGAAAAAAAACCTTCGTGCGCACGCCGGCCGTTGTGGCTGCCGGCGCTGGCGCTGGGAAGCGTGCTGCTGCTGGTCGTCGCGGGGCACCTCTACCGGCAGCACCGGATCGAATCGAAACAACGACAGGCCGCCGCGCAGATGCTCGCGCTCGGCGAGGGCCTGCTCAGCCTGGATGCGAGCGCAGACGGCGCGGCCGATATCGAGGGGCTGCTGGCGCAGGCGCTGACCGGAGAACTGGCCCCGCTGCGGGAGAAGCCCGAAGAGGCCGAGGATTTCGTCCGCGACTTCGTGCCGACGTTCGACTGACTTCATGAAATGAAGTAAACCCATGCTCATCGCTCGATAAACCGTCTATTTGCTCGCGATGCTCTTTGTATGCCATGCGGTTGCCGGCGGCGAAAACCGCAAGCCACGCGGCACGCCGACGCGCTCTGGCAGCGCGCCCAAGAGGTCGGACTGGAGTGCAGCGTGTACGCCAGGGGCGTGGACGAGAACGCCGTCTCGCAACCGGTGGACGTCCTCGGCTTCCTGCTGGCTCATCTGACGAAAAAGTGATCGCTTCGACGAAACCGTTTCCGTATCGAAGCAGCGCCGCCGACGATCTCCACTTCGCAGGTCGACTCCCCGTCGCTCAGGCGCGCGCG